>JAAYRR010000071.1 GCA_012518675.1 Bacillota bacterium
CATCGATGAGTGTATATTGCGGTTGGATGTTCAAAAGTATGTTTACATTGGCCATGCCCAAATCTGTATCCAAAATAATAATTTTATGCCCCCACTGACCAAAAATAAGGGCTAAATTAACCACAATATTAGACTTTCCCACGCCCCCTTTACCGCTGGCCACTACAAAGGTCCTGGCCAACCCGCTTTGGCGGGGCATTTTGAAAGCCTGTCCACCTTGGAATATTTCCCGCATCCGCTCTGCCTGGTCAGCCATCGTCTTCCTCCCCCAAAATCAAAGAGCTTATTTTTTCGGCATCCGCCAAGCGAAGATCGTCCGGAACGCTTTGTCCGGTAGTCAAATAGATGACCGGCAAACCGGTCAGGTGAATCCCGTTGAGCAGCGCCCCGTATGTGGAGGTTTCGTCAAGTTTTGTAAAAATAAGGCGGTTGTAATTGATGCGCCGGAAATTTTCGCAGATAAGCCTTAGGTCCCGGGCCTTTGTTGTAGCACTGATCACCATGAAAATTTCTGCCGGCGGCAGGTTTTGCAGGTAGCCGGCCAGCTCCTGAATATGGTTTAGGTTTAGGGTGCTGCGCCCGGCTGTATCTATCAGAATGCGCTGGCAGCCGTTCAATTTTTCCAGGGCGCGTTGCAGTTCACCCGGACTGACCGCCACCTCCAGGGGCAGGCTGGCAATATCCGCATAAATACGCAGCTGTTCCACCGCGCCGATGCGGTAATGATCTATGGTAATGATCCCTACTTTTTCACCCTGATAAAAAGCATAGCGTGCCGCCAATTTAGCCAGGGTTGTAGTCTTGCCCACCCCGGTAGGCCCCACAAAAACCTGAACCTGGGCACTTTTTTCCGGCGCCACCCGCACGCTTTTACGGATCTTTTGGCGTAAAACCAGGCCGACAATTTCTTCTGTCAACTGAATTTCACCGGCAAAACCGGCCTCGATCTCTGTTAAATATTCTTCGATCAGCTCTGCATAAACATCCTGCTGCTGCAGCTGCAGACGCCAGCTTTCCAGCCCGGACTGGTCCTGGTCTTTGTTTTCTGCCGGCATAGGGCCGCGTACCAAAAGGCGGTTCAGCAGCAGCCGCAGTTCGCCAATTTCTTCCTGGATTTTTTGAAAAGCAGTGCCTCCCGGTTGTTTTACCGGCTCCAGGGGCGGTTTTCCCACGGCGGCGGTAATCTCCACCTGCCGCGGGGCAAAAAAACCCCGCCACCCTTTCTGCCGCACCTTGCGGCTCTGGATAATAAGCGCCTCCGGGCCCAGCTCTTTCCTGATACGGTGCATACCTTCCTTCATATCCTGCACATAATACCTTCTAACTTTCATCTGCGCTCAACACCCCCACGGATTCCACTTCCAACTGCGGTTGAATTTCATGGAATGAAAGAACAGCCAAATCGGGCAGATACCGTTCCACCAAGCGGCGAAAAGGCAGCCTGATCTGCGAGGAAGTCAACACTACCGGGGAAAGGCCCTTTTGGCGCAGCTGTTCCACCAAGCGGGAAACACCCTGCAGGATTCTTTGCGTGGCCTCCGGTTCCAAAACGGGATAGGTGCCCTGGACAGTCTCTTGCAGCGCATCGGCAATCCATTTTTCCAAAAGGGGATCGAGGGTAATCGCCTGCAGTTTTGTACCGTCCACCGCAAAGCGGGCACTGATTGTCCGGGATACAGATTGGCGCACATATTCGGTGAGCACGTCGGGATCTTTACCCGCCGGTGCAAAGTCGGCCAGCACCTCCAGGATGGAGGGCAGATCCAAAAGCGGGACATCCTCTTTTAATAGATTTTGCAATATTTTTTGCACCTCCCCGACGCTCATCAGGTCCGGCAGCAGTTCTTCAACAACAGCCGGGCGGGTTTCCCGGACCATCTCCACCATTTCCTTGACTTCCTGGCGCCCCAACAGTTCATGGGCATGCGTGCGGATCACTTCCGTTAGATGGGTAATCAACACCGTGATCACATCCACCACTGTACAGCCCTGCAGCTCCGCCTCTTCCTTTTGTTCCGGCAGCAGCCAAGCGGCCGGTAAATTAAAGGTAGGTTCCTGCGTGGGCAGGCCGCCCAATGCGGCCAGGGAAACTTCCGGCGGGTTTAAGGCCAGGATATAGCCGGGGCGCAGTTCCCCGCGGGCAATTTCATTTCCCTTCAACTTGATCACATAGGTGTGGGGCGGCAGCTGAATATTATCCCGTATCCGGATCGGCCGCACAATAATCCCCAGCTCTGCACTCATCCGCCGGCGGGCGGCAGTAATGCGCTGCAGCAGATCACCGTTTTTTTTCTTTTCAGTCAGGGAAACAAGGTTGTAACCAATTTCCACCTCCAGCAGATCGGCCCGCAGCAGAGAACGCAGCTCCTCCTCAACCGGGGGCAGCGGCTTTTCACCCGCAGCGGCAACAGCCTTTTCCCTTACCTTGCCGGCCTGTTCTTCCTTAAATAAAAGCCAGGCCCCAAACCCACAAGCCGCAGCCAATATAAAAAACGGCATAAAAGGCAGTGCCGGGATGACCCCCAAAGAAAAAAGGACAAAGGCACACAGGGCCAGCACTTTGGGAAAACTAAAAAACTGGGCAGTTAAATCCGTGCCAAAACCTTCATCCGCTGTAGAACGTGTCACCAGCATCGCCGCGGCAGTGGAGATCAACAAGGCCGGTATCTGTGCCACAAGGCCGTCCCCCACCGTTAAAACAGTGTAAGTGCGGGCCGCTACGGCCAAGTCCATCCCGCGCTGCAGTGCACCGATGGCCAGGCCGCCGCAGATGTTGATCAAAACAATAACCACGCCGGCAATAGCATCCCCGCGCACAAACTTGCTCGCACCGTCCATCGCCCCAAAAAAATCAGCCTCTTTTTGCAGATTGCGGCGCCTTTGGCGGGCCTCTTCCTCATCCACCAGCCCGGCATTAAAATCAGCATCAATACTCATCTGCTTGCCGGGCATGGCATCCAGGGTAAAACGGGCCGCCACCTCGGCAATACGCCCTGCGCCGCTGGTGATGACCACAAACTGCACCAAAGTAATGATAATAAAGATGATCAGGCCGACAACATAATTGCCCCCCACCACAAAAACGCCGAAGGCATTGATCACCGCCCCGGCCTCCGCCCGGGTAAGGATCAGGCGGGTCGATGAAATATTCAGGGCCAGGCGGAAAAGGGTAGTCACCAGCAGCACGGAAGGAAAGGTTGCCAACTGGAGCAGCTCCGTAATAAATAAAGTGGACAAAATTACAATCAGGGAAAAAGCAATATTGACCACCAACAGGATATCCAGCAGCAGGGGGTTGATGGGAATCACAATAATGGCTACAATCAGCACAAAGGCCAGCCCCACCATGATGTCCATGTTTTTAAAAATGTTTGTCAAGGTCAGACGCCACGCTTGCATAAGAAACGCCCTCCTTCCCCCGGCAGGGATGAATACCCCACAACTTTTTAACAGGTTTCGATAATATTTTCCCATTTAACTGCTGCCCGGGAATAAACCGCCCCGGTTCCACAAAATCCCACGGCAGGTAACTTCCGGATCCAACAATATTATAGGTTGCCCGGGCAGGTTTGGCAAGTAAATGGACGGTAATTTCAGAATTTGGCCGCCCTTTGCCGGCGCCTTTGGGCCTGCAGGCGATAGACCAAGGCTAAGATTTCCGCCACAGCCTGGTATAAATCCACGGGGATCTCCTCCCCCACCTCCACTTTTTCAAAAAGCAGCCGCGCCACAGGCGGATCTTCAATGACCGGTATATTGTTTTCCCCGGCCAGCTCCTTAATGCGCCGGGCCATAACCGCCGCGCCCTTGGCTAAAACTACCGGGGCCTGGTTTTCTTTTTCCCGGTAACGCAGGGCCACCGCAAGGGCTGTCGGGTTGGTAATCACCACCGTAGCCTCCGGCACCCGGTCCAGATTGCGCTGCCGGGCTAGCGCCCGCTGCCTTTCCCGCATCCGGGCCCGCAAATGGGGATCACCTTCCATGTGTTTGTGTTCCTCCAGCACCTCGCGGCGGGTCATACGCAAATCCTTTTGAAACTCAAAACGCTGAAAAAGATAGTCGAGCACAGCCAAAAACAAGAAGACACCGGCCACCCGGAAAGCCAAACCCAGTAAAACCTCACTAAAAACCGCAGCAAAAACGCCCCCCTCCTGACCCAATAGCTGCAGCAGCACCGTAAACCGGGTACGCAGGTAAAAATAACTGACTGCACCGATAACCGACACCTTGAGAAGGGACTTTACCATTTCAAAAAGGGCGCGGCGGGAAAAGATGCGCTTGGCCCCGGCCAACGGGTTGATACGGTCAAGCTGAGGCCGGATCACCTCTGCTGAAACTAAAAAACCGACCTGCAGCAGATTGGCGGATACGCCCAATGTGAGGGCGACAAGCAAAAAAGGGGCCACCAGCAACAGATAACGGCTGAGTGAAAATTGAAGCAGCCCGGCACAAAAAGCAAGATCAAAATCGGCCGGTACCGTAAAATCACGCAGAAAGTAATGCAGCAGCGCTTGAATGTGGTGCAGGTAATACAACCAGCTTAGAGAACCCAAAAAAACCATGCCCAACAAATTTACAGCGGCATTCACTTCCTGGCTTTTCATAACCTGCCCCCGCTTGCGGGCCTCCCGTTGGCGGTGGGGCGTCGGTTCTTCCGTTTTATCGCCGCTTTCTGCAAAAAGCTGCAGCTTTAGCCGGCGGCCTTTTATGTCCGGGGCAAAATACCGGTTTATCCTGTCCAACAATTTTAGAGCCCCAAAACCCCTGCTTTGCATCTGTAAATAACCCCATTTATTTGTGCCTGAGCTGTGCTTTTGTTAACGCTTGCTTTAACCCGGCCAGTTTTCCATAATTAATTGGAAGTCACGCGCTAAAATTTCGAAAACATCACTCATCACCCCCCCCCAAAAGGGGCAGTAATAACAAAAAGATGAGCAGCACAAATGCCACCTTTAAGGGCAGCCCGACTATAAAAACGTGAATCTGGGGCACAGCTTTGGAAAGCAGCCCCAGCGCAATATCCAGCAACCAGAGGACAATGATGACCGGGGCGGCAATCTGAAAAGCCAATAAAAACATTGTGCTGCAGGTTTTGATATATTGCCAGATGACAGGTGCAGCCACAAAGGGCCCGGTCAGCGGAATAACCGTAAAACTTTCCCGGAAGGAAAGAAAAAGCAGGTGATGCCCGTTAATACTGAAATAAAAGACTACCGCCAAAAAATAAAACAGTTGGCCCAACATGGTCACCTGCCCGCCGAAAAGCGGATCGAAAGTCCCGGCCATCATCAGCCCGGCCTGGTGATCCATAAACTGCCCGGCCATGAGAAAGGCAGCCAAAAACAGATAGACCAAAAACCCTAAAATCAGGCCTGTCAGCACTTCCTTGCCCAGCAGAAGTAACAGCGCTAAACCATGCCCGGGCGGTGTTATCTGCCCCTGCCAGGAAAACAGCAGGGCCACAGCCAGGACAAAGGCAAAATACAGGCGTATTACCCCCGGCAGGCCGCGCCAGCCCCAAAAAGGAAGAATGACAACAAAAGCGACCGTGCGGGCAAAAATCAGCAAAAAAGGAAGCAGGGTGTTTAGTAAAGACCCGGTCAATTTTTTTCGCCCCTAAAACAAAACAACTAAATACTCCCAAAGGTTGGCTGTAAAATTCATCAGCATACGCATCATCCAGCTCCCAAATATAAGGATGGCTACCAAAACAGCGGCGATTTTGGGGACAAAGGCCAGCGTCGGTTCCTGAATCTGGGTTGTTGCCTGAAAAACACTGACCGCCAAACCTACCA
>JAAYRR010000072.1 GCA_012518675.1 Bacillota bacterium
CCACTGCTTCCGTGGTCAGGAAAAGGGAAGCAATGCTGGCCGCATTCTGGATCGCAGAACGGACGACTTTGGCGGGATCAACAATGCCGGCCTCCATCATATTGACATATTCCCCGTTCAAAGCGTTAAAACCAACACCCTTTTCCATGCCTTTAACCCTTTCCACGACAATGGACCCTTCTTCGCCGGCGTTTTCTGCAATTTGACGCAGGGGCTCCTCCAGGGCACGGTGCACAATCTTGATACCTACGCCTTCATCTTCAAAAAGTTCCAGTTCATCAAGGGCATCAACGGCGTTTAGGTAGGCAACCCCCCCGCCGGAAACAATGCCTTCTTCTACAGCAGCACGGGTTGCAGACAGGGCATCCTCAATGCGCAGTTTTCTTTCTTTCATTTCTGTTTCAGTTGCGGCACCGACTTCAATGACGGCGACCCCGCCTGCCAATTTGGCCAGACGCTCCTGCAGTTTTTCACGATCAAAGTCAGAAGTTGTTTCTTCGATCTGCACACGAATCTGATTGATCCGTTTTTCTATCGCTTCCGAATCCCCGGCACCTTCAACAATAACAGTGTCGTCTTTGTCCACCCTTACCTGGCGGGCGCTGCCCAGCATTTCGATGCCGACGTTCTTCATATCCAGGCCCAAATCTTCTGAAATAACCTGCCCCCCGGTTAAAACGGCAATATCCTCCAGCATGGCCTTGCGGCGATCGCCAAAGCCGGGAGCCTTTACAGCAACGCAGGTGAAAGTACCGCGGATTTTGTTGAGAACCAGTGTAGCCAGCGCTTCACCTTCGACATCTTCGGCAATCAACAAGAGCTGCTTTCCTTGCTGAACAATTTTTTCCAACAGGGGAAGCACGTCATGGATGTTGCTGATTTTACGATCTGTGAGCAGGATCATCGGGTCTTCCAGGATTGCTTCCATTTTTTCAGTATCCGTAACCATGTAAGGGGAGATATAGCCCCGATCGAATTGCATCCCTTCAACAACTTTCAAATCAGTTTGGAAACCCCTGGATTCCTCTACGGTGATCACACCGTCTTTACCAACCTTTTCCATAGCATTGGCGATAATATCCCCGATGGACTCATCATCGGCAGAAATAGACGCTACCTGGGCGATAGCATCCCGGTCTTCAACTGGTTTACTTTGGTTTTTAATATGTTCCAAAACTTTATTTACAGCTTTATCTATACCTTTTTTAATCAACATGGGGTTTGTGCCCGCAGTCACGTTTTTAATACCCTGTTTAATAACAGCCTGCGCCAGGATGGTTGCCGAAGTAGTCCCGTCACCGGCCACATCCTGCGTTTTGTTGGCTACTTCCTTTACCAGCTGGGCCCCCATATTTTCAAACTGATCTTCCAGTTCAATTTCCCGAGCAATGGTCACACCGTCGTTTGTAATTTGCGGTGAACCAAATCTTTTATCCAGGACCACGTTACGCCCCTTGGGCCCCAAGGTGACCTTAACGGTATTAGCCAGCTGGTCAACCCCTTTTTCCAGGGCCTGGCGGGCATCTTCACGAAAAATAATGTCTTTATGCGCCATATACAAAACCCTCCTTATTTAATCACCATTTGCGTTCCAACATCTTTGCCCCCTGCAGGCCAAATAAATTCCCGCAGGGCTCCCGGGCCGGGCCGGAAAACCTTGGCCCTCAAACATTAACTGCGCCTATCCCGTTAAAATGCATTTCGGCTGCAACAAGAACGGTATATTTAGGCAAAAACAGCCAGAATATCGTCTTGCCGTAAAATTAAGTATTCTTCCCCGTCAATTTTAATTTCTGTGCCGGCATATTTGGAATAGACAACCTTATCCCCTACCTTGACATCCATTTCCATTCTTTTACCATCGTCAAGGACACGGCCGGGCCCCACTGCTTTAATTTCGCCTTCCTGGGGTTTTTCTTTGGCCTGGTCGGGAAGAACGATACCAGAACTGGTTTTTTCCTCCTCTTCCAAAACTTTAATGATCACCCGGTCCCCTAAAGGTTTTAAACTCATACGTGATACCTCCTTTTTATTTTCCTAGGACTTGTTAGCACTCATTTGCAGTGAGTGCTAATGGATCCTTAAACATCATATATAAAATAGCTTACAAATAGCAAACAGTTAAATCCCCGAAAAAAATGTTTTGCAGCTGCTTACAACTTATTACCTCCAAAATTCCTGCCCACTCGGCCTTTTCCTTTAAATCCCTTAAACATAAAGATATTTTATCCCTGATTAAAAAAAATATGCCATTAAAATGGCATATTTTATCGTTTTGTCTTTTTTAAACCAAATTAATTCTGTTTATAAATTAAAATTCCACACCCTGCTGCGCCCTGACCCCCCGGCGAAAGGGATGTTTAATTTCTTGTACTTCACTGACCAAGTCGGCAAAATCAATTATTTCCTTCGCTGCATGGCGCCCGGTTAAAACAACATTTACATGTTTGGGACGTGCAGCCAGCGTTTCCAGCACTTCCTGCACCGTAAGCCGGCCCCGATCCAGGACAATGTTGATCTCGTCGAAAATCACCAAATCGTATGCTCCGCTTAATAAAGCTTCCTTTCCCTTGGAAAAACCTTCACGGACGACATCAGGCCTGTCTTCAACGAGGCTCCCGTCAGGCCTCATTTTATTTTTACCAGACTGCACCACTTCAAAAGTGGGCAGATATTTATTAATGGCCTGTATTTCTCCATAACAAGGATCGCCTTTTAAAAACTGAACCATAAAAACACGCTGGCCGTGCCCGAGAGCCCGTAACGCGAGCCCTAAAGCCGCCGTGGTCTTTCCCTTCCCGTTTCCTGTGTAAACGAGCACCAGCCCTGCTGCTTTTGCCAAAGGAAAACGCCCCCTTTTAAAAATAATGCTGCTTATTTTACTGTTTTTAAGGCCTTACAGGATAAAACAGGTAAAACCTTTTGGGGATTACAAACCGTACTAAAAGGATCCTTCCGGGAGCCCTGCGCCGCAGTCGGCAACCTCGCCACCAAGAAGTTTTAGGGCGTGGGGCAAAGCAGGCAAAATAACTGCCAAGCATTCCTGGACCGCACGGGGGCTACCCGGCAGGTTAACAATCAGTGTTCTGCCCCTTACCCCGCAAACGGCCCGGGAAAGCATGGCATGCGGGGTTTTTTTCAGGCTTTCCCTCCGCATCGCCTCGGCCATACCGGGGACTTCCCTTTCAATAACCTCCCGTGTAGCCTCCGGGGTTAAATCCCGTACAGCCACACCTGTCCCGCCTGTAGTTAGCACCAGGGCCGCCCCAGCCCCGTCTGCCAACCCGGCCAGTTCTTTTTTAATTGCTTCCTTGTCATCGGGAACAACCTTGTAGTGGGCCACCTCCCACCCGGCAGCACGGGCTATCCGGGCGGCTACTTTCCCACTAAGGTCTTCCCTTTCACCCCGTGCACTGCGATCACTGACTGTTACCACAGCTACCTGTTTTTTTACAATTTTTCTTTTTTCCGGAAAAGCCTCCATAAACCCCACCCCCGCCAAGTTCTGAATACACAATTTTTTAAGCAAGTGATCCCCCCGGTTCGGCCGGGAGGGAAACGGGTTTTTCACCGGGGAGGCCGGTTCTTCTAAAAACAGCCCAGCTGACAGCTGACTATCTTGAGTTTAAGTTCATCACATAGTTTTCCTGCCTCGGCGACAGAACAATTACAATCCCTTGCGATCCGGAAGATCATAACGCAGGGAATTTTACCCTCCGGGGCTGATTCTTTCAGCTTTTTTTTAACCTCTTCCATAAAATTTTTCCCCCTTAAAAAAAAACCTGGCTTTCTTTATAAACTACAACAGCCCTTTGTCTTTGTCAATATCTAATAAGGCCCGGCCCCAACTTGCCTGCAACAGACGTGCAGGACCTGTAAAGGGTTCTACAGGCAAAGGGAGGTTTAATAATTTGTAATTTTAAGCATACCTTTTTCACAGTCATAGCTGACCTTAACCTTTTTATATTTCCGGTCAAACCTGTAAATAAGTTTCCCAACCTGAATAGCAGCATCCCCGTGTACCTTCCCAAAACAAATACTGGCTTCAACCGGCACCTTAATCCCTATCATTTTCTCCTTTTCTGCAAAACCGGCCGCATCTATCATCTGGGCAAATTCTCCAACATAAACATC
>JAAYRR010000073.1 GCA_012518675.1 Bacillota bacterium
AAGCTGAAAAGAGTGTTAAGAATGAGAAAAAGAAGTCGCATAAACGAAACGGAAGGAATTGTTTTTGGTTTGATCTGGTTTAAGAAAAAATTACAAATAAAAACTTCAAAATTAAGCAAACTGCTTAAGATTGACTATTATGACGTCAGGAAAGCTTTAAATAATTTACATAAAAATAGGTGGATTTACAAAAGAAATTGTGGAAGAAACGGTTTGGAATTATCTTTACGTAAGGTAGATATACCAAAATATGTGGAAAAAATCATAGAAAAAAAGCTCTTGCTATACTTTAAGACCATAAAGGGGGGGATATAAATATAGTTATTGTTCACCCCTTAGGGGTGGGGATTGAAATTCTAATTAATTAAATGCCATTCTTTGGAGGGATTAAAAATTTACTTTGCTCATAAGGAAAACAAAGGATCATTTTGGGAAACTGTAGGCGACCATTTACGGGAAACGTCTTCTTTGGCGGCCCAATTTGCTTCTGCTTGGGATCGCAAAGAAGAAGGGGCCGCTACTGGGCTACTACACGACTTGGGAAAATATACAGATTTGTTTGAACAGGTGCTTAAAGGAGAGGTGCAGCGGATAGATCATGCTGCACCCGGCGCCCAGGCACTTTTAAAACTATATGAAAAGGAAGGTTTAGCAGCAGCAATAGCTGTACAAGGTCATCACGAAGGCTTGCAAATTGGCCGTCCTAAAGATATAGGAAGGACTCTTAAAATGACAGAACCGATATCACCGCAAAATAAAACTTATTCCTCCAAGGATGCAGACCCATTATTAAATTATTTCCGCCAGGACAATCTAATTTTACCACCTAAAATAATTAGTGACTACTGGGTAGAGTATAAAAAAAACCGCTCAGTTGCTGCCATGCTTTATACCAGAATGTTATTTTCTGCTTTAGTAGATGCAGATTTTTTAGCCACAGAAGCACATTATAATAGTTCAAAAAAAGGTGGTTACCTGTACCGCCCTGCTGGAAAAAAACTTGAACCCAAAAAATTCCTTTCTGCTTTATTCAAATATATGAGTAAATTAAAAGAGAAGCCTCATGCCAACGATCAACTAAATTCCCTCCGAAATGACTTATTTAATACCTGCTTGGAAGGCGGTAAAGATAATAAAGGAATCTATACTCTTACCGCACCTACCGGAGCTGGAAAAACCTTATCAATGCTTGCTTTTGCTTTAAAACATGCTGCCCAACACCAGCTAAAGCGGATTATTTTTGTGATGCCTTATCTAAGTATCATTGAACAAAATGCATTAATTTACAAAGAAGTTTTAGAAAACTGCGGGGACGACATAATACTAGAAGACCATAGTTTGGCTGAACTGCCCGAGAAACAAAGGCTATTTTCAGAAAACTGGGACGCCCCTATTATCGTAACCACTACCGTCCGGTTTTTTGAAGGATTATTTGCTAACAGATCAAGCCCCTGCCGTCGACTGCACAACATTGCCAATTCTGTTATTCTTTTTGATGAAGCACAATCCATGCCCCCAAAACTTGCCATCTATACATTGGCAGCTTTAGCTTATTTGGTAGAACGTTTTGGCTGTTCTGTAGTTTTTTCAACCGCTACACAGCCTGCCTTTGAAACGTTAAGTAATGAAGTAAAACAGCACGTTACCAGCGGCTGGCAACCAAAGGAACTAGTACCTAAAGAACTGAAGCTATTCGACAAAACCAGAAAAATTCAGGCTAAGTGGAATATAGATCTGCCTCTGGAAACCACAACATGGAGAACTATAGCAAGGGAAATGGCAGCAGAACCCCAGATATTAGCTATTGTTAACACCAAAAAACAAGCTAGAAACCTTTACCGGGAAATCAAAAAAAAGATAGATGAAATCAATGGTTTATTTTTTCTATCTACAGATATGTGTCCGGCCCACCGCTTGACAGTTATAAACAAAATAAAGGGGATCCTTGACAAAAAAGAATTCGCTGCAAAAGTTAATTGTCGTCTTATTTCCACACAATGTGTTGAAGCAGGGGTAAATTTAGATTTTCCAGTAGTTTGGAGGGCTTTAGGACCACTGGAGGCTATTATACAAGCAGCAGGACGCTGTAACCGGGAAGGACTTCTGCCTTTTGGCAAAATTGTAATTTTCCAACCCCCTGATGAAAATTTTCCTGACGGGGCCTATGAAAAAGGGGCTGCTGAGGTAAAGGCAATGTTTATGGAGCAAAAAATAGGAACAAATCTTGAAGATCCGGAAATAATCAAAGAGTATTATCACCGTTTTTTTACAGATAACTTACACCATTATAACAAAAAAAAGCTGGCCAAAGTTTTCCAACAATATGATTTTTTAAAAGTAGCACAAGAATATCGGTGGATTGAAGATAACACCATAAATGTTTTAGTACCCTACTCAAAAAAAATAGATACTTATAATAGACTATG
>JAAYRR010000074.1 GCA_012518675.1 Bacillota bacterium
GACGACAATAAGTCCTTCTTTCCCCTAAATAATTCCTGACAGTAAAAATAAAGTTACTTGATAATATTATATCATATTTGCAATTAAGGCTTTTCAATTTATTGCCAACCCCTAAAGGTTCATGTATAATGTATTTAAATTAAATATTGCGGGGGTGCTTCCGAGCGGAGGCTGAGAGGAGAACGCTGTGAAGTTCTTAAACCCCTTGAACCTGTTTTGCGGGCCGGCACTAAGGTCCGTCTGGGTAATGCCAGCGTAGGGAGTTATTAAGTTTTCATTGCTTGCATGAGACGGCGGCCCCGCAGGGGCCTTTTTTATTACCAAATTTTAAGTCGTCAGCAGTTGATCAGTAATTACAGTTGTCGCATACGGCCCAAAATTTTTAAATAAATTTTTATAATACCGGGAAGTTCACGGCATCATAAAACTATTACTAAAAACTGAGGAGGTAAAGGGATGTTAAAAGGTGCACAGATTTCAAAAATTATTATCAACAGGTATTTAGAGGAACTGGATTCATACCTAAAAACGGATGTGGCGGTTGTTGGTGCAGGGCCAGCCGGGTTAACAGCAGCTTATTATCTGGCCAAAAAAGGCCATAAGGTTGCTATTTTTGAAAAAAACCTGAGTATTGGCGGCGGTATGTGGGGCGGCGGCATCATGTTCAACGCAATTGTTTTCCAGGAAGAGGTACGGGAAATCTTTGAGGAATTTGGGATTGAACACCGCAGCCATGGGGACGGCTATTATTCTGCCGATTCTGTGCTGGCGGTTACTGCCATGGGGTCCCAAACAATCCGTGCCGGGGCCAAGATTTTCAACCTTCTTTCAGCTGAAGATGTCCTGGCTGAAGGGGGCAACAGGGTGACCGGGCTGGTTTTAAACTGGACTACTGTTCGGATGGCTGGTTTACACGTTGATCCCATCGCTGTTGAAGCCAAATATGTTATCGATGCCAGTGGACACGACTGCCAGATCGCCAATTTTGTCCAAAATAATCTGCAGGAAAAGCTGCTTACAGAAACAGGGAAAATTATGGGGGAACGCTCCATGTGGGCAGAATCAGGGGAAAATAACCTATTGGAATATACTAAGGAGGTATACCCCGGGCTTTTTGTAGTCGGGATGTCTGCCAGCGCTGCCTACGGCGGCCACCGCATGGGGCCCATTTTTGGCGGTATGCTCCTTTCTGGAAAAAAAGCAGCCCAGGAAATAGACGTCTGCCTGAAAAACAAGTAGCATAGATTAATTACCAGGGCTGCAAGTTCCAGCCGGCACAGCAGAAAAATAGTCAGGGCATACTTAACCAAGCAAAACTATGCCCTGATAATTTACCATGGGGAGGAAACCGCTATGACCCAGTTAAAAAGAGCACTTGCAGGGGAGATTACCCCTGAAATGCAAAAAGTTGCGTTTCAGGAAAAAATAGAGGCTGAAAAAATTAGGGACCTGGTCGCCCGGGGGCTGGCAGTTATCCCGGCCAACAAAAACCACCGGCACTTGAGCCCGGTGGGAATTGGCCAGGGGTTAAGAACCAAGGTTAATGCCAATTTGGGAACGTCGCCCACTTTCCCTGACTGGAAAAATGAAATAGAGAAACTGAAGATTTCCTTGTCCTGTGCGGTGGATGCAGTTATGGATCTAAGTACCGGGGGGGATATTCAAACCTGCCGCCGGGAAATAATAGCCCAGTCCCCTGTGCCCGTGGGCACGGTGCCCATTTATGAGGCTGCAGTAAAAGCCCGGGAGGATTCCCGGGCCGTGGTGGAGATGACCCCTGACGAACTTTTTGCAGTAATTGCCGAACAGGCCGCCCAAGGGGTTGACTTTATTACTGTGCACTGCGGTGTAACCCGCCGCATTGTGGAAAAATTAAAAAACAGGCCCCGGGTATTGGGGATTGTCAGCCGGGGGGGATCGATGACCGCGGGCTGGATACTGCATAACCGCAAGGAAAACCCTTTATATGAACAGTTTGACAGGCTTTTGGGGATCTGCCTGGCACACGATGTGACTTTAAGTTTAGGTGACGGGCTGCGGCCCGGCTGTTTGGATGATGCCACCGATGCCGCCCAAATTGAGGAACTGCAGGTTTTGGGGGAGCTGGTGCAGCGTTCCCGTGCGGCTGGGGTGCAGGTTATGGTAGAAGGACCCGGGCATGTTCCCTTTGATCAGATTGCAGCTAACGTTGTGCTGCAGAAAAGGCTTTGCCACGGTGCCCCTTTCTATGTTTTAGGCCCTTTAGTTACCGATGTTGCACCCGGTTATGATCATATTGCTGCGGCAATCGGGGGGACGGCCGCTGCCGCTGCGGGGGCAGATTTTCTGTGTTATGTAACCCCGGCCGAACATTTGGGGCTGCCGACAGCAGACGACGTTAGGGAAGGAATCATGGCCTCCCGGGTTGCCGCCCACGCCGCCGATATTGTAAAAGGTTCTGCCTACATCAGGGAAAGGGATAGTGCCATGGCTGTTGCCAGGCGTGACCTGGACTGGCCCGCACAAATAAAACTGGCGCTTGATCCACAAAAAGCGCAAGAAGTACGCCAGGACCGCAACCCGGATGAACAAGAAGTTTGTTCCATGTGCGGGGAATTTTGCGCCATAGATATGGTAAACAAGTATCTGCATAGGCAGGATGATTAGGGTAAAAACTGATAGCCCAAACAGCCCACCTTTATAGCTTTGCCTCCCCCGTCTTTGCATACCCTGTCCTGAAACAGCCCCTAATTAAAGTGTTTGCGTATGGTGGCCTGCTACCGGCCACCAGGCTGTTCTAAAATAACTTTTAATTTAAATTGCTAAATTCACGGGGTGCCAGTTTGAGGGCGACAAAAATTACCGGCGCCAGTAGCGTACCCCAAATGCCAACCAGGAAGTAGCCGGCCAAGCCTGCTGTTTGGGCTGTAAAGGCAAAATTAGAAATACTGTGCGGGAAAATCCTCCCCAAGCCAATCACCAAGAAGTAAGGTAGCGCCAAACCAATCAGTACCTTGGTAAACTGCAGCAGAAGTGGGGCAGCGGTAACAGAGCGCACCTTTTCCTTTTCCAGAATATACCCGGCGGATACCCCTGCCAGGCAACCCAATAGTTTAGGTGAACTGACACCGGGCAGCACGGCGGCCAACAACACCGGCACCGCCACCGATAAGATTAAGAGCAGGGGCCCCGGGCAGGTATCTAACCTGCCCCTTTCCAAAAAATAAACGCTCAGCCAGACGAAAAGCAGCAGCAAAGGGAGACCTAAGGCCACTCCTCCCAAAACATCCCCCAGAAAATGGTAGCCCAAGACCAGGCGGGACAAACCAATCCCGAAGGCGAGCAGGAACGCTGCGATCCAAAACCAGGTCTTTTTAATCCGCACCGCCAGGTAACCCCAAAAGGTTACCGCTGCAAGGGTGTGGCCGCTGGGAAAGGCTGCATTCAAGGGTTGGATCACCCCGGCCAAATCCGGCCGCTCTAAAAAGGTTAGCTCCTTGATGATACCGCCACAAACACCCGTAACAAGAAGTAGTACCATCATCTGGAAACCTAAGTTTTTGTTTACACACCAAAACAGGATGCTTAAAAAGATTATAAAGAATTCGTCATCGCCCAAGAAAGTTAAAACTCGGAAGAAATATTCCACAGGGATGCTTTTACCCCATTGATGCAGATAGGCAATTAAAGTAAGACTACGGGTCTGCGGCCAGGCAAAAAATAAAATAAGGGCAAAGACAATAATAACCAACCAACAGATCCACAGCCAAATAAGTTCCCATTCCCTGTTATGGGAAAAAAAAGGTCTATGCAGGGGGGGCATGCGCAAATAGGATAACTCCTTTCAAAGGCCTCCAGCAAAAACGGTTCCTAAAAAACATATATCCCAAAAAGGACACATTTTAAAATAAATAGCTTATGCTTTTCTTAACAGTGCTTACCATTATATTTTCCCGCGCACCACCCGTTATCATTTTTCAATGTACTTCTGTTTGAGTTCAATTATTCTGGCCACACTTTCATCAACCCGTTCCCTTGTCAGTTCCCCATTTTGCACGGCTGCTTTTAACCTGCCCAGCACCCCTTCCTGGTATCCACTGCTGTGGCATACTAATAAAACGTCTGCTCCTGCCTGCACCGCTGCCAGCGCCGCTTCTTCCACGGCATAGTTTTCAACAATGGCGCCCATTTCCAGGTCATCGGTAATGATCAACCCTCCAAACCCTAAATCATGACGCAAAATACCGGTTAATATTTCCCCGGACATTGTTGCCGGTTTCCCGGGTTCGATTTTAGGATACATGATATGCGCAGTCATGATTGCCTCTGCGCCGCCGGCGATGGCCTCTTTAAAAGGAACAAATTCAAAGCTTTCCAACCTTGCCCTGTCATGTTCCACTACCGGCAGACCAAAGTGTGAATCCACATGGGTGTCCCCATGACCCGGGAAGTGTTTGACAACAGAAATTATATTTTTACTTTGCAGCCCTTTCATCACCGCCAGGCCCAACCTGCTAACAATTTGCGGGTTGTTGCCAAATGACCTGTCGCCAATCACCTCATTTTGGGGATTGCTGAAAATATCGAGCACCGGTGCAAAATTCATGTTAAAGCCAAAAGTGGCCAGCTCTGCACCCGTTTCCTGCCCTACTGTAAAGGAATATTCCGGATCATTTTGTTCACCGAGCGTTTTGTTTGAAGGAAACTGCGGTGCACCCGGCGGCAACCGGCTGATCCTGCCCCCTTCTTCATCCACCGCAATAAACAGCGGCAGCCGGTTATCCTGGTTGATAGCCTGCAAGCCCGTGGTTAAGCCTGTTAACTGGTTTTTATCCCCTATATTCCTGCCAAACAGAATCAGCCCCCCCACCCGGTGTTCCCTAATCATAGACTCCACATGGTTGTCAATTTCCGGGCCTTCAAACCCGATTATAATCATCTGCCCAATCTTCTCCTCCAAGGTCATTTCTTGAAGGACCCTGGCTATTTCATCCTTTAATTCTCCCTTTGCCTTCCCTTCGCTGCCCGGATCTTCCCCTGGAAATTTTTCAGTGGCCGGCCCTTCCCCGGGGTTATCTCCATCCCAGGAAAAGAGGGAACACCCCGACACAGCAAAGTTTGTTGAAATAATAATTAAAAAAAGCAGTAAAAAAACGCATATTACCTTATTATTTTTCATCAATTTTCACCTATGATTTCTTATCTCTAATTAGTTTTCCCCTGTATTGTTTAAATAGATAAAAATTCACCAATGTAGTTTTCCCTTAACCAAACAAAACATCTGCCACCAGACCGGCCAAAGAAGGAACAGCCAGATACAGAGCATATTTCAGAATCACAAAACGGGGGCCTAAAAAGGCAAACTCGTAAGGCAGGTGCCCAACGTTAATCATCCCCCAAGCTGAAATCATGGCGATCGCGGTGCCGGTGGTTACACTTTCACGAAAAACAGCATCAAACAGGGGAAAAAAAGCATAGGGCCCACCTTGAATAAGTGCGCCGATAGCAGGCCCGGCAATTAAACCACGCCAACCTGAACCGGCCCCCAACCAGGTTTGTAAAACTTTTTCGGGTATTAACAGATCCATGAAACCAACTACAACAAAGGCGGCCAGTAAAAGCGGTAAAACAGCCAAAAGCAGCTTTTTGGCTTCTTTTAAACTTTCCCAATGTTTGCCCTGCCGGTAGGTAAAAAACATGAGCACTAGGGCCATCAGGAACAATACGATCAGAGCATCAGTCAGTTTGTACCCCCCCGTTTTGCTTTTCTTCGCCTTCTACCCGCTGTTGTTCTCCCTTCCTTGCCTGTAGATGTTCTACTTCAATTTTAATTTTTTCTGCAAAGCCGGGTAAAAAAACATTTACAGCCGCACCTGCCAGTATGGGAATGGCAAAGGTAATTAAAAAGCGGATAGCGGTAACCCTGGCGCCGACAAAGGCTACCTCAATTGGCACACGGCCTACGTACCAGAGGGTTTTAGCGGCCACAAAACTAATCATGGTGCCCACGTTTGCACCTGAAATGATGAGTGTTGCCATTAAAGGATAAAAGAAAAAAGGGCCGCCGGGGACTAAAGCACCTGCTAGTGACCCTAAAAAAGGTCCCTTCCAACCCGCCCCCTCCCCCAGCCACCTGGTCACCATTTTTTTTGAAATTAACATCGAAACCGCCCCGGCAACTATAAAGGCAATTACTATCAGGGGAAAAACCCGCAGCAGTGTTTTACCGCCGGCAACGAAGCCCTGGCCAACCAGGGGCAGGCCCCCCTGAAAAAAGGCTATGATCACTAAAATAAATGCTACCAAGGCCATCCCCAATGTGTTTTTATTCATGGTTTAACCCCCTTTGCGTACTGTAAGGGACAGACACTGCCCCAAAGGGCAATTGCAATCCGCCGCCTGAAGTACACCCAAAGCTTTTGGGCCCCGGAAAAAACAGTAAAAAATAAATACCCCCCGGCGTTCCGGTACAGAAAACAACGCGTAAAAATTATTCAGGAATACTTTAAGCTGTCAGATCTGAAAACCGCATTCAAATCCCTCGTGAACGGCCTCCAGCATTTTCCGCACTTCCTTGCAGTCACCCACTGAAAAAACTTCATATTTGTTGCCAGTCAATTGCGAAAGCAGCTTTTGATCGGGTTCATAGCCGGCAGCGATGACTATCGTATCCATACCCTTAAATTCTTTTTTGTTTCCCTTATGTTCAGCAATCACGGTTTCCCCTTCAACTGACATTACAGTTGTTACCGGGTGCAGCTTAATACCGAGTTCCTGCATCTTGTCGAACAAAAGAATCTTGTAAAAAAGGCTGATGTCCGCTCCAATTTCTTCAAGCATTTCCAATAAATAAACTTCTTTTCCCTGTTCGGCAATAAAGCAAGCCGTTTCACAGCCCACCAGGCCGCCACCGACTACCAGCGCCTTTTTACCGGCTACTCTATCTCCGGAAAGAATATCGTCTGCTTGCACTACATTTTCCTGTGCTATACCGGGCAAACTGGGCAGCAGCGGTTTGCTGCCTGTAGCCAAAATCACCACATCAGGGGCAATTTCTTTTACAGCATTAAGATCAACATTATAGTCTGTTATCACCTGCACCGGCAACCTTTGCAACTGATCAACAAGGAATCTTTTCAGATCGTTTATTTCTTCTTTCCCGGGGGGCACTGCGGCCAAAGCCATTTTTCCCCCCAGCCGGTTTTTGCGTTCACACAATAATACTTCGTGCCCCCGCAGGGCAGCTATGCGGGCTGCCTCCATCCCCCCCGGGCCGCCGCCCACCACCAGCACCTTTTTCCTTAAAGTTGCTTCCTTTATTTCAAATTCGCCTTCACGCCCACAAAGGGGGTTACCCAGGCAGGTAATATCCTTTTGCATCAGCAAGCGGTCCATGCAGCCCTGATTGCAGCCTATACATTTCCTGATTTCAGCGATCCTGCCGGCTGCCGTTTTCAGGGGCAGTTCCGGATCGGCCAGCAGGGCCCGTCCCATGGCAACAACATCGGTTTTACCTTCCTTAATCAACCTTTCCGCCTCATAAGGATCTTTTATGCGACCGGCCACCGCTACAGGCACACTGCCGTTCAAGGCCTTTTTAAATGCCCAGGCTTTTTCTGCAAAGAAGTTTTGGGGGAGCGACAGCGGTTGGACCATCATAGGGCTGGACTCATAGGTGCCCCCTGAAACATGGAGCAATTCCAAGCCTTCTGCCACAAGGCGCTGCACAAAAGTAAGACATTCCTGTTGCTCAAACCCGCCTTCAACATATTCTTCGGCATTTATACGGCAGGACAGGGGAAAATCCCGCCCCACCGCTTCCCTGATGCGGGAAAGAACCATCAAAGGGAAACGCATCCTGTTTTCCAAGCTGCCGCCGTACTCATCCTGTCTCTTGTTGGCATCAGGGGAAAGAAACTGGTTAATTAGATGCCCGTGGCCGGCCAAAAGTTCAATCCCATCAAAACCGGCCTCCCGGGCCCTGCGTGCCGCCCGGCCAAATGCAGCTGCCAGTTGCACTATTTCATTTTTGGTCAGTGCACGCGGCATTTCCTGTATTGCCTTGCAAGGAACCGGCGAAGGGGCCAAAATATCTAAACCGGTCAGGGCAGATACAGTTTGGCGCCCGGCATGGTTTAGCTGAATAAATATTTTGGAGCCCTCCTGGTGAACAGTATCAACTAATTCCTTTAGCCCCGGAATGAGTTCATCTTTATGTATGCCCAACTGGTGCGGGCATTCCTTGCCACTTTGGGAAACATAAGCCCCTTCGGTAATGATTAGGCCTGTTTTTCCTGCAGCCCTTGCCTTGAAAAAATTTTTTAGCCGGTTTGTAACCCCGCCTTCAGCTGTACAAAAATTGGTTCCAACAGCAGCCATTATAATTCTGTTCTCCAAAAAAAGTTTTCCAATTTGCACTGGTCTAAACAAATTTTCAAAAGAACCCATATTGAGAAATCCTCCTTATAATACCTTGATTATCTAGATTGCATTTAGATCCAGGTGACAATTTACCGTAAACCCTTTGTAGGTTTAATTGTATAACCTATTTTCTTCAATATAAAACCCCGCCTTTCCTTCTGAAAATAAACAATGCTCTGGTATTTGCTATGATTTTAGAAAGTTTATTGCCAAACCTGAAGGCCTCGTATTATAATACAAATACACTGAAGTTGGAAAAGTTTTTAAATTGTAGGGAAACAGATGGACATGCTGAACTGCAGAACTTGTTAATAGCCACAGTCGAATAATTATAGGAAAAGGAGCGACAAACCAAATGTCTGCACAATTAGGAAAAACCACCCCTGCAACAGGGCAGCGTTATAAAGTGTTGGCGGCTGTCATGCTCGGGGGGATTATGGGGCCGATTGATGCCAGCATTGTGAACGTTATCCTGCCAACCATTACCAGCTATTTCGGCACCCCCCTGGCAACTGCACAATGGGTGCCGCTAATCTACCTGCTCACCATCAGCAGCCTGCTGTTATTTTACGGTCGCTTGGGGGATATCTTGGGTTATAAACGGGTTTACCTTGGGGGGCTGGTCTGTTTTACCATCACCTCCGGCCTTTGCGGTTTAGCGCCGACAATTTACTGGCTGATCGCCTTTCGCGCCGTGCAGGGCATCGGCGCCGGGATGATGATGTCTGTACCCTTTGCCATTCTCACTGCCGTCTTCCAGCCGCACGAACGTGGCCGGGCCCTGGGCATTAACGCCATCAGCATTTCAGCGGGGCTGGCCCTCGGCCCCACCTTGGGCGGGCTACTTACCTCCTTATGGTCCTGGCGGCTAATTTTTTTGATTAACATTCCCATCGGCCTGGCAGGGCTGATCTGGGCGCTCAAAGTTATTCCTAACCTGAAAGGGCAACCGGGAAAGATGGACACCGCCGGTGCAGTATCTGCCTTCATCAGTCTTTTTTCCCTGCTTTTCTTCATCAACCAGGTCCAAAGGACGGGTCTGGGGCTGCTTACCGCTACCATCCTGGCCCTAGCAATCGCTGCCGGCATCTGCTTTGTATATATTGAAAACCGTACCCCCCAACCGCTGGTCAACCTATCACTCTTTAAAAACCGCACCTTTTCCCTGGGCACTATTAGTTCACTGCTTAATTTTTCCTCACAATATATTATGGTTTTCCTGACACCCTTTTATCTGCAGCGGGTTATCCATTCCTCGCCGGACAAGATCGGTTTTCTGATGACTTGTTTCCCCCTGGCGGTAATGGTCGTGGCGCCGTTCAGCGGCGATCTTTCCGATCGCCTGGGCACCCGGGGGCTGGCTGCCGCCGGGGCAGCACTCTGTGCAGCAGCCCTGATCACCATGGCTTTCTTGCCGGTAGAGGCCACCCCTTTAACCGTGGGCTGGCGCCTGGCCTTTTTTGGTCTGGGGACAGGAATATTCCAGTCACCAAATAACAGCTCGGTTATGGGCAGCTCACCCCGGCCTTATCTGGGCATCGCCTCCGGGATTTTGGGCACGGCCCGCAATACAGGAATGGCTGTCGGCATCGCTTCAGCCGGGCTGATTCTTTATTCCCTGGTGCCCGATACCGTTGTAGCCCTGGACTATTTAGGCGGGTCAGACGCTGTATGCTTCCTGGGGGGCCTAAAATACGCTTACCTTTTCGGGGCGGCGCTTTCCGCTCTGGCGGCGCTGTTTTCACTAATGCAAGCCCCACATTCATAAAAACAGCAATGCAGCCAGGCCGGGCGTTTTGTATTCTATCCTAACATACCCTCCACGGATAAACTTAAAGGATTCCAGCGTCATTGAGGAATGCCTGCCGAGGCAGGTATTTTGTGTCCTGCAGGGTTTTGACATTTTTAAGAAACCTTTTGCCATAAAACAGAACTGCCTGAAAAATATTACTGCCCAAGGGAGGAGAATAAAAAATGAATAAAATGCCGGGCAATTGCCTGACAACTGCCATGGGTATTCTGCCCCACGATAATATTGCAGAGGCGCTGCAGGTTTCTTTAGCGGTGGATATTGCTTTTTGGCCCCAGCTGC
>JAAYRR010000075.1 GCA_012518675.1 Bacillota bacterium
ACCGGTTCGATTCCGGTCTCCGGCACCACTCGCAAGCTTACAGTTGTTCAGGTTTTTTTGTTGTAGGTCTGAATTGTTAATCATAAAGGTTTTTGAAAGGGTTCCCGGGAATAGTTTATTTATTAAGGGTCCTTAGCTCAGTGGGAGAGCGCTTCCTTGACGCGGAAGAAGTCGTGCGTTCGATCCGCACAGGACCCACCACACTGTACCCCTGTTAAAAACAGGGGTTTTGTTTTTGGGGTTAATTATAAAAGGAATGGTCCAGGGTCTATAAAATAATAGCCCATCCCTAGCCAGATCAGTTACACTGAAGTTGCACACAACAAGCAACGGAGGTGGCAGGTTGGGCCAAGGCAGTCATACCACTAAAACGGGCGATGATGTTTACCGGGCAGCTTAGTGTAACCGGTAAAATGTGGTGGGCAGTTAAACTTGCAAACTTGCCCGTTTTGTTTATTATGTCGGCCTTGATCTTGACAGGTTCCGGCAGAAGAATTATGATGTACGTTGATCTGATTAATACTTTTGCACATGCAATTTTCGGCAAGGGGGCAGCAGGGGTTACTATGGAAGAAAAACGCGAGCTGGATAAAAAGTTGAAGGTCGAAATTAAAAATTGGGGTTCCCGGGAAGTTTCACCCGGAACTACAATTACGGAACTAATGGGAGAAATAGGGTCCCAGGGGCCCCAGGCAGCAGCTTTGGCAGCCAAAGTGAACGGCAAAGTTGTCGATCTCCATACACCCTTGCAGGAAAACAGCCGGTTGGAGCTACTCACCTTTGAAGACGCGGAAGGCGCGCAGGTTTATCGCCATACCGCCAGCCACGTCCTGGCGCAGGCAGTGAAAAGACTCTTTAAAGACGTCCGCCTGGGGATAGGCCCCCCGATCGACAATGGTTTCTATTATGATTTTGATTTTGCAACACCGATCAGCTCGGAGGACTTAGAGAAAATAGAAAAGCAGGCAGAGCAGATTATTAAGGAAGACCTGCCTTTGGAACGCATTGAAATGGAACGCAAAGAGGCCTTGGAATTTTTTCAAAAGCGGGGCGAAGGCTACAAGGTAGAACTGATCACCGATCTGGATGAAGAGGATACTATCTCCTGTTACCGCCAGGGTGAATTTTGGGATCTTTGTGCCGGCCCGCATCTTTCTTCCACAGGCAGGTTGAAGGCCTTTAAACTGCTAAACCTGGCCGGCGCCTACTGGCGGGGAGATGAAGGCAGGCCTATGTTGCAGCGCATCTACGGGACCGCTTTTCCCACAAAGAAAATGCTGGAGGAATACCTGCATTTTTTGGAAGAGGCACGCCAAAGGGATCACCGTAAACTAGGGCGGGAACTAGATCTTTTCAGTTTTCATGAAGAAGGCCCCGGATTTCCCTTTTATCACCCCCGGGGGATTATTATCCGGCGTGAACTTGAAAAGTTTTGGCGGGAAGAACATTTTAAGGCCGGCTACCAGGAGGTAGAAACCCCGATCATATTGAACAGGCAGCTTTGGGAACAGTCGGGGCATTGGGATCATTACCAGGAAAATATGTACTTTACGAAGATAGACCGGCAGGACTATGCTATCAAGCCTATGAACTGCCCAGGGGCTATGCTGATCTACAACACAGGTTTGCGCAGCTACCGTGATCTGCCTTTAAGAATTGCTGAAATGGGGCTGGTCCACCGGCATGAAAAGTCGGGTACCCTACATGGCCTGATGCGTGTCCGTTCTTTTACACAGGATGATGCCCATATTTTCATGTTGCCGGAACAAATTGAAGACGAAGTGGCGGCGGTAATGGAACTGATCGACAGGTTTTATCAAACGTTTGGCTTTACCTACCATGTTGAGTTGAGCACCAGGCCGGAACAATCCATGGGCACGGCAGAAATGTGGGAAAAAGCTACTTTAGCCCTGCAGGCAGTTTTGGATAAAAAAGAGGTTCCTTACTTGGTTAACCCCGGTGACGGTGCTTTTTACGGCCCCAAAATAGACTTTCATCTTCAGGATTCCCTGGGCCGTACCTGGCAGTGCGGCACCATCCAGCTTGATTTTCAGATGCCTGAAAAGTTTGATCTTAACTATATTGGCGCTGACGGCCAGAAACACCGTCCGGCGATGATTCACCGGGTGGTATATGGAGCCATGGAACGGTTTTTTGCGCTCCTGATTGAACATTACGGGGGGGCCTTTCCTACCTGGTTGGCGCCGCTGCAGGCTCTTGTCATCCCTATTACCAGCCGGCAGCATACGTATGCTGCCGAAGTAAAAACACTTTTACGGCGGGAAGGTGTGCGGGCAGAAATGGATGATCGTGCTGAAAAGGTCGGCTATAAAATTCGTGAAGCCCAGCTCCAAAAGGTTCCTTACATGTTGATCGCCGGTGAACGGGAAGTCAAAGACGGTGCAGTGGCGGTACGGCTTCGTTCCGGTAAAGACTTAGGTGCCGTCCCTCTGCATGAGTTTCTGGAAAACGTTAAAGAAGAAATTAAAGAAAGAAGGTAGCCGTCTGCCCTAAAATTAAAAATTGTTTGACGAAGAAATTTCTTTATGGTATATTGACTATCAATATAAGTAGAAGCCCCCGCTTCTCACCTTGAAACGCTTTCTAAGCTGTTAGCAGGGTCATGTGCATTTAAGCAGCAAAAATAATGCAACGTGTAACGGAGCAGTATTTTACAGCAGGTGGGGCCTTTACCTGCTTTTTTATATTTCAGGAAAAACAGGAGGTGGCTTAAAGATTAGCAATAAGGAATTTTTTGTTAACGAGAGAATAAAGGCCAAAGACGTCAGGGTTATTGATCCGAGTGGTGAACAGTTGGGGATTATGTTGTTGCATGATGCTTTACAATTGGCCCGGGAAAAAAATTTAGATCTTGTAAATATCGCCCCGCAGGCCAGACCGCCTGTCTGCCGGATTATGGATTTTGGCAAATATAAATATGAACGCCGGAAAAAGGATCGGGAGGCGCGTAAGAAACAGCGGACGATTACAGTCAAAGAAGTAAAGATGCGGCCCAACATTGAAAAACATGATTTTATGGTTAAGGTAAGAAACAGTATACGTTTTTTAAAGGGTGGAGATAAAGTTAAGGTTACAGTTTTTTTCCGCGGGAGGGAAATAACCCATTCCGAATTGGGCAGAAAACTTTGTGTAAAGCTGGCCAAAGAAATTAATGATATTGGCGTTGTGGAAAGGGTCCCCCGCATGGAAGGAAGAAATATGGTTATGATTTTGGCTCCAAACTTTGCCGCAAAATGAAGCCTGTTAAGACTAAATTGTTTATGCTAAGGGGGGGGATGCAGATGCCTAAAATGAAAACACATCGCGGGGCAGCCAAGCGTTTTAAAAAAACAGCAACAGGAAAGATAAAAAGATTTCATGCTTTTCACAGCCATATTCTGGGGAAAAAATCAGCAAAGCGGAAGCGCAAGTTGCGCAGCTCTACGCTGGTGCATAAAAGCGACTTAAAACGGGTTAAAAAAATGCTGCCCTATTGATGCAAAAATAGCCGTATTCAATAACATAGTGGACGGGGGGTAAGATAAATGCCTAGGGTAAAAAATAGTGTTGCTACCAGGAAAAGAAGGAAAAAAATACTAAAAATGGCCAGCGGCTATTACGGTGCCAAAAGTAAGTTGTTCAGGGTTGCCAATCAGCAGGTGATGAAGTCTCTTGATTATGCTTACCGGGATCGCAAGGTCCGCAAGAGGGATTTTCGGAAGCTGTGGATTGCCCGTATCAACGCTGCTGCCCGGGATAACGGCCTTTCTTATAGCAGGTTTATTGATGGGTTGAAAAAGGCCGGGGTGGAGGTAAACCGCAAAATGCTGGCCGACTTAGCAGTTAACGATCCTGCTGGTTTTAGCGCCATGGTAAAGGTTGCTCGAGAAAAACAAGGTTAAAGGAACCAAGAAAGGTTCTTTTAACAAAGGCATTTTTACAGTGCAAGGAGTTGGTGTTGCTTATGCGATTTTTGAAGGTTAATTTGACACCGGCTCGTTTTTTGGTTGTGCTCTTTGCCTTAATGATTATTATAGGGTCTTTATTATTATCTTTGCCTTTTGCTACTGTTACCGGCAAGATCAGTTTTGTTGATGCCTTGTTTACATCAACCTCAGCAGTCTGTGTTACGGGTCTGACTGTAAAGGACACAGGGACCTTTTATACTGTTTTTGGCCAGCTGGTAATTATGTTTCTTGTTTTGGGTGGTGCTGTGGGTTTTATGACGATCGCCACCCTTATTTTTGTTGTCATGGGCAAGACAATTACCTTAAAAGAAAGGCTTGTCATCAGGGAGGCCTTAAATACCGATTCCATCCAAGGGCTTATTCATTTAATTTTAGCCATTGTGCGGATGGCTGTTTTGGCTATTCTGTTGGGGAGCTTGCTGCTCTGTATTCGTTTTTTACCTCTGTTTGGCTGGAGGAAGGGGCTTTTGTTTTCCTTTTTTCATGCCATTTCAGCTTTTGGAAACTGTGGGCTTGATCTTTTCGGTAATTTTCAAAGTCTTACTTTTTATGCCAGTGACTACTTGGTCAGTGGTACAATTTTCGCTTTATTTGTTTTTGGCGGTTTGGGTTTTACTGTTATCCTGGATATTTTTCAAAAAAAGAAAGTGGCAAAGTATGCGCTTGATTCCAAAATGGTGCTGGTTGCCACTGTATTTCTTTCCATTGTTGCTGCCTTGCTTATCTTTTGCCTGGAAAGTAACAACATGGCAACTTTGGGTGGGTTGCCGCTAGGCAACAAGATCTTTCGGGCCTTTTTTACTGCTGCTACGGCCCGTACCGCAGGTTTTAATGTGGTGCCCACAGGTTTTTTGCGCCCCGGCACGCTTTTTTTTATTCTGATTTTAATGTTTATCGGGGCCTCCCCTGCCTCAACCGGTGGCGGCATTAAAACGACGACCTTTATACTGGTTTTGGGCACTGTGAAAGCTTTGCTTACAGGGTCAGATGAAGTGGTTTTTGGGGGAAAGCGTATTCCATCATCTTTGATATTGAAAGCTTTAGTGATCACAGTTATTTCGATTTCTTTGATTTTTGTTGTTATTTTTATGTTAACGTTGATGGAAAAACAGCCATTCCTAGAGCTGACCTTCGCAGTTTTTTCGGCCTTTGGAGCTGTAGGGCTTAGTACAGGTATTGCACCATATTTTAGTACTGCAGGTAAGGTTTTACTAATTATTACTATGTATGTGGGGCGCATTGGGCCTTTAACCCTGCTCTATGCTTTGACACGGAGGCATAAACCAAGTGGAATCAGGTACCCGGAGGAAAAGATTATTATTGGTTAAAATAAAAATTTATTGATATTACCTTATTAGCATTATAGTGAAGGGGTTGTTATTATCCCTTTGTTATTTGCGGGAAGGTCACCGTTTAAGTGCTAAAGGCAGTTCGAAGTTTTAAACAGGCAGGTGAGGCCTTGCAGGCTGCAGGATGAAAAAAAAATCTTTTGCCGTAATCGGTGCAGGCAGATTCGGGACCAGTGTGGCTCTGTCTTTAACCAAAATGGGGCACGATGTTCTGGTTATAGATTCTGATGAAAAAAAAATCCAGGAGCTTTCAGATCGGGTAACGCATGCTGTCCAGGCTGACACCACCAATGAACATGTTCTAAAAACCTTGGGAATAACCAATTTTGATGCTGTAGTTGTCGCTATTGGTACAAGTTTGCAGGCCAGTGTGCTGACATCTATTATTCTTAAAGAATTAGGTGCAAAATATATTCTGTCCAAGGCCCAGACAGATCTGCACGGCAAGCTACTGGAGAAAATTGGGGTAAACCGTGTGATTTTTCCGGAAAGGGATATGGGGTTGCGCATTGCCCGTAGCTTATCCTCGACAAATATACTGGATTTTATCGAATTTTCGCCTGATTATTCAGTAACGGAATTTATAGCCCCCCTAAAAATGCATGGTAAAACCTTAGGGGGGTTGCATTTACGGGCTAAGCACGGGGTTAACGTGATTGCGATTCGGTCTGGTGAAAAAATCAACATTTCACCGCTGGCTGACGACATTATTCGAAAAGGCGATCTGCTGATTGTCATCGGTGAAAACAGGGTTTTGGAAAAATTTATCAAGGAATAGGTTTGGTGCATGGCTGACATAAATTATCGAAACAAAATTATGCAGGAGTACCGCCGGCTGGGCAGGCGAAAATACAGAAAAAAAAGCGGAAAAATCATTTTAGAAGGTTACCATTTACTTAATGAAGCGCTACAAGCTGGTGTAAAAATAGAAACGGTTCTTTTTACTGCAGAATTTTTGCAAAAAGATGCCAACCAGATACTATTGGCCAAGGCTTGTCCGGGAGCTGGGTTGGTGGAGGTTACACCCCGCATGTTTCAAACTATAGCCCAGACTGAAAACCCCCAGGGGATCGGTGCAATTGCCTGCCTGCCGGAAAATATTGCTGTTTTTACCGGGGAAGAAAAGAAATTTGAATTTCCCCATGAACATATTCATTTTTATCTGGTTTTAGACGCGCTGCAGGATCCGGGAAATCTGGGGACGATTATCCGTACTGCTGCTGCCGCAGCAGTCAGCGGCATTTTTCTCTTACCCGGCACGGTTGAACCTTATAACCCCAAGGCTTTACGGGCCAGCATGGGGGGTATTTTTTACCTGCCTGTCATGCAGGTGCAGGACATTGATTCCTGTCTAAATTTTTTTAGGGAACAAAAGATTCAGTTGGTGGCGGCCGATCCCCGCGGTGACCGGCCTTACTATAAGGTTGATTTTTCCAGCCAATCCTCTGCGGTCATTATTGGTAATGAAAGCAGGGGGGTACGGAAGTCTTTACTTAAAAAAGCAGGCATAAGGGCCTACATACCCCTTGAGGGTAAAATTGCCGCCTTAAATGCCGCAATTGCTTCTTCAGTTTTTATTTTTGAAAGTCAACGCCAAAGAAATTATGGTGTTCTTTCGGGTTGAAAAAAATAAGTCCGGCTGCAAGTTAAGCGTTAATGGGCCTTGTCTTCCCATTGTTTTTTAATTGTTGTTATGCTATAATTCACTTGCCATATTTATTGCGGTCCCTGAAAAAATGATGAAAGGGGTCCTGCGATGTTTACTGCCGATTTTTTTTGGAGGTTGTTCGAAAGTACGGGGTCTGTTGCTGCTTACCTACTCTATAAGCAATTTATTTCTTTTTAAAATTTAGTCTTATAAAACTGTGAAGGAGCAAAGTAGGCCGGGAACTAAATCTATATATAGCAGGGGGTCCTGAATGAAAGCCTTCCTGAAGGAGGACTGGCTGCAGTTTGTTCCGGAATTGCCGGTTAAAAACAAAGTTTTGCCCTCTGTCAAATGTCAAAGAAAGCATGCCCGGGTTTTACCGTTATAGTACTTAAGTGAACTTTGCTGTAAGGAAGGCAGGGGGTTAACATGGGGTAATACCGTGGAAAAACTTTCGTCCCGTCAAAGGGCGAAAGTTTTTTAACTATTGGGTAGAATACTCAGGTTAAAGGAGGTAATTTTTTTAGTATGCCGGAAAGTATAACAGATTTACAGGAAATATTCCAGAAAGAAATGGCAAAGGCCGGAAACTTAGAGGGCCTGGAAAAGTTGCGCGTACAGTACCTGGGTAAGAAGGGCCGGATAACGACCTTGATGCGCAGTATTAACCGGCTCCCTGTTGAACAAAGACCGGTGTTTGGCAAGGAACTTAATAAATTAAAAAAATATGTGGAAACAGCCCTGGAACAAAAGAAAAAGAAATATAAACAACAGCTTACAGCGACGCGTTGGGAAAAAGAACGTCTTGATCTTACCCTGCCGGGGAAACCATTTCACCTTGGCCGCAAGCATCCCCTCAATGTTATTATGGAAGAGATTGAAGAGATCTTTACTTCCATGGGTTTCATTATTGCAGAAGGGCCCGATGTTGAATTGGATTATTATAATTTCGAAGCTTTAAATATGCCCAAAGATCATCCCGCCAGGGACATGCAGGATTCTTTTTACATCAACCCGGAAGTGCTTTTACGTACACATACCTCCCCGGTTCAGATTAGGATCATGGAAAACCAGGCACCGCAACTGCCGGTGCGCATCATCGCCCCAGGCAAGGTTTACCGGCGTGACGATGACCTGACCCATTCGCCGATGTTTCATCAGGTGGAAGGGCTTGTGGTAGACAAAGGCATCTCCATGGCCGATCTGAAAGGCACCCTGCTGCTATTTCTCAGGGAAATATTCGGCCAGGAAAGAGAAATACGGCTGCGGCCCAGTTTTTTCCCCTTTACGGAACCCAGTGCAGAAGTGGACATTTCCTGTATTGCTTGTGAAGGACAGGGCTGCCGTATCTGTGGGGGAACGGGTTGGTTGGAAATTTTGGGTTCAGGCATGGTGCATCCCCGGGTTTTGGAAATAGCAGGCTATGACCCGGAGGAGGTTACCGGCTATGCCTTTGGCATGGGTGTGGAACGCATTGCCATGCTCAAATACGGTATTGAAGATATCAGGCTTTTCTTTGCCAATGATCTGCGCATGTTAAGCCAACTTTTAGCATATTAACCCAAGCCCACATTGCAGGCCAGTACCAGGCCTTGGTGACATCAAATCAAACACGTCATTTAGACAAGATATTAGCTGGCCGTCCTGAATATAAGGAGGTTGTGATAACGGTGAAAGTTCCCTATCATTGGCTGCGTGAATATGTAGAAATTCCCTACTCACCGGCAGAACTGGCCCACCGCCTGACTATGGCCGGTATCGAAGTTGGTGCTGTGCAAACTTTTGCGCCTTTAGATGAAAACATTGTTGCCGGCAGGGTTGAAGAACTAAACAGGCACCCGCAGGTCGGCAACCTGCAGGTTGTAAAAATAGACGCCGGGCAGGATCTATTAACGGTGGTTTGTGGTGCCTGGAATATGAAAAAGGGGGATATGGTTGCCCTTGCTCTTCCAGGGACTGTTTTACCTGGCGGTCGAAAAATTGGCGTAGCTACAGTTCAAGGGGTTCTGTCCAGCGGGATGCTCTGTTCAGCCGGCGAACTGGGGCTGGATTTGATGCAGGAAGAAGAAGGTATTTTGTTGATTACTGAAAAATGTTCTCCCGGGGACAGGCTAATTGACTTTCTCTTTGTTAATGAGCCTGTTTTAGAGCTTGATTTGACACCAAATAGAGCCGACTGCCTGGGGCTGTTGGGGGTGGCGCGGGAGGTTGCTGCCCAAACCGGCGGTAAGGTTATGCTTCCGCCGGCTGAAGTGGTAGAAAACGGCAGGGACGTTCGGGAACTTGCCGGCGTCAAAATATTGGAGCCGGCACTTTGTTCACGTTTTACAGCCAAAATTATGGAGGGTTTTACGATTGCCCCCGCACCCCTGAATATACAGTTGAAACTTCTTTCCGTGGGAATTCGGGCTATCGACAACTTAGTGGATGTGACTAACTATGTAATGTGGGAAACAGGTTTTCCCATGCATGCCTATGATTATGATAAGCTAAAAGAAGGGCGCATTGTTGTGCGCCGGGCCCGGGCCGGGGAAACACTGACTACCTTGGATGGTGTGCTTAGAAAATTGGATGCAGAAATGCTGGTTATTGCCGATGCACGGGTGCCTGTGGGCCTGGCCGGGGTAATGGGCGGTGAAAACACCGAAATAACGGCTTCAACTACCCGCCTGCTTTTGGAGGTGGCCAGCTTTAATCCGGTAAGCATACGCCGTACAGCTCGGCGGTTGAATTTACCTTCAGAGGCCTCACAGCGTTATGAAAAAGGTGTTGACCCTGAAAGTGCGCTTACGGTGCAAAACAGGGCGATGCACCTCATCCAGAAAATTGCTGGTGGTGAAATTTGTAAAGGGGTTATAGACGAATATCCCAAGCCTTACCGGGCACCGCAGGTTACTTTAAGAACACAAAAGGTGGCAGAGGTGCTGGGCTACCCTGTATCCGCCACAGAAATTGAAGATATTTTGGGGCGGTTGGAGCTGAAAGCAGAACCTCTTCTGCCGGAAAAAGAAAGCTTAGCGCAAAACACAACAGCAGGGCCGGTTTATACTGTAAATGTGCCCTCCTTCCGCCGGGATATAACTTTGGAAATCGATTTGGTTGAAGAAATTGCCAGGATGAAGGGTTTTGAACATATTCCAGTGGCCCTGCCCCGTGGCGAGTTAACTTTGGGGCGACTTTCCCAAAGGAAAAGGGCTATAAACAGGGTCCGGGAGACCCTGATCGGCTGTGGCCTGCAGGAAATGATTACCTTTTCATTTCTTAATCCGTGCTTATTTGACCACTTAGCCCTGCCGGCAGACGACGAACGGCGCCAGGCTGTGCCGCTGCAAAACCCCCTTTCTGAGGAACAAGGGGTATTACGTACAACCTTACTGCCCAATGCCCTACAGGTTATGCAGTATAATTTTAACCGGCAAACGGACAATCAGTTATTATTTGAAATAGGAAAAGTATTTATGCCCGCCCTGAAAAAACAACGACTTCCCCGTGAAAAGATGCAGCTTGTGCTGGTTTTAAGCGGTAAAACACCGCTTGGGGATTGGCAAAATGCACCGCGGCCTTTAGATTATTATTTTTTAAAGGGCCTGCAGGAAACGCTGCTGGCAGCCTTGGGCATAGAAAATTACTCTTGGCGGGCTGAGCAGCTGCCGGTTTTGCACCCGACCAGGGGATCAAGACTTCTAATTAAAGATCAGGTTGTGGGTTTTTCAGGCGCCCTGCATCCCGCAGTTCAGGAAAAGTTTGGTCTTAAACAGAATGTTTATGTTGCAGAACTGGATTTAGAAGAAATAATCGATGCTGCCTCCCTGACACCTTCTTTTAAACCACTGCCCCGTTTTCCGGCTGTTTTCCGGGATGTGGCCTTCATTGTGCCTTTAGAGGTCAATGCCGGTAATATGTTACAGGATATTAGGGCTTACGGCGGCACCTTGCTGGAAGACGTGAACCTTTTTGATGTTTATGCCGGAAAACAGCTTCCCCCAGGACACCGGAGCTTGGCCTTTGCCCTGACTTTCAGGCATAATAAAAAAACCCTGCAGGACGAAGAGGTAGAGAGGATCTTAGCTGACATAGAAAAAAAATTTAGTGAAAAATACAAAGCCAGTTTAAGGAAAATATAAACAGGACTTAGTGCAGGTGTCAGCGAATAAAAATTTAAGTTTAATGCCCCCTTGCTG
>JAAYRR010000076.1 GCA_012518675.1 Bacillota bacterium
ACGTCAACATGGAAATAGGGCTTATCACGCCGATCGCCATTGAAGCGGGCCTGCGCTTTGCCATCCGCGAAGGCGGCCGGACTGTCGGCGCCGGTGTGGTTACCTCTATTGTTGAATAACAGTTTTATTAGGGCCTGAGCAGTTTGGCAGGTGCTAAAAAAACCGGGGCTGATGCTCCGGTTTTTGCAGGTACAACATGTGCCTGCACGGGGCCGTAACGCAATTTTTGTTTAATGGTGTAACGCAAGCAGCATCGTTTTCAGGGGGACAAAGTTTACATGGCAGTGTGTCGGCATTAAATTGGGGTGTAGGCCCTTGTCAGGGCGGTTAGCATATCAATTGAAAAATTTGTGGAACATTTGGGGGAAATATGACTGTAGGCTAATAAATTGGCCTGGTTTACCGCACGGCAGCGCTTGCCCTCTCTTAAGGGCCGGGCCAGGCTGTAAAACGGGGCTAACTTCGTTTTCCGGGGCAGAATTGTTTTTATTGACAATGCCTATAAACTATGGTAGATTAAATTTCATGGTAACAGCAAGGTAAAGGTAAAGGAGTGCTGTCTGATGCGTGTTAAAGTAACCCTGGCCTGCACTGACTGTAAAGAAAGAAACTATACTACGACCAAAAATAAAAGAACCAATCCTGATCGCCTGGAATTCAAGAAATATTGTCCCCGGTGTACTGCACATACCCTCCACAAAGAAACAAGGTAAAAGCCTGAATGTTTAGGCAAAAACCCGGTAGGCCGGTTGCAGGTACGTTAACTACCTTCTAAGGAGAATGAATATGGGTTCTTACTGGAAAAAAATACAGCGCTTTATTCATGACATCAGGATCGAGCTCAAAAAAGTACACTGGCCGACCAAACGTGAACTGTCTGTTTTTACCAGCATCGTAATCGTGGTCATCATTGCTGTCGGTATCTTTTTTTGGATATTGGACACCGGCTTTACCACAGCTCTAAAATTGGTTCTTTAATAGACCGGTTTGCGGATTACAATTATAGGTGAGGAGGAGAAGGGGAAGCAGTGCAGACTTCCTCCTTTTATGGGTGAAAAAGGTTGGTATGTGATTCATACTTATGCTGGTTACGAAAACAAAGTAAAAACTAACCTGGATAAGCGTGTGGAGTCTATGGAAATGCAGGACAAGATTTTTGAAGTGCTTGTGCCGATGGAAAAAGAAATAGAAATAAAAAACGGCCAGCGGAAGATCAACATGCGCAAGGTTTTCCCCGGCTACGTATTGGTAGAAATGATTATGGAAGACGATTCCTGGTATGTAGTGCGCAACACCCCGGGGGTAACCGGTTTTGTGGGCCCGGGTTCCAAGCCTATTCCCTTGAACAAGGGTGAAATAGAACATATCCTTAAACAGATGGGGCTGGGTGAAGCCAAGCCCAAACACGATTTTGTAGTCAAGGAACAGGTACGCGTCATCAGCGGGCCTTTTAATAATTTTATCGGCACCATCGAAGAGATTCATCCCGAAAGGGGCAAATTAAAGGTCAGCGTTTCTATGTTTGGACGGGAAACTCCTGTGGAACTAAATTTTGAACAGGTTGAAAAGTTCTAGTTCTGTTTGGAAAAAGAGGAGAGGTGTACAATGGCTAAAAAGGTTATCGGGCTGATTAAATTGCAAATTCCCGCCGGGAAGGCAACACCGGCCCCTCCGGTAGGGCCTGCCCTGGGCCAACACGGTGTCAATATTATGGCTTTTTGTAAGGATTTTAACGAAAAAACTGCTGCGGATGCAGGACTGCTTATTCCTGTAGAGATCTCTGTTTTTGAAGATCGTTCCTTTACTTTTATAACCAAAACACCTCCGGCGGCAGTGCTTCTGAAGAAGGCCCTCAATATTGAAAAAGGCTCCGGTGAACCCAATACAGTAAAAGTGGCGACTATTTCCCGGGACAAGGTTCAAGAAATTGCAAAACAAAAACTTGCAGACTTAAACGCCAATGATTTAGAGGCCGCCGTAAGGATTATTGAGGGAACAGCACGCAGTATGGGTATCACCGTAGAAAGATAACCGTGCTGGCTGTGGGAGGAATATGACTATTTCGTTTGCACCACAAGGAGGTAATAAAGTTGCCGAAACACGGGAAGAAATATTTTGAAGCCAGGGAAAAAATTGATCGCAATCACCATTATGATCCGGAAGAAGCCTTTGCTCTGGTTAAAGAAATTGCCGGTGCCACTTTTGATGAAACCGTGGAGCTGGCAGTCCGGTTGGGGGTAAACCCCAAACATGCCGATCAACAGGTGCGGGGTGCCGTTGTATTGCCCAATGGGACCGGCAAAGATGTGAAGGTGATCGTTTTTGCTAAAGGGGAAAAAATAACAGAGGCTGAAGAGGCCGGGGCAGATGTAGTGGGCGGTGAGGATCTTGCCGAAAAAATCCAGGGGGGCTGGTTGGACTTTGATGTTGCAGTGGCTACCCCCGACGTGATGAGTGTCGTTGGCAAGTTGGGCCGCATTCTGGGCCCCCGGGGGTTAATGCCCAACCCCAAGACCGGCACAGTAACCTTTGATCTTAGCCGGGCCATCCAGGAAATTAAAATGGGCAAGGTTGAATACCGTACAGACAAAGCCGGAAACGTACATGTCCCCCTAGGTAAAATTTCTTTTGATCAGGAAAAACTTTTGGAAAACTTCTATGCAGTTATCGAAGTGCTGGTTAGGGCCCGGCCGGCTGCGGCCAAGGGGCAGTATTTCCGGAATATCGCCATTAGCACAACGATGGGTCCCGGTATCAAGATAAATGCTTTGAAAGCTGCAGCTTTGGGTAAAACAGTCTAGCGCCCGAAAATCCAAGCGTCTGTATGGTGGGGAAGCCTGTTGGAACCTAAAAATTAAATAATAGCGTTACCGCAGAAAGCAGGTGTTTTTTTCTTAAAGGCTGCGGCCGCCTGCCGAGGTAAACTTAATTTTAAGCCAAGTACCTCTTGCATTCTGCGGGGGTATTTTGTTTTTTAGCCAACAAAAGGAGGTGAAAGGGGTGGGCAGCCGCAAGTTAAAGGAAAAAAAGGTGGAGGAAATTAAAGCAGATCTGCAGGACTCCAAGGTCGTTGTGTTGACCGATTACCGGGGACTGACTGTTGCAGAAATTAATGAACTGCGCCGTACTTTGAAAGAGACAGGGGCGCAATATAAGGTGGTCAAAAATACCCTGACCCGCCTGGCCCTCCGTGAACTGGGCCTGGAGGGCCTGGAAACCCATCTGCAGGGCCCGACGGCGATCGCTTATGGTTATGATGATCCCGTAGTGCCTGTTAAGCTGTTGGTCAAGTTTGCCAAAGGCAATGACCATTTAGAAATTAAAGGGGGTTACCTGGAAAACAATATTCTTAATACAGAAGAGCTCCGTCAGATCGCCCAGCTTCCTTCCCGCGAAGTCCTGCTGTCTAAGGTTTTATCCTGCTTCCAGTCGCCGCTGGCCGGAATGCTGAGGGTTTTGCAGGGGAATTTGCGCAATTTGGTTTTTGTGCTCGAAGCTGTCCGGGAACAGCAGGCAGATGTCCAGGCAGATGCCTGACGGGTAGGTATATTTTAAGCGGGTGAAAACAATATTTCACAACCTGAAAAAAGCAAAGCGCCGGCCTTTACCGGTTAGTAATAAAATTAAGGGGGAAAAACAATGTCCAAAGTGCAGGAAATATTAGAAATGGTTAAAGACATGACCGTTCTGGAACTGTCTGAACTGGTGAAAGCTTTTGAAGAAGAATTTGGTGTCAGCGCTGCAGCGCCTGTTGCTGTGGCCGCGCCCGGTGCAGCAGATGCCGGGGAAGAAGCTGCAAAAGAACAAACTGAATTTGATGTCATCCTTAACGGCCCCGGTGAAAAGAAAATCCAGGTGATCAAAGCGGTGCGTGAAATTACCGCCTTAGGTCTCAAAGAAGCTAAGGCGCTGGTGGATGAAGCGCCAAAACCGGTCAAAGAAAAGGTAAGCAAGGACGAAGCCGAAGCGGTGAAGGCCAAGTTGGAGGAAGTCGGCGCTGACGTGGAAATTAAATAAACATGGTCATAAAATAATAGCAGCCCGGCAACCTTACGTACGGTCTGCAGTTTGCTCCGGAACCGCCGGGGATCTATTATATGGCCCCAACAAGTTGCAGGCCCGGACCGGAAATGTGCTTACTAAAAAACTCCCGGTTATGAGGCCTGCAGCTTTACAGAAGCGCAGGGACTCACCCCGGGGGCCGGTCCGGAAAAAATGTGCCCAAAGGAAGCCTCCTTTTTTAATTAAAGCATCAATTTAAAGCAGTTTTCGTCTATTTATTGGCAGCCCTGGCCTTGACGCCAGGGCTTAATTATGATATTATCATTAAATGCGTAAAGAATTTTGTTTTTTAGGCTATTTTTTAATCAAATTTTTGGCTAAACCATGCATAGCATGTTACACAGCATGTTCATTGGCAAACCGATTGGGTTATTCATACCGTCATCATTTATCCTCGATTTGGAAACCATCTGCTCAGCCTGGCAATCTATGGGATCAAATGTATCAAAATGTAAGCAATGCCGCCTACTTACAGGTATAATTTCTTTTTTTGTGGTTAAAACTATTGAAATGCGGCGTTATTTTTTTGCAGCTTTCATTTTAAATCTTTAGGTTAAGGCAATTTTACTCCTATTTTAAATTCTCCTAGTTAAAAAAATAAACCGGGGGAGTGGTTTTTTTATGTTTACGGAAGTTGTGGCGGGAAAGAGGAAAAGAAGAAATTATGCTCAAATCAGTGAAATTTTAGAGCTTGCCGATCTCATTGAGATTCAAAAAACCTCTTACCGCTGGTTTTTGGAAGAGGGGCTGCGTGAAGTTTTTAGGGATATTTCCCCCATCAAGGATTTTACACAAAACTTGGTGCTTGAATTTATTGATTATTCTTTGGGGGAGCCCAAGTATTCGGTAGAGGAATGTAAGGAAAGGGATGCCAACTATGCGGTCCCCTTAAAGGTGCGGATCAGGCTTGTCAACCGCGAAACCGGTGAAGTAAAGGAACAGGAAGTTTTCATGGGTGATTTTCCGCTGATGACTAAAAATGGCACCTTTATCATTAACGGGGCCGAACGGGTTGTCGTCAGCCAGTTGGTTCGTTCGCCGGGGGTCTATTTTAACAGCCAGCTTTTTAACGGTAAATACCTTTATACGGCAACGATTATCCCCAACAGGGGAGCCTGGCTGGAATTTGAAGTGGACGCCAAAGATATTCTTTGGGTCAGGGTGGACCGCACCCGTAAAATACCCGTAACGACACTGCTGCGCGCTTTAGGCTACGGCACTGTCAACGAAATTATGGAACTTTATGGCGGCAATGAACATATTCTTACCACGCTGGAAAAAGATCATACAGATTCACAAGAAGACGCCCTGCTGGAAATTTATAAGCGCCTGCGTCCGGGAGAACCTTTAAACCTGGAAAATGCACGTAACCTTTTTGAGTCGCTCTTTTTTGATTCCAGGCGCTATGACTTTGCCCGGGTGGGCCGTTACAAGGTCAACAAAAAACTTTCTTTAAGAAGCCGGGTGCTTTCCCATGCCCTGGCAGAAGATCTAATCAACCCTGATAACGGTGAAATTATTGCGCCTAAGGGGACGGTGGTCGATGCTGCCGTTTATAAGCAAATGCAGGAACGCCGTATTTGTAATGTGAAAATCACCAATGCCGAGGGCAGGCCCTGCCCGGTGCTCAGCAATGGTGATATTCCCCTGCAGATTAAGCATCTGACCAAGGAGGATATTATGGCTACGGTGGGCTATATTTTAAACCTGTTGGACGGCCTGACCAGCGCTGATGATATTGATCACCTTGGAAACAGGCGCCTGCGCAGCGTGGGTGAACTTTTACAAAACCAGTTCCGGATTGGGCTTTCACGGATGGAAAGGGTAGTCCGGGAAAGAATGACTATTCAGGATGTGGAGGCGATTACACCGCAGGCTTTGATTAATATCCGGCCGGTGATTGCCTCTGTTAAGGAATTTTTTGGCAGCAGCCAGCTTTCCCAGTTTATGGATCAAACTAACCCCTTGGCGGAACTGACGCACAAACGGCGTCTCAGCGCCCTGGGGCCCGGGGGCCTCAGCAGGGAACGGGCCGGTTTTGAGGTGCGCGATGTCCACCACTCCCACTATGGCAGAATGTGCCCCATTGAAACACCGGAAGGGCCCAATATCGGTTTGATCGGTTCGCTCAGCACCTATGCCCGGACCAACGAATTCGGTTTTATTAAAACTCCTTACCGCCGGGTGGACAAAGAAAAACAGATTGTTACTGACGAGGTGGTTTACCTGACCGCCGACGATGAAGATGAATTCATTGTGGCTCAGGCTAACGTTCCCTTGGATGAAGAGGGGCATTTTTTAGTCGACAAGGTTACCTCCCGTTTGCGAAAAGATACAGTATTAGTACCGCCTTCTGAAGTGGACTATATGGATGTTTCGCCCAAACAGCTTGTCAGTGTGGCGACAGCCCTCATCCCCTTTCTGGAAAACGACGACGCCAACAGGGCTTTAATGGGTTCCAACATGCAGCGTCAGGCGGTTCCTTTGCTAAGGTCTGAAGCCCCCTTGATCGGTACCGGTTTGGAGGCCAAGGCGGCCCAGGACTCCGGCGTGATGGTGATCGCTGAAGATGCCGGCGAGGTTGTCTATGTTTCCAGTACAAAAATCATCATCAGGCGTGAAGCAGACCCGGAAGGGGAAAACAGGATCATTGACGGACGCTCCCGGGAATTTTTTGCCGATCAGGACCGGCGTTATGCCTCCTTTAAGGGTTGCGACATCTACCGCCTGTTAAAATTTAAACGTTCCAACCAGGGCACCTGTATGAACCAGAAACCCATTGTAAAACTGGGTCAGACCATTACCGCGGGCGAAGTGATCGCCGACGGCCCCTGTACCGATTTGGGGGAACTGGCCCTGGGGCGAAATATTCTGGTGGCTTTCATGCCCTGGGAAGGTTATAACTACGAGGATGCTATTTTAATCAGTGAAAAACTTGTCAAGGAAGATATCTTTACCTCCATTCACATTGAAGAATATGAAGCAGAGGCCCGGGATACAAAACTGGGCCCCGAAGAAATAACCAGGGATATTCCCAATGTGGGGGAAGACGCCCTTAAAGACTTGGATGAAAGGGGCATCATCAGGATTGGCGCCGAAGTGCGTTCCGGTGATATTCTGGTAGGCAAGGTTACCCCTAAAGGTGAAACAGAGCTTACGGCAGAAGAAAGACTTCTCCGGGCAATTTTTGGTGAAAAGGCACGGGAAGTAAGGGATACCTCCTTAAAGGTGCCCCACGGAGAATACGGCATGGTTGTAGACGTGAAGGTATTTTCACGGGAGGCCGGCGACGAACTTTCTCCCGGTGTCAATCAGTTGGTCCGGGTTTATGTCGCCCAGAAAAGAAAAATTTCTGAAGGAGATAAAATGGCGGGACGCCACGGTAACAAAGGTGTTGTTTCGCAGATTATTCCGGAAGAGGATATGCCTTATCTGCCGGACGGTACCCCTGTAGAGATTGTGCTTAACCCCCTGGGAGTGCCTTCCCGCATGAACGTGGGACAGGTACTGGAAACACACTTGGGCTGGGTTGCAAAAACATTGGGCATCCACATCGCCTCGCCTGTTTTTGACGGTGCCAATGAAGGCAATATTTTCGAAGGTTTTAAAGAGGCCTCCCTGCCGTCCAACGGCAAAACAGTTTTAAGAGACGGCCGGACCGGCGAACCTTTGGATAATGAAATAACTGTCGGGTACCTGTATATGTTGAAGTTGGCCCACTTGGTCGATGATAAAATTCATGCCCGTTCCACCGGGCCTTATTCCCTGGTAACCCAACAGCCCTTGGGCGGCAAAGCCCAGTTTGGCGGCCAAAGGTTTGGGGAAATGGAAGTTTGGGCCTTGGAAGCTTACGGGGCGGCCTATACCCTGCAGGAAATGCTGACCGTTAAGTCAGACGATGTTGTCGGCCGGGTCAAGACCTATGAAGCGATTGTCAAGGGCGACAATATTCCAGAGCCGGGTATTCCTGAATCCTTTAAAGTGCTGATTAAGGAAATGCAAAGCCTGGGGCTGAATGTCCGGGTTTTGAGCGAGGAGGCCGGGGAGATCACCATTCGTGAGGACGAAGAAGACAACGAATATCTCTTGGATGTCAATATGGAAGGGCCGGAGGAATCCGAAGAAGAAGAGACGGCACCCCCGGTAAAGGAAGAAAAACGTGAAAAGGTGCTTCTGGCCGGTGAAGAAGAACCGGGAGAGGTATCTTGGGAGGCTGTGGGCAGTACAGACAGCAATTTGGCCGGGACAGATGAAAAAGGTTATTTCGATTCTGAAACGGCAGAGGAAAGTTTAAAACAAACCAAAACGCCGCGGCGTTTGGGTATGGAGGGAGAAGAGGATTTACCCTAAGCAGACACCAACAGCTATTTCGGAAGGGGGAAATAAATCCTTGTTGGATGTCAATAATTTTGACGCTTTGCAGATCAGTCTGGCTTCACCGGAGCAAATCAGGGCTTGGTCCCGGGGAGAAATTAAAAAACCGGAAACCATTAACTATCGCACCCTCAAGCCCGAAAGAGAAGGCCTGTTTTGTGAAAAAATATTCGGTCCGCAAAAGGACTGGGAATGTCACTGTGGCAAATACAAACGGGTGCGTTATAAGGGTATTGTTTGTGATCGCTGTGGCGTAGAGGTAACCAAGGCCAAAGTGCGGCGTGAAAGAATGGGTCATATTGAACTGGCTGCGCCTGTTTCCCATATCTGGTATTTTAAGGGTATTCCCAGCCGGATGGGCCTGCTTTTGGATATGTCACCGCGGGCTTTGGAAAAAGTGCTTTATTTCGCAGCCTATGTGGTTATTGATCCCGGTGAAACATATTTAAGCAAAAAACAGCTGCTTTCAGAAATGGAGTACAGGGAGTACCGTGAAAAATACGACGCCCTTTTTGCAGCCGGGAAAGGTTTTAGGGCCGACATGGGCGCCGAAGCCATCAAACAGCTTCTGGAAGAAATTGATTTGGCTGAGCTTTCCACAGAACTGCGTGCTGAAGTCAAGTCCAGCCGCGGGCAGAAAAAAATTCGTGCCACCAGGCGCCTGGAAGTGACAGAAGCCTTCCGCCAGTCAGGTAATTCCCCTGCCTGGATCATCTTAGAGGCTATCCCTGTCATCCCGCCGGATTTACGGCCGATGGTGCAGCTCGACGGGGGCCGTTTTGCCACCTCAGATCTAAACGACCTTTACCGCCGGGTGATTAACCGCAACAACCGCCTGAAAAGGCTTTTGGATTTAGGCGCCCCCGACATTATCGTGCGCAACGAAAAACGGATGCTGCAGGAAGCTGTCGATGCGCTGATCGATAACGGTCGCAGGGGTCGCCCGGTAACCGGCCCGGGTAACCGGCCTTTAAAATCCTTAAGCGATATGCTGAAAGGTAAGCAGGGCCGTTTTCGCCAGAACCTGCTCGGTAAAAGAGTTGACTATTCGGGCCGTTCTGTAATTGTTGTCGGGCCGGAATTAAAACTTTACCAGTGCGGCCTGCCCAAAGAGATGGCTTTGGAACTGTTTAAGCCTTTTGTGATGCGCAAGCTGGTTCAAGACGGCCATGCCCACAATATCAAAAGCGCCAAAAGAATGGCGGAAAAGGTTCGTCCCGAGGTTTGGGATGTGCTTGAAGAAGTGATTAAGGATCATCCTGTTCTTTTAAACAGGGCGCCCACCCTGCACCGCTTGGGTATTCAGGCTTTTGAACCGGTGCTGGTGGAAGGCCGGGCCATCAAAATTCATCCCCTGGTCTGCACGGCCTATAATGCCGACTTTGACGGTGACCAGATGGCCGTCCACGTTCCTTTGTCTGCTGAGGCACAAGCCGAAGCCCGTATTTTGATGCTTTCCGCCCGGAACCTTTTAAATCCCAAGGATGGACGTCCCGTGGTTACGCCCACCCAGGATATGGTTCTAGGCATTTATTACCTGACGATAGAAAAAAAAGGTGCCAAAGGTGAAGGAAACCTTTATAAAGATTTTTCCGAAGCGCTGATGGCCTATCACCACGGCTATGTTGAGCTGCAGGCCCGCATTATCGTCGAGGCTTCCGGCAGCAAAAAGCCCAATTTACAGGTAGCCGGCGACACCGGCGGCCGGAGGAAATTTTTAATTACCACCCCCGGGAAAATTATTTTTAACGATATCTTCCCGGACAATTTCCTTTATATCAACAATGCCAAACAAGAGGCCCCTTTGGAAAAGGAATATTTTTATTGCAGTCCTGATTATAGCCTGGGCCGGATACGCGAGATCTTACGTGAACTGCCCTTAAACAACCCTATTAAAAAAGATCTGCTTGTCTACCTGATTGCGCTCTGTTACCGTCAATATGGCAGCACAAAAACAACTGAGATTCTGGACAAGATTAAGATCCTTGGTTTTAAATACGCTACCAAGGCTGGTATCACCATCGGGTTGGAAGACATTGTTGTCCCCGGGGCCAAAAAGGAAACTCTTTTAAAGGCCGATCAACAGGTAGAGGAAATTGAAAAACAATATCGGCGCGGCTTTATTACTGCCGACGAACGCTATGACCGGGTGATTGATATCTGGCACAAAGCCAAGGATAAAATTACAGACGCCCTGATGGAAGGCTTTGATCAATTCAACCCCATCTATATGATGTCAGAATCCGGGGCCCGCGGTAACGAATCACAGATTACACAGTTGGCGGGAATCCGGGGGTTGATGGCCGATCCGACGGGCAGGATTATCGACCTGCCGATCAAGGCCAATTTCCGGGAAGGCCTGACCGTGCTCGAATACTTTATTTCCACGCATGGGGCCCGCAAGGGGCTGGCCGACACAGCCCTTAAAACCGCCGACTCAGGTTATCTAACACGCCGCCTGGTCGATGTGGTGCAGGATGTCATTGTGCGCGACCAGGACTGCGGCACCATGCAGGGCATTGTTGTCCGGGAGCTGAAAGACGGTGACGATGTTATCGAGGACCTGGCCGAAAGGATTACAGGACGTTTTTCCCTGAAAGAAATTTTGCATCCTGAAAACGGTGCAGTGCTGGTCGGCGCAGATGAAATGATCGATGAAGACGCCGCCGCCAAAATTATTGCGGCCGGGATCTCGGAAGTTGAAATTCGTTCGGTTATTACCTGTAAATCGCGTTACGGGGTCTGCATCAAATGCTACGGCCGTAATTTAGCTACCGGCCGCCTGGTGGACGTGGGCGAATCGGTTGGTATTATCGCCGCCCAATCCATTGGGGAGCCGGGCACCCAGTTGACCATGCGTACCTTCCATACCGGGGGTGTGGCCGGTGATGATATTACCCAGGGCCTGCCGCGGGTGGAAGAACTTTTTGAAGCACGCAAGCCCAAGGGCCAGTCGTTGATCAGCGAAATCACCGGTAGGGTCGAATTTCGGGAAACGCGCAGCAGGCGGGAAATCAGGGTTTATTCCCCCCACGGCGAAATTAAGAATTACCCGGTTCCTTACGGGGCCCGTTTGAAGGTTAAAGACGGTGAAACTGTAGAGGCCGGTGAGGAGCTAACTGAAGGTTCCATTAACCCGCACGACTATTTAAAGGTCAAGGGTATCAGGGATGTGCAGCAATATCTGATCCATGAGGTGCAAAGGGTTTACCGTTTGCAGGGTGTGGATATTAATGATAAGCATATTGAAGTGATTATCCGTCAGATGCTGAAAAAGGTTAAAATTGAAGACGCCGGCGATACAGAACTATTGCCCGGCAGCCTGGAAGACAACTTTACCGTAGAAGATGTTAACCGTAAAATAGCGGAAAATGGCGGCCGGCCTGCTGAAGGAAAACCAATCTTGCTGGGGATCACAAAGGCTTCGTTGGCTACTGATTCCTTCCTTTCGGCAGCTTCTTTCCAGGAAACAACCAGGGTTTTAACTGATTCTACAATTAAAGGAAAAGTCGATCCACTTCTGGGGTTAAAAGAAAACGTGATTATCGGCAAACTGATACCTGCCGGCACGGGGATGTCCCGTTACCGGAACATCAAGGTTGTGCCCAGCGGGGAACTGTTGGCAGAACAAGCCGGTGACGCAGATGATAAAGAAGAAATTTTGGAAGATAAAGAAATAACGCCGGCCCCCGGCAAAACAGCAAAAGATGCTGCCGCTGGGGCAGCGGTTTCTGAAAAAAGGCAAAAAATTGCTGCTGCGCCGGATGAAGCTTCCCCAAAATTTCAGGATGTTGCCGGTTCCAGCAGTTAACGGCGCAACTAACTTGCACCTGTGCATAGTTTCCTAGCCTGAAACACGAAAATTATACAGTTTTGTTTTTGGGGGAAAGGCCGGCTTTGTTTTAAGGCAACCTTCTTAGGTTGTACAACGACCGCCTTTCCCCAATTTTATGGAAATAAAACTTTAATAGTCTTTTTTACGGTTAAAGGCGCAAGATTTAATTGACAATTGTTTCTCACGGTGCTAAAATAGCGGAGTGTGCTTCTTTTAGACTAATTTCCAGATAATTCTCAGGGGAGGAGTTGTCTGCAGTGGAACTGGAAAAAATTAAAAAGGCCGGTAAAATTGTGGTTGGAACAAGGCAAACTGTAAAAACAATCGAAAACAACTCCGCCCGGGAAGTGTATGTGGCCCGGGATGCTGAAGAAAGGATCACACAACCAATTATTCAATCTTGTCAGGAAAAAGGGCTGCCTGTTTATTTTGTAGATACCATGGCCCAGCTGGGTAAGGCCTGCAGTATAAAAGTAGGGGCGGCAATGTGCGCTATTCTTGAACAATAACCTGCAGCAGGAAGGAGGTGTATCTGGTGCCGACATTAAATCAACTGATTCGTAAAGGCAGAAAAAAAATGACTTCAAAATCCAACGCGCCGGCGCTGGAAGGTTCTCCACAGAAAAGGGGGGTTTGTACCAGGGTTTCCACTACCACCCCTAAAAAACCCAACTCGGCTTTGCGCAAAATTGCCCGTGTGCGGTTAACAAACGGCATGGAGGTTACCGCCTATATTCCGGGTATTGGGCATAATTTGCAAGAACACTCCGTGGTGCTCATCAGGGGCGGCCGGGTCAAAGATCTGCCCGGGGTAAGATATCACCTGGTCAGGGGAGCGTTGGATGCTGCCGGGGTAGGTGAAAGAAAGAAAGGGCGTTCCAAATACGGGGCTAAAAAGCCCAGAGAATAGTAATATAAAGAGGTTCACTGTTGAAGGCATGTTTTTAACAGCTAATCATTCTACCGCTAGGGGGGAAATTTTTTGCCCAGAAAAGGCCCGGTTCCCAAAAGAGAAATCGCAGCTGACCCGGTGTACAACAACACCCTCATCAGCAAGTTTATTAATAAACTGATGTATGACGGCAAAAAAGGGACAGCGCAGTCTATTTTTTACCAGGCAATGGATATTATCAAGGAAAAAACAGGTAAGGAGCCGTTGGAGGTTTTTGAAACAGCGATGCGCAACGCTTCCCCTGTTTTGGAGGTCAAGGCACGGCGGGTAGGCGGGGCCACGTACCAGGTTCCGGTAGAGGTCAACGCTCACCGTAAAATTATTTTGGCCATTAGGTGGCTGACGGGCAACGCCCGGAGCCGGGGTGAAAAGACGATGGCCCAAAGGCTGGCCGGCGAATTAATGGATGCAGCCAACAATGCAGGCAATACAATCAAGAAAAAAGAAGATACACATAAAATGGCTGAAAGCAATAAAGCTTTTGCACATTACCGCTGGTAAAGCACATTTTGTCTTCAGGCAATATGGAGGAGAAAGTTTTTATGGATTTGTCTCAAACGAGAAATACCGGCATTATCGCCCATATTGATGCCGGTAAAACAACAACAACAGAACGTATTCTGTTTTATACAGGCAGGGTGCACAGGCTTGGCGAAGTACATGATGGTGCGGCCACCATGGATTGGATGGTGCAGGAACAGGAAAGAGGCATTACCATCACCTCGGCGGCAACTACCTGTTTCTGGAAGGGTGCGCGTATTAACATTCTAGACACACCAGGACACGTGGACTTCACCGTGGAGGTGGAACGTTCCTTAAGGGTACTGGATGGTGCCATCGGTATTTTTTGTGCCAAGGAAGGTGTCGAACCCCAATCTGAAACAGTCTGGCGCCAGGCTGATAAATACGGTGTGCCGCGGATAGCTTACGTCAATAAAATGGATGCCGCCGGCGCCGATTTCTTTAACGCTTTGCGTATGATCAGCGATCGGTTAAAGGCCAAGGTACTCCCTATCCAGTTACCGATTGGCGTAGAAGAAAACTTCCAGGGCGTTATCGACTTGGTCCGCAACAAGGCCATCATGTTTATGGATGATCTGGGCACACACCTTGAAGAAACAGCGGTGCCTGCCGAAATGCAGGAACTAGCACAGCAATACCGTGAAAAAATGATCGAAACACTGGCCGATGTGCACGAAAAGGTAATGGAAAAATACCTTGAGGGCCGGGAAGTAGAGGAAGAAGAAATTTACCAGGCTTTGCGCCAGGCTACGCTTCACCATGATTTTGTGCCGGTGCTTTGCGGTTCTTCGTACCGCAACAAAGGGGTGCAGCCCCTGTTGGATGCCGTAGTGCGCTATCTTCCCTCTCCCTTGGATGTCCCCCCGATGCAGGGCCTCAACCCCCGTAACGGGGAAAATGTAGAACTGCGGACGGATGCCCGTGAACCTTTTACGGCGCTGGCTTTCAAAGTGATGAGCGATCCCTATGTAGGGAAGCTGACTTTTTTCCGTATTTATTCCGGAGTGCTGAAACAGGGTTCCTACATTTATAATCCGGTTAAAAAAAACAGGGAGCGCGTTGGACGTATTCTCCGGATGCACGCCAACCACCGGGAAGAGCTGCAGCAGGCTACTGCCGGCGATATTGTGGCGGCCGTTGGTCTGAAGGAGACCACAACCGGGGATACCCTTTGCAGCGAAAACCAACAGATTATTCTCGAAAACATCAGGTTTCCAGAGCCCGTCATTGACGTGGCCATTGAACCCAAAACGAAAGCCGATCAGGAAAAAATGTCGCTTTCGCTGCGTAAACTGGCGGAGGAGGATCCCACCTTCCAGGCTTTTACAGATGAAGAAACAGGCCAGACCATTATCGCCGGTATGGGAGAACTGCACCTTGAAATTATCGTCGATCGCCTGCTGCGGGAATTTAAGGTGGGGGCCAATGTCGGCCGCCCGCGGGTGTCCTATAAAGAAACAATTTTAGGCCAGGCCCGCAGCGAAGGGAAATTTATCAGGCAGTCCGGCGGACGGGGACAGTACGGCCATGTGGTGATGGAAGTTGAACCCCTAAAAAGGGGCAGCGGCTTTGTTTTTGAGGACAAAAGCACGGGAGGGGTTGTTCCCAAGGAATATATGCCAGCGATCGAACAGGGTGTGAAAGATTCACTGACGAGCGGTGTTTTGGCCGGCTATGCGGTTATAGACGTCAAGGTCACCTTGTTGGACGGTTCTTACCACCCGGTTGATTCTTCTGAACTGGCGTTCAAAATTGCTGCTTCCCAGTCTTTTAAAAAATGTATGTCCCTGGCCCGGCCTATTTTGCTGGAGCCGATTATGAAGGTGGAAATTATTGTACCGGAAGAATACATCGGTGATGTGATCGGCGATGTTAATTCCCGCCGGGGTAAAATTGAAGGGATTGAAGCCAAAGGCGGCAGCCAGGTGATTAAAGGTTATGTGCCCCTTGCCGAAATGTTTGGTTATGCTACAGATCTGCGTTCCAACACCCAGGGCCGGGGGACCTATGCCATGGAATTTTTCCATTACAGCGAGCTGCCGGAAAAAATTGCTGCAGAAATTGCAAACAGGGCGTATGCTTAAAGCGTAAGCCTGTGCCTGCCGGCAAGCAACCGGACAGGATTTTATAAGCATTATTTTATAGTCAGCGGGAACTCTGATTAATTTAAGGGGGTAAAAGAAATGGCCAAGAAAAAGTTTGAAAGGACCAAACCGCACGTTAACGTGGGGACGATTGGACACGTTGACCATGGCAAAACCACACTGACTGCGGCGATCACCTTTTGCTTAGCCAGTAAAGGTTATGCCAGCAAGACCAACTTTGAGGAAATTGACAAAGCGCCGGAGGAGCGTGATCGTGGCATTACCATTGCAACCGCGCACGTGGAATACGAAACTGACAACCGTCACTATGCGCACGTGGACTGTCCCGGGCACGCTGACTATGTTAAAAACATGATTACCGGTGCCGCCCAGATGGACGGTGCCATCTTGGTAGTTTCGGCGGCTGACGGTCCCATGCCACAGACCCGTGAACACATTTTATTGGCGCGCCAGGTTGCCGTTCCCTACATTGTAGTCTTTATGAACAAAGTGGACATGGTTGACGACCCTGAGCTTTTAGAATTGGTAGAGATGGAAGTCCGCGATCTGCTCAACGAATACGAATTTCCCGGTGACGACCTGCCGGTAGTCCAGGGTTCGGCCCTCAAGGCCTTAGAATGCGGCTGTGGCGAACGCGACTGTGAACACTGTAAGGTTGTCTGGGAACTGATGGATGCTGTAGACAACTACGTACCCGAACCGCAGCGTGACACCGACAAACCCTTTCTCATGCCGGTGGAAGACGTCTTCACCATTACCGGCCGGGGCACCGTAGCCACGGGCCGCGTTGAGCGCGGCAAAGTCAGGATCAGCAACGAAGTAGAGATCGTCGGCTTTAACGAACGTCCCAAGAAAACAGTAGTCACCGGCGTAGAAATGTTCCGCAAGATTTTAGACGAAGCCGAAGCCGGCGACAACATCGGTGTCTTACTGCGCGGCATAGACCGTGAATCGATCGAACGCGGCCAGGTTTTGGCCAACCCGGGTTCCATCAGCCCGCACACCAAATTCAAGGCCGAAGTATACGTTCTGAAAAAAGAAGAAGGCGGCCGTCACACCCCGTTCTTCCAGGGCTACCGTCCCCAGTTTTACTTCCGGACCACCGACGTTACCGGTTCGGTACAACTGCCGGAAGGTGTAGAGATGGTTATGCCCGGCGACAACGTCAACATGGAAATAGGGCTTATCACGCCGATCGCCATTGAAGCGGGCCTGCGCTTTGCCATCCGCGAAGGCGGCCGGACTGTCGGCGCCGGTGTGGTTACCTCTATTGTTGAATAACAGTTTTA
>JAAYRR010000077.1 GCA_012518675.1 Bacillota bacterium
ACGTCAACATGGAAATAGGGCTTATCACGCCGATCGCCATTGAAGCGGGCCTGCGCTTTGCCATCCGCGAAGGCGGCCGGACTGTCGGCGCCGGTGTGGTTACCTCTATTGTTGAATAACAGTTTTAGGGCCCGGTCAGCCCGGCCGGTGTAGCCGGGGGGGTATACGCCGGGCAAAGGTGCCGGGAAACGCTGTAGGAAAGGGAGAGCTGCTGCCCCTTAATGAAGGGGTAGCGCTGTGTACCGGCGATGAAGTAAAAGGTTGCTGCTGTAAGGCAGGTAATTTTTACGGAGTAGCCTGTTTCAGTAATCAGGCGGCATAAGGAGGAAAGATATGTCTAACCAGAAAATTCGTATCCGTTTGAAGGCTTTTGACCATAACCTTCTGGATCAATCCGCGGGTAAAATTGTTGATACAGCTAAACGTACAGGGGCCAACGTTGCGGGTCCTGTTCCGCTGCCGACGGGGAAAAGCATTTATACTGTGATTCGCTCCCCTCACAAACACAAGGATTCACGTGAACAGTTTGAAATCCGGACCCATAAAAGATTGATTGATATTCTGGATCCGACACCCAATACAGTAGATGCGCTCATGCGTTTGGATCTGCCGGCCGGTGTAGATATCGAAATTAAACTTTAGAATCCTTGAAACAGGGGGGTATAGAAGGTGGAAAAAGGAATCTTGGCTAAAAAGATTGGTATGACCCGCATTTTTGACGAAGAAGGGCGCTCTATCCCGGTGACAGTTTTGGAAGCCGGACCCTGTACAGTGCTGGTTAAAAAAACCGTAGAAAAAGACGGCTATCAAGCTATCCAGGTGGGCTTCAAACCTGCAAAGAAAAACCGGCTCAATAAACCTGCAGCCGGGTACTTTGCCCAGGTGGAAGTTGCTCCTTTAAAACATATCCGGGAACTGCGTGTCCACAACACAGACCATTACGCTGTCGGCCAGGAAATTAAAGCAGACATTTTTAAAGCAGGGGATTATGTTGACGTGACCGGTATTTCCCGGGGAAAAGGTTTTGCCGGCAACATCAAGCGGCACGGCCAGGCCTTAGGGCCCCGGACACATGGTTCCCGCTATCACCGGGGGCCTGGTTCTATGGGCGCCGTGGGTCCGTCCCGGGTTTTTAAAGGAAAAAAACTGCCCGGCAGGATGGGCGGGGATAAAGTCACCGTGCAAAAACTGAAGGTTGTAAAAGTAGACGCCGGAAAAAACCTGTTATTGGTAAAAGGTGCTGTGCCTGGTCCCCGCAATGTGCTGGTATTAGTCAAAAATTCTGTGAAAGCAGGTTAGAAAGGGGGCTGGGGACACCTATGCCTAGTGTTGAAGTTTACAATACCGCAGGAGAACAGGTTGGCGAGCTGGAACTCAGTGACCAGATTTTTGCCGCCAAGGTAAACGAAAACCTTTTGTATGATGTTGCACAGATGCTTTTAGCCGCCCGCCGACGCGGCACGGCCAACACCAAAACCCGGGGCGAAGTCCGGGGCGGGGGTAGAAAACCCTGGCGGCAAAAAGGAACAGGGCGGGCCCGGCACGGCAGTATCCGCTCGCCGATCTGGGTGGGGGGCGGGACTACTTTTGGCCCCAAACCCCGGAGCTACCGTTATACAGTGCCTAAAAAAAAGCGGCGTGCAGCACTGTTTGCAGCACTGACCGCCAAGCTAAACAGCAAACGGTTGTTGGTTGTGGATGAACTGAAGCTGACCGCGCCGCGGGTAAAAGAAATTATTAGTATGCTCCACAACCTGCAGGCCAAGGGTTCAGTGCTGTTGGTTACCGGCGGTTCAGATCTAAACGTCTATAAATCCTGCCGTAACATTCCCAAGGTGAAAACTGCTGTTGCCCACCAGATAAATGTGCTGGCTCTGCTTAGCTGTGAAACACTGATTTTAACCAAAGAAGCTGTGGCTAGAATTGAGGAGGTGTTTGCCGGTGAAAAATCCGCATGATATTATTCTTAAACCTCTGATCACCGAAAAATCCACGGCTTTAATAGAAGAAAATAAATATACTTTTGTTGTGGGCAAAAATGCCAATAAAATTGAAATTAAAAAGGCTGTGGAGGAACTGTTTGATGTCGAGGTCCGTGCCGTCAACACCATTAACATGAAGGGTAAAAAAAGGCGTGTGGGGGTGCATCAGGGCTACCGGCCGGATTGGAAAAAAGCAGTTGTTACTTTGCAGGACGGCAGTAAACCGATCGAAATATTTGAATAAGGGCGGTTATTATTTGTAGGAAGGAGGTCTGCAACATGGGTACAAAAAAATTTACCCCTTCCTCCCCGGGAAGGCGCTTTATGACTGTCTCTACCTTTCAGGAAATTACCAAAAAGAAACCTGAAAAGTCGCTGTTGGAACCGCTGCAAAAGAAAGGCGGTCGCAACAATATGGGGAGAATAACCAGCCGGCACCGCGGAGGGGGTCACAAACGTAAATACCGGATTATTGACTTTAAAAGGGATAAAGAGGGAATTCCGGCCAAAGTGGCGGCCATTGAATATGACCCCAACCGTTCAGCACGGCTGGCCCTTTTACATTACGCTGACGGTGAAAAACGTTATATTCTGGCCCCCCTGGGCATAGAGGTGGGTGCTGTGGTAAGTGCCGGGCCCCAAGCTGAAATTAAACCAGGCAACGCCCTGTCTTTACAAAACATTCCCGTAGGAACTACGATTCATAATATAGAGATGACCCCCGGTAAGGGTGGGCAGCTTGTGCGTTCTGCCGGCGGCGTGGCCCAATTAATGGCCAAAGAAGGAAAATATGCACATATCAAGCTGCCTTCGGGAGAGGTAAGATTAGTGCCGGCGGCTTGTAAGGCTACGATCGGCCAGATCGGAAATGTGGAACATGAAAATATTACGGTCGGCAAGGCCGGGCGTTCCCGTTGGCTGGGGATTAGGCCTGCGGTGCGCGGTTCGGCGATGAACCCGGTTGATCACCCCCACGGGGGCGGTGAAGGTAAGGCGCCGATCGGCCGGCCCAGCCCGCTTACCCCCTGGGGCAAACCGACCCTGGGTTATAAAACCCGTCGGAAGAAGAAGGAATCAGACCGGTTTATCCTGAAAAAACGTAAATAATTAATATAAAGGGTCAGGGGTGATGAAGTGGCACGTTCAGTAAAAAAAGGGCCCTATGTCGATGCCAAATTAATGGCCAGGATTGAACAGATGAGCAAAACAGGGGAAAAACGGGTAGTAAAAACCTGGTCCCGCCGCTCGACCATTTTTCCTGAAATGGTAGGACATACAATTGCCGTTCACGACGGCCGCAAACATGTTCCCATTTTTATTACAGAGGATATGGTTGGTCACAAATTGGGTGAATTTGCTGTAACACGCACCTTCCGCGGTCATGGCGCCCATACTGAAAGATCGACGACTTTAAAATAGTGTAAAAAAGGGGCACCTGTATAGCCGGGGAAAGCTGGCAGGATTTCTACTGCCGGCAGCGGGTGCAGGCATAATTTTTCGGCTATTGGTTTCTAATACCTGCGGTGGTGCAAGAGTTGATGTGAGAGTAAAAGGGGGGAAAAGGTATGGAAGCAAAGGCACAAGCCAAATTTGTCAGAATAGCTCCCCGTAAAGCCAGACTTGTCATGGATCTAATCCGCGGCAAAAATGCCGGTGAAGCTTTTTCCATTCTGCGTTTCATACCCAGGCAGGCTTCCATAACGATTGGGAAGGTGCTGCAATCAGCACTGGCCAATGCCGAGCACAATTATGAAATGAACAAGGACGATCTTTATGTTTACCGGGCCTATGTCGATGAAGGCCCCACTCTTAAAAGGTTCAGGCCCCGTGCTTTCGGCAGGGCAGCACGTATCCGTAAAAGGACCAGTCATCTGACGATTATCCTGAAGGAAAGGGAGGAGGGATGAGAAGTTGGGACAAAAGATCAGTCCGGTTGGCTTCCGTGTAGGTATCCATAGAGACTGGGATGCCCGCTGGTATGCCGAAAAGGATTACAAAAAATTGCTGCATGAAGACCTGAAGGTGCGTGATTATATACGCAATAAACTGGAAGGGTCGGGGGTTTCCCGCATTGAAATAGATCGTGCTGCAAACAACCTGCGCATCAACATCCACACGGCCAAACCCGGGATGGTTATTGGCAAAAGGGGTTCCGGGGTAGATCAATTAAGGCGTGATGTGGAAAAGATGACAGGCAAAAAGGTGCACATCAATATTCTGGAAATTAAAAGACCGGAACTCGACGCCCGCTTGGTTGCTGAAAATATTGCCCAGCAGCTGGCCCGTAGGATCGCCTTCCGGAGAGCGATGAAACAGGCTGTTTTCAGAACAATGCGTGCCGGCGCCCAGGGCATCAAAATTATTTGTAAAGGCCGGCTGGGTGGTGCAGAAATGGCTCGTACGGAAAGCTACCATGAAGGGACTGTGCCGTTGCAAACCCTGCGTGCCGACATCGATTATGGTTTTGTGGAATCACATACCACCTATGGCCGGATTGGCGTCAAGGTTTTAATTTATAAAGGAGAAATTCTACCTCCAACCAAGAAAGGGACAGAGGAAGGGGGGCAGAAAAATGTTAATGCCAAAAAGGGTTAAATACCGCCGGCACCAACGGGGCCGGATGAAGGGAATATCCAAGGGCGGTACCCAGATTGACTTTGGAGAATATGGGCTGCAGGCGCTTGAACCCCGGTGGATTACCAGCCGGCAGATAGAAGCGGCACGTATTGCCATGACCAGGTACGTAAAAAGAGGGGGCCAAATCTGGATCAAAATATTTCCGCATAAGCCCGTTACCGCCAAGCCGGCAGAAACCCGGATGGGCAAGGGTAAAGGCGCCCCGGAATACTGGGTGGCCGTGGTCAAACCGGGCCGGGTTATGTTTGAACTGGCCGGTGTTCCCGAAAACGTTGCTAAAGAAGCAATGCGCCTGGCTGCGCAAAAATTACCCATAAAATGCAAGTTTGTCAAAAGGGAAGAAACAGGTGGTGAAGCGCATGAAGGCCAATGAAATTCGTGAGCTTTCAGATCAGGAACTGCAGGAGAAGGCCCAGGAATTGAAGGGAGAGCTTTTCAACCTGCGCTTTCAAATGGCGACCGGGCAACTGGAAAACACTACCAGGCTGCAGGCGGTTCGCAGGTCGATCGCACGGGTGTTAACAATCATGCGGGAACGAGAACTGGCGGCTGCAGACCGGTAATGCAAAATCCTGAAAGGAGGCGACGGATTGGAAAGAAAAGCCCGTAAAACAAGAATAGGCAAAGTGGTCAGCGACAAAATGGAAAAAACTGCAGTAGTTGCCGTCGAAAGAAGTGCGCGCCATCCTTTATACGGGAAAATTATTCGCAGAACAAAAAATTATAAAATTCATGACGCCGACAACGCATGCCGGCAGGGAGATAAGGTCCAAATCATGGAAACCAGGCCTTTAAGCAAAGAAAAACGATGGCGGTTAGTCAAAATTATCGAAAAATCCCGGTTGTAGTTAAGGTGAAAGGAGGGGGCCATGATGATCCAGAGCACGTCCGTTCTCAACGTCGCCGATAATACAGGTGCCCGTAAAATCATGTGTATTCGTGTTCTAGGGGGTTCAAAAAGGAGTGCTGCGGGGGTGGGCGATATTTTTATAGCTTCCGTTAAGGAAGCTATTCCCGGTGGGGTTGTAAAGAAGGGTGAAATCGTCCATGCCGTGGTTGTCCGGACAAAAATGGGTTATCAGCGGCAGGATGGTACTTTTATCCGTTTTGATGAGAATGCAGCGGTGATCATAAATGAACAAAGGGCTCCTCGGGGAACGCGTATATTTGGGCCGGTGGCCAGGGAACTGCGGGACAGGGATTTTATGCGTATTATTTCACTGGCGCCGGAAGTGATCTAAAGTCAGGTAACGGGTGAGGAGGTGCGCTATTTGTCTGTAAAGAAACTGCATGTCAAAAAAGGAGATCGTGTTCAGGTTCTCACCGGGAAGGATCGCGGCAAAACTGGAAGAGTTTTACGGGCTTTCCCACGCAAAAACAGGGTATTGGTCGAAGGCATCAACCTGATTAAAAAACATGCCCGCCCGACACAAAAAATTCCCCAGGGCGGGATCAGGGAGATGGAAGCGACGATTAATGCCAGCAATGTCATGGTGATCTGTCCTTCCTGCCAGCAACCGACTCGTCTTTTCCGCCGCACCCTTGACTCCGGAAAAAAAGTCAGGGGCTGTAAAAAATGCGGCGAATATATCGACAAGTAAAGTTCAATCTTCGGCGCAGTTGTTCTGCAGGGGCAGGTCTGAGGAGGTAGAAAGATGTCAACTTTGAAGCAAAAATATAACGAGGAAGTCCGCCCGGCATTAATGAAGCGTTTTTCCTATCGAAACATCCTGGAGGTGCCCCGGCTGGAAAAAGTGGTGGTCAACATGGGCGTCGGGGAAGGCAAGGAAAACCCCAAATTATTGGAAGCCGCCCTGCGCGATCTGGCCCTGATTACCGGTCAGAGGCCGGTGATTACCAAAGCCAAAAAATCAGTAGCCAGCTTTAAGGTGCGTGAGGGAATGTCTATCGGCTGCAAGGTAACCTTACGCGGGATCCGGATGTACGACTTTGTTAACAAGTTAATCAATGTTACGCTACCCCGGGTAAGGGACTTTCGCGGCATTTCGCCCCGCTCTTTTGACGGGCGCGGTAATTATTCCCTGGGCCTTAAAGAACAGATCATTTTTCCGGAAATAGTTTACGATCAAGTAGAAAAGATTCAGGGTATGGATATTACTATTGTGACTACGGCTAAAACTGATGAAGAGGCACTGGAACTGCTCCGCGCATTGGGAATGCCCTTCCGGGCCGCTTAGAACAGTCAGCCGGAGGTCGTTTGAAGGGAGGTGCACCTGGTTAAAAATAGAAACCAGGATAACCTGTGGCTAAGAAATCATTAATTGCCAAGGCTGAAAGAAAGCCTCGCTTTGCAGTGCGTCGTTATAATCGTTGTAAAATCTGCGGTCGCCCCCGGGGCTACCTTCGTAAATTTGGGTTGTGTCGCATCTGTTTCCGCAGGCTGGCCCATAAAGGTGTTATACCCGGGGTCAAGAAGGCCAGCTGGTAACCGGGCTGTGGCAAGAAAGGAGGTCGAATTCAAATGATGACCGATCCTATCGCTGATTTATTAACAAGGATACGCAACATTATCCTAACCGGACACGGGTTTATCAGTGTCCCTTCTTCAAAAATAAAAAAAGGCATTGCGGCCATTTTAAAACGTGAAGGCTATATCAGAGACTTTGAATACCTGGACGACGGAAAACAAGGATCCTTGAAAATATATGTTAAAACCGGCCACCGCAGCGCCATCACCGGCCTAAAGCGGATCAGCAAACCCGGACTGAGGGTTTACGCCAATAAAGATGAACTGCCCCGGGTTTTAGGGGGTTTGGGCATTGCTATTATTTCCACTTCCCAGGGTCTGATGACAGACCATGAAGCGCGTCGGGCCGGCTTGGGCGGTGAAGTAATTTGTTATGTTTGGTAGGAGGTGGTAGGGTTGTCGCGTATTGGGAAAAAACCAGTCCCTATACCCAAAAATGTAGAGATTAAGATCAACAGTGGTAACGTGATTACTGTTAACGGCCCCAAGGGCCGGCTGACCAAAAAAATTCCGGAGTGTCTTGAAATTAAAATAGAAAGCGACTTTGCTACTGTTTTGCGTCCTTCGGAAAAAAAGGAGCACCGTTCCCTGCATGGGCTGGGAAGAACGCTCCTGGCCAATATGGTGGAAGGGGTTACCCAGGGTTATACCAAAAATTTGGAGCTTGTGGGGGTAGGGTATCGCGCGGCCAAACAAGGCGCGGATTTAATCCTGAACGTTGGTTATTCGCAACCGGTTCACTTTGTGCCCCCGGAAGGCATTACGATTGAGGTGCCGGCACCAAATAAAATTTCCATAACGGGGATCGACAAAGAAACCGTTGGCGATACCGCAGCGCGGATTCGTCATGTGCGCCCCCCCGAACCATATAAAGGAAAGGGTATCCGCTATGAAAACGAATATGTACGGCGGAAGGTTGGCAAGGCGGGCGCATAAATTTGATGGTATTTATGAAGGGGTGAGGCAGAAGTGGCACGCGCTATAAAAAAGAAAATGGCCAGGAAACGCCGTCACTTACGGGTACGGAAGAAAATCAGCGGGAATGCGGCTGTTCCCCGCCTTAACGTTTACCGCAGCTTGAAGCATATTTATGCCCAACTGATCGACGATCTTAGCGGGCGCACGCTGGTTTTTGCTTCTACATTGGATCCCTCCTTGCAGGATCAGTTGCAAAAACCGGGAAAGCAGGAGGCGGCACGTTTGGTAGGCGAACTTCTGGCCCAAAGGGCCCTGCAAAACGGTATTGAACAAGCGGTATTTGACCGCGGTGGGTATCGTTACCATGGCAGAATAAAAGCCTTAGCTGACGGGGCCAGGGATAAAGGTCTAAAATTTTAAGAGTGAAGGAAGGGAGGGTATCGTTTGTCCAGAGCTGAACCTACGGGTGAGCTTTCTGAAAGGGTCGTAAAAATTAACCGGGTGGCCAAAGTAGTCAAAGGGGGCCGCAAGTTTAGCTTCAGCGCTTTGGTCGTTGTTGGTGACGAAAACGGTGTGGTCGGTGCCGGCCTGGGCAAAGCCGGGGAGGTGCCGGAGGCGATCCGCAAGGGAATTGAGGACGCCAAAAAAAATCTGTTCCGGGTTCCTTTTAAAGGGACTACAATCACGCACGCTGTAACCGGTATTTTTGGCGCAGGCAAAGTACTTTTAAAACCGGCTTCGGAAGGAACCGGGGTGATCGCCGGCGGGCCGGTCAGGGCCGTCCTCGAATTGGCCGGGATCAAGGATATTTTAACAAAAAGTTTAGGGTCTTCAAATGCTATGAATATGATTAATGCTACAGTTGAAGGCTTGAAATCTTTAAAAACACCTGCAGAGGTGGCGCGCTTGCGCGGTAAAAAAATTGAAGAACTTCAAGTCTAGAAAATATATTTACGGGCTGAAGTTCAGCAGGGGGAGAATTAAGTGTGAAAAAGCTCAGAATTAAGCTGATCAGAAGTCCTCTTGGCCAAAAGCCATCTAACCGCCTCACGATCAAAGCTTTGGGTTTGAGGCGCTTAAACCATACTGTTGAACATTCCGATACCCCACAGATTCGGGGCATGATTGCGCGTGTCCAGCATTTGGTTTCCGTGGAACGGGTTTAGGGGGCCGGAAAAAAAGCGTTATGTTCTTTGGAGAAAACGTAATGTACAGAAGTTGTAAATACAGTCATTACCATGGATATTTATTTGCAAGGAGGTGTCACAGAAGATGCGCCTGCATGAATTAAAACCGCCGGCCGGGTCACGTTTCCCTGCCAAAAGGGTGGGCCGGGGTGTGGGTTCCGGTCATGGCAAGACTTCAGGTCGGGGGCAAAAAGGGCAAAAGGCACGTTCCGGCGGGGGCGTCCGTCGTGGTTTTGAAGGCGGCCAGACCCCTCTTTTCCAAAGTCTGCCCAAACGGGGTTTTTCGAATCAAAGATTTCGCACCGCATGGTCTATTGTCAATATCGGGGCTTTAAACAGCTTTGCCTCGGGAACAGTGGTTACGCCACAGCTTTTACAGGAAAGCGGCCTGATCAAATCCCTGAAAAACGGCATTAAAATTCTGGGCAAGGGAGAGCTTGCCAAAGAATTAACTGTGCAAGCACATAGTTTTAGTGCCCAGGCCAGACAAAAAATAGAAACGGCCGGTGGGCGCGCCGAGGTGATATAAAATGATCGAAGCAGTTCGTAATGCCTGGGGTATAAAAGAGCTGCGCCAGAGGATTATTTTCACAGTCTTGATGTTGGTTGTTTTCCGTATCGGGGCTCACGTGCCTGTGCCGGGAATCGACCCGGCAGTGATCGCAGAATTTTTCCAGGGAAACACCCTTTTCGGGTTTTACAATGTTATTGCCGGTGGCGCCCTGAAGAACTTTACGATTTTTGCCATGGGGATTATGCCCTATATTAACGCTTCGATTATTATGAACCTGTTAACGGTAGTTATACCCCGGCTTAAGGAGTGGAGTGAAGAAGGGGTTGAAGGGCGCAAGAAGATGATCCAACTGGTTCGTTATACCACAGTGGTCCTGGCTTTCCTGCAGGCAACGGGGATAACCTTTGGATTAATGCGCAATGCTGTGACAGATCAACGCCTGCCCGTTTTCCTGGTAATTATCATTTCGCTGACAGCCGGCACAGCTTTTTTGATGTGGCTGGGTGAGCTGATTACAGAAAAAGGGATTGGCAACGGCATTTCGCTGCTAATCTTTGCCGGTATTATCGCCGGTTTTCCCTCCGAGGTGGGCATGACGATCGAGCTGTTGCGTTTGGGCGAGGTTCATTTTCTCACACTGTTACCAATCCTTATTGTCCTCATCGCCCTGATTGTCGGTATTATTGCCCTGGAAATAGGCCGGCGGCGCATTATAGTGCAGTACGCCAAAAGAGTGGTGGGCCGGCGCATGTACGGGGGGCAAAGCACGCATATCCCCCTGAAGGTAAACCAGGCAGGGGTTATCCCGGTAATTTTTGCATCGGCAATTTTAATGTTTCCGGCTACAATCGAAATGTTTGTCCATCATCCGATCGCCCGGAACATCTCTGCAGCTTTAAGTTTCGGGACTTGGTTAAACACTGTTCTCTATGCTCTTTTTATTATTCTCTTCACCTTTTTTTACACCGCAATTCAGTTCGATCCCATGAAGGTGGCAGGGGATATCAAAAGGTACGGGGGCTTTATTCCCGGCCTAAGGCCCGGACGCCCCACAGCAGAATATTTGAACAAGGTTTCCAGCCGGCTGACAGTGGTAGGGGCCTTTTCACTGGCCTTTATCTGTATACTGCCGATTGCTTTACAAAATTTTACCCGCATCAACCTTATTTTTGGCGGGACATCCCTGATCATTATTGTTGGTGTAGCTCTGGAAACAATGCGGCAGATAGAAAGCCATATGCTTATGCGTAATTATCAGGGATTTATGAAGTAAGGGGGACTTTGGGGTTTGATTAACATTAAATCTCAGCAAGAAATTGAAATTATGCGCCAGGCAGGGCGTGTCGTTGCAGAAACACTGCAAGAAATGGCCCGCGTTGTAAAACCGGGATTGACTACCCTGCAGCTGGACACAATTGCCCGGCGTTGTATAGAAAAATTTGAGGCCCAACCGGCCTTTTTAGGCTACCAGGGGTTTCCCGCAACCATTTGTGCTTCGTTAAACGAGGAGGTTGTACACGGCATACCCGGTTCCCGGCTCCTAAAAGAAGGTGATATTATCAGTATTGATGTCGGGGCCCGCCTGAAGGGCTATTATGCCGATGCGGCTGCCACTTTCCCCGTGGGCAAGATTTCCTCTCAGGCTGAGAACCTTTTGGAGGTAACCAGGAATTCGCTTTACCGGGGGATTGAGAAAGCCGTGCCTGGAAACCGCCTTTACGATATTTCAGCGGCCGTACAGGCCTGTGCCGAGGCTGCAGGGTTTTCCGTCGTACGCACCTATGTGGGCCACGGGATCGGCAGTGAACTGCACGAAGAACCACAAGTTCCCAACTTTGGTTCACCGGGCAGGGGGCCTTTACTCGAACCGGGTATGGTTCTAGCTATCGAACCCATGGTCAATACCGGAGGCTGGGAAGTGGAAACCAAAAAAGATCAGTGGACAGTGGTGACCAAGGACGGCAGCCTCTCAGCACATTTTGAACATACTGTAGCTATTTTGCAGGATGGCCCGGAAATTCTGACCTCTTTCTAGGGGGGAGTTGTAGTGCAGGTAGAACTGGGGCAGGTAGTCAGATCACTGGCGGGAAGGGATAAAGGAAAACCCTATTTAATTATTGATATCATGGCAGGAGGTAGAGTTCTTTTGGTCGACGGGCGCATACGGACCGTTAACAAACCAAAAAAGAAAAATATCAAACACCTGCAACCTTACCGCTGTGTTATCCCGGAGATCAAAGAGAGGATCCGGCTGGGCAAACTAGATGACAAAGCGGTGAGAAATGCACTAAATACGATCTTTCCAGCGGAGGATAAGGAATATAACCCGCCGTGCCTTCGGACCTCTTTAGCAAATGAATAAAGAAAGGGGGCCGGCCGGGTATGTCAAAAAAGAAAGATGTAATTGAAGTAGAAGGAACTGTTGTAGAACCGTTACCCAACGCCATGTTTAGGGTAGAATTAAAAAATGGTGTGACCGTCTTAGCACATGTTTCAGGTAAAATAAGGATGAACTTCATCCGCATTCTTTCCGGGGACCGTGTTTTGGTGGAACTATCACCCTATGACCTTACCAGGGGACGCATCACCTATCGCTATAAATAGCACCAATAATGGCAAAGGAGGCTCATCAATGAAGGTCCGTCCATCGGTAAAAGTTATGTGTGAAAAATGTAAAATAATACGACGCAAGAAAAAAGTAATGGTGATCTGTGAAAACCCCAAACACAAACAGGTCCAGGGTTAAACTGCCCGCTGGTGCTATTATGCACTAATCTGGTGCTACCACAGGCGGCCGTTTGAAGGTTTGGCGCCTGGTGCGGTTCTTTCAGGCAGGCCAACCTTTTGGGCGGTCCTTCGGTCCGGGTACCGGGTGCCGGGTGCAATGCAGCAGCCGGATCTAAAAACAGTTTTAAAGGGGCCTGCAGGTGTATAATTACCTATTAAAGGGGTATTCTAGTTACGTTTAATTATTTTTGGATAAGCTCGAGAAGGGGGTGCCAAATTGGCCAGGATAGCAGGGGTCGACTTACCACGCGATAAAAGAGTGGCTGTGGCCTTGACCTATATTTTCGGCATGGGGCGCAGCAGAGCGCAACAGGCCTTGCGCCATACCAATATTAATCCTGATACCCGGATCAGAAACCTTACAGAAGAGGAAGTTAATAAACTAAGGGAATATATAGATAAAAATTATAAAGTAGAGGGAGACCTGCGGCGCGATGTTACCATGAATATCAAGCGCCTGACGGAAATCAGTTCCTACCGGGGTATCCGTCATCGCCGGGGGTTACCGGTTAGAGGGCAGGCTACAAAAACCAACGCCCGGACGCGGAAAGGTCCCAAGCGAACCGTAGGGGTCCGCCGGCGGTAAACCGGAAATAACAGGGAGGGTTGAAAAAGGATGGCTAAAAGAAGGACTCCCCGGCAGCGGCGCCGGGAGCGTAAAAATGTAGAATTCGGCATTGCGCATATTAAATCCAGTTTTAACAATACGGTGATTACGATCACAGATCTGCAGGGCAACAATATCTCCTGGTCCAGTGCCGGGGCGGCAGGTTTCAAGGGCTCACGTAAATCCACGCCCTTTGCAGCGCAGCTGGCCGCAGAATCAGCAGCGCGCATTGCTATGGAATCCGGCATGCGGCAGGTGGAGGTTTTTGTTAAGGGGCCCGGTGCCGGCCGGGAGGCGGCCATACGTTCTTTACAGGCTGCCGGCCTGGAGGTAAACCTTATTAAAGATGTTACACCCATTCCCCACAACGGTTGCCGCCCGCCAAAGCGACGCCGGGTTTAAAAAACTAAATTTTATAGGAGGTGTCAGTACGCTTATGGCCAGGTATTTAGAAGCTTCCTGCAAGCTTTGCCGTCGGGAGGGTACCAAGCTTTATTTAAAAGGTGACAGATGTTACAGTGAAAAATGTTCCTTTACCCGCAAGGGGTATCCCCCCGGCCAACATGGAAGAAGAAGACAAAAAGTTTCCGAATTCGGATTACAGCTACGTGAAAAACAAAAAGCACGCCGTATTTACGGTATATTGGAAAGACAGTTTAAACGCTATTTCAAAGAAGCAGAGCGGCGTAAGGGCATTACCGGTGAAATACTGTTGCAAATGCTGGAAAGCCGGCTGGATAATATGGTTTACCGTATTGGTTTGGCACGTTCCCGGGCTGACGCACGCCAGCTCATACGCCATGGCCATTTTTTAGTTAACGATCATAAGGTTAATATACCGTCCTATCTGACTAAACCCGGTGATGTTATTTCCGTACGGGAAAAAAGCAGAAAAAGCCCCTTTTTCAAAGAGATGGCGGAATGGGGAGCTGGCCAGGGGACCGTAAGTTGGCTGGAGGTGGATCGGGAAAAAATGAGCGGCAAAATTATCCGTTTTCCCTCCCGGGATGAACTGGATGTGCCGATTGCCGAACACCTCATCGTAGAGCTTTACTCGCGTTAAAATTTCCTGATTTATAGGAGGAAAAAATTTAGTGATTGAGATTGAAAAACCAAAAATAGAATGGGTTAGTAAAGACGAGGATACCTACGGCCATTTTGTAGTAGAACCTCTGGAAAGAGGTTATGGTATTACCTTGGGTAATTCACTGCGCCGTATTTTACTTTCATCCTTGCCCGGCGCAGCGGTTACCAGCGTAAAAATAGAGGGGATCTTGCACGAATTTTCAACAATTCCCCATGTTCTGGAAGATACCCCGGAAATAATATTAAACCTGAAAAATCTGCGCATGAAAATACACTCCTATGAACCGCAGGTGTTGATTGTTGATGCCCAGGGGCAGGGGGAAGTCAGGGCGGGCGATATTAGTGTGCCGGCAGAAGTTGAAATCTTAAATCCCGAGCTGGTGATTGCCACACTGGAAGAAGGCGGCAAGCTTTACATGGAAATTACGGTCAGCGTGGGCCGGGGCTATGTGCCGGCTGAACGCAACAAGTTTCCCAACCAGCCGATCGGGGTCATACCGGTTGATTCTATCTTTACACCTATTCGCAAGGTTAATTTTAACGTGGAAGATACCAGGGTTGGGCAGGTTACAGACTTTGACAGGCTGGCCCTGGATATTTGGACTGATGGCAGTATTAAAGCAGACGAGGCCCTCAGTTTGGGAGCCAAAATACTCAGCAAACATCTAAACCTCTTTGTAAACTTCACAGAGGAAACAGAAGAAGTGGAAATGGATGCTGAAGAAGAAAAAGACAACATGGAAAAGGTTTTGGAGCTGACTGTTGAAGAACTTGACCTTTCCGTGCGCTCCTACAACTGTCTTAAACGGGCAGGGATTAATACCGTTTCAGAACTGATCCTCAGAACTGAAGAGGAAATGATGAAAGTGCGTAATTTAGGTAAAAAATCCTTGGAAGAAGTTCAAAACAAGCTTACAGAACTGGGGCTGGCCTTAAAAGAAGCAGAATAAACTGTAAAGTAGTTTTCTAGGAAGGAGGTGGACCGGTTTCCACAGTTTACAAATATCCTGTGGGACCGGGATAAAAAATGAGCAACCGCAAATTAAGTCGGAAGGCAGGCCCCCGCAGGGCACTTTTGCGGAATTTAGTTACCTCTTTTATCATTGCCGAACGGATCGAAACAACCGAGGCCCGGGCTAAGGAGATCCAGGCTCACGCCGAAAAAATGATTACCTTGGCAAAAAGGGGAGATCTGCATGCTCGCAGACAAGCCCTTTCCTTTATGTTGGACGAAGATGCCGTCACGAAATTGTTTGAAAAGGTCGGCCCGCGGTTTGAAGATCGGGCCGGTGGCTATACGCGCTTGCTTAAAAAAGGTTACCGCAGGGGCGACGGGGCACCTTTGGCTATTCTAGAATTGGTGTAAAAAATCTGGATCAGGCGGCTGACAGTTTGAAATATGAACAAAGTTTGAGTGAACATTGTGGAAACTATTATTGAACTAAAAAATGTTACCTTTGATTATTTTTCGGGTGGGCAGCCGGTTAGGGCCTTGGAAAACGTCTCTTTGGCAATCGGCAAGGGAGAATATTTGGCGCTCATCGGCGCGAACGGCTCGGGCAAATCTACCCTGGCGCGCCACCTGAATGCTTTATTACTGCCCACTGCCGGCGAAGTACGGGTTGACGGCTTTTTGACAACCCAGGAAGAACACACCTGGGAAATACGGCGCCGCGTGGGTATGGTCTTCCAAAACCCTGATAACCAGATTGTAGCTACCACCGTCGAGGAAGACGTGGCCTTTGGCCTGGAAAATTTGGGTGTGGAAACAGGCCAGATCATAAAAAGGGTAAAAAAAGCGTTGGCCTTGGTGGGGCTGCAGTCCTTTAGGAACCATGCGCCACACCTCCTTTCCGGCGGGCAAAAGCAAAGGTTGGCCATCGCCGGGGTGCTGGCCATGCTTCCCCGTTGTCTGGTGCTGGATGAACCTACCGCCATGCTGGATCCCCGCGGTTCCCAAGAAGTTTTGGAAACGATCAGAAGAATGAATCGCCAGGAAGGTATTACGGTCGTGCATATCACTCACTACCTGGACGAAATTATGGAAGCAGATCGCATCCTGGTTATGCATCAAGGTAAAATTGTGCTAAGCGGCCTGCCGGCAGCTATTTTTGCCGGCGAAACCAATCTGGAACAATTTGGACTGGAAACCCCTACCATCCCCAAGCTGGCCCGCTTGCTGCGTGCCGGCGGGTTGCAGATACCCGCCCAGGTGTTAAGTGTAGAGGGACTGGTCAATTTTTTGGGTGAAGGGCCTGCCCCGGCTAAAAATGAAACCAGGCCCCAACAAACGTAAGCCAAAAAAGAACTGGTGGGTTTTTGATGTTCCTTGAAACCAAAAATCTAACGCATATTTATATGCCGGGAACCCCCTTTCAGGTAAAGGCTCTGCAAAACGTTACTTTAAGCATAAAACGGGGCGAATTTATCGGGATAATTGGCGAAACCGGTTCTGGAAAATCTACCCTAGTTCAACATTTTAACGGCCTTTTAAAGCCCAGTGCCGGCCGGGTGCTCTTTGAAAGACAAAATATCTGGCAAGAGGGGTTCAACCTGCAAAAGCTACGGTCCCGTGTCGCCCTTCTTTTTCAATTTCCGGAACACCAGCTCTTTGAAGAAACAGTCTTTAAAGACGTAGCCTTCGGACCACGCAACCTGGGTTTAAGCGGCGCGGAACTAAAAAAAAGGGTGTTCCACAGCCTGCAAACAGTCGGGTTGGACTATGAAAACTATAAGGAACGTTCCCCCCTTAACCTCAGCGGCGGGGAAAAAAGAAGAGTGGCCTTGGCAGGGATATTGGCTATGCAACCGGAAGTAATAATTTTGGATGAACCGACTGCCGGCATGGATCCTGCAGGCAGGCGGAATTTATTGGCACAGATTAAAAAAATGCACAGGGACCAAAAGCTCACTGTAATTTTGGTTACCCACAGCATGGAAGACGCTTCACGCCTGGCAGAAAAACTATTTGTTTTTGCACGTGGAAAAAAGGTCTTGCAGGGCACACCGGCAGAAGTTTTTAATTCTGCGGCTGTGGTTAAAGAAATCGGGCTCGACCTGCCCCCCCTGACAGAACTCCTGCAGAAATTAAAAACAGGCAAACATCATCATTTAAGGACAGATCTTTTTTCCATAAAGGATGTCGGCAGGGAAATATTGCACCATTTTAAAAAGGATTGAAAGCTGTGCGCAGCATAACCTTAGGGCATTACCTGCCCGGTAGCTCCCTTCTGCATAAACTGGACCCCAGGGTAAAATTGATCACCCTTTTTATTTTGATTGCAGCCCTGTTTATGATCAAAAGCTTCCTTGGATTTGTAATTTTCTGTGGCTTTATCCTTATTGTTTTTTTCAGTGCAGGCCTGCCCTGGCGTTATTTTTTACGGGGCTTGAAACCTATTTTTTTTATTGTCTTTTTCACAATTACCCTGCATTTTTTATTTACTAAGGGAGGGCGGGTCTATTGGCACTGGGGGCCTTTAACGGTAGAAGAAGCCGGGGTCTATTTCGGCACCTTTATGACTTTAAGGCTAATCCTGCTGGTTGTTACAACGCTCTTAATTACGTTAACCACCTCGCCCATTGCCTTTACTGACGGCATAGAATTTTTACTGCGCCCTTTGCGTTTTGTCGGCGTGCCGGGCCATGAAATTGCCATGATGATGACCATTGCTTTAAGATTTGTGCCCACCTTAATGGAAGAAGGCGCCAAAATTCGCAATGCGCAAATGGCCCGCGGGGCAGATTTTGAAACAGGCAACATATTTCGCCGGGCCCGCAGCCTGGTGCCTTTGTTGGTTCCTCTTTTCATCAGCGCCTTTCGCCGGGCCGATGAACTGGCGGTGGCGATGGAAGCACGCTGTTACCGCGGGGGTATCGACCGCACTAAAATGCGGCAGTTACAAACCGGCCCGCTGGATTATTTCAGCCTGGTTACCGTTGCCGGCTTCACCCTGGTGCTGATTTTAAGCGGCGTCTAGCCCCGGGGGATGCATTATTTAACAAAGGTTTTTCATTTGCGTATTCCTGGGGAAGGTAAGACTGCTACGAATACAGATCTGAAAGGCCTGGGATGCTGGTGAAGTCCGGGGTGCGGATATCTGAAAGGCCTGGAGTGCAGGCCGGCAGTTTGTTCCTTGCCGGGCCGTTGCAGCCTAAGCTTTTAATTGGCAGCTTACAGCGGTGGTTTGTGGTGAAAGGTGATTCATTGTTGCAAAATTATATGCTAATCCTTGCTTATGACGGGACCTGTTATCATGGCTTTCAATTTCAAAAGAACGCCCTGACAGTGCAGGAAGTATTGGAAAATAAATTAAATAAAATATATAAAATAAAAATCAGGGTAGAGGTTGCCGGGCGGACAGACGCCGGTGTGCATGCCCGGGGGCAGGCTGTAAACCTGTTTGCACCCCCGCTGCTGACCCCGCTGCAGCTGCTGCGGGCTTTAAACAGGATTTTACCGGCTGATATCGCCATCTTAAAGGCTAAAACCGTGCCACAGGATTTTCACGTCCGGAGGGACGCCCGGGCTAAAATTTATACCTATACGATCGACAACGGCCGCATTGCAGACGTTTTTCAAAGATATTATGCCTGGTATGTCCATGCTCCCTTGCATACAGAAGCCATGCAGGAAGGTGCCCGTTTTTTAGTTGGCAGGCATGACTTTAAAGCCTTTCAGTCTGCAAACAGCGTGGTTAAAACAACGGTACGCACCTTGTTTTCCTTGCAAGTAAAACAGAAAAATCATTTGCTCACGGTTTATTTCAAAGGGGATGGTTTTCTTTACAAGATGGTACGCAGTATCATCGGGACATTGGTGGATGTGGGACGACGAAAAATAGAGCCCCGGGAAGTTTTGGCAATTCTAAAAAGTAGGGAACGCCAAAGGGCAGGGAGAACAGCACCGGCCAAGGGGCTCTGCCTGGAAAAAGTGCTTTACCGGGATTCCCCGGACGGTGACAGAACTTGACTGTATGCGGTTATTATAATAAAATAACCGTTGTAACAAGACGGAATATGTAACGTTGCAGGAAAGGAGGCTAGGGCCTGCCGAAAAATCTGAAATAACATTTTTCATGAACAAGGCAGGCAAGGACATGCGTATAACCCCCATGGCTAAAGAAAGTGAAATTAAACGCAATTGGTATCTGATTGACGCTGCCGGGTTGCCCTTAGGCAGGTTGGCCAGTGAAATTGCCAGGATCCTGCGGGGCAAGCATAAACCGATATATACCCCCCACGTGGATACAGGTGACTTTGTAGTGGTTATCAACGCCGAACAGGTAGCATTAACCGGCAATAAACTACAGCAAAAATATTATTACAGGCATTCCGGTTACCCCGGAGGTTTGAAAAAAACACGTTATGACGAACTGCTCCAGAAAAGACCTGCATTTGTTTTGCAGTTGGCTGTAAAAAGAATGTTACCCGCCAACCGCCTGGGCAGGGCTATGCTTAAAAAACTTAAGGTTTACGCCGGTTCCAAACATCCCCATCAGGCCCAGGGGCCTGTTGCCTGGGAAGTAAACCCGAAAAGAGTTGTCGAACAATAAAAATATCTGCTTAAAGAAGGGAGTGTAAGAGATTGACCCCAGTGCAATATCGTGGTACGGGTCGCAGGAAAAAATCAGTGGCCAGAGTGCGCCTGCTGCCGGGAGAAGGCAAGGTAGTGATTAACGACCGGGATCTTCAGGATTATTTTGGTATGGATACATTAATTGCCGAAGTTCGCCGCCCGCTGGAAACAACCGGCACCTTAAATAAATTTGATGTTTTAGTCAAAGTAGAAGGCGGTGGTTTTACCGGTCAGGCCGGGGCTATCAGGCATGGTATCGCCCGAGCCCTTTTAGAAGCAGACGGAGAATTCCGCCCCCTGTTAAAAAAAGAAGGTTTTTTAACGCGCGATCCCCGGATGAAAGAACGCAAAAAATATGGTCTGAAAGGTGCACGCCGTGCGCCACAATTTTCCAAGCGGTAGTTTTTGTCAACTCCAAAAAAGACAGGCAGTAAAGGCTGGCAAGACAAAGGCCAGCTTTTTTGCTGGCCCAAACAGGCCTGAAGCCCCTAAAAATGGACGTGATACTAACAAAGGGAACCTAAAAGGGGGGAAGAAGGATAAATCTTCGGAATTGAGCAACTTTTCGGTAAATCTTGGTAGTTGTAAAATAGGCAAAAGTTTATTATAATAAAGCTGAAAGGAAAGTTCAAAGACCGGAGAAGATTAACATGAACGTTACCCATTACCTGAAAGAAAAGTTAAAAAGTGGTACGGTGCACATCACGTTTATCGATCCCATGCGGCAATCGCCGGAGGCGGCAGGGCGCTTGGCTCTTACAGCGCAGGAGGTTGGCAGCGATCTTATTTTAGTTGCAGGACTAAATGGCCTCTCTCAAAGGAACCTTCTTTCAACAGTAAAATGTATCCGAGAAAAAATATCCATACCTTTAATCTATTCTCCTGCCGGGGCCGAGGCTCTCTGCTTTTCTTTTGATGCCTTCTTTTTTGGAAGCCTTCTTAACTCTCAAAATTTTAACTACATCTGCGGCGGTCAGGCTAAAGCGGCATTAATTTTAAAAAGATTGGAACTGGAGACCATTCCTGTGGGCTACATTATGGTAGAACCCGGTTTAAAAATGGAAAAAGCAGCAAATGTTAAACTTGTGCCCCGGGATAATTACTGGGTGGCGGCCAGTTATGCTGTAACAGCCGAACTGTTTGGTATGCAATTTGTATACTTTGAAGCAGGCCCAAAAGCAGCCCAGCCTATCCCGGCAGGAATGATCCGCGCTGTAAAAAAGGAAATATCCATACCACTAATCGTCGGGGGGGGCATCCGTACAGCTATGGATGCCCGTCGTGTCAGGCAGGCCGGGGCTGAAATAGTAGTCACAGGTACAATCATTGAAAATGCCGGCTACCGGGAAAGGCTGCGTTCCATTCTCAGTGCCCTGAAAGACTAGCGGAAAAAACCGGCAGTTGTGCTGTGGCAAACAAAATACCTTGGCTCTAAAAGATATGCACAGTAACCAGGACGGTATTCAAGACAATCCGGGACGAAAATTATCAGGTTTGTCCGGAAGGGGCAGGTATGTGTTTTTTTTAACACTGTATACATCCAGAAAATAAGCAACCTAGTGCGGTTGCTTATTTTCTGTGCAACGAATTCTTTTTATTGTAATAATCTTATTTTTGAAGGAGTAAAAAGATTTTTGTTGAATTTTAAATATATAGATAGAAGGTAAGGAGGAAGGAAAATGATGCGCAGGGTATCCATGGTTATGCTCTTATTTTTAGTATCATCCTTGTTGTTGGGCCTGGGCGGCTGTATTGGTGTGGATGATGATTCTGCCCCGGCAACCGGGGAACAGGAAGGTGCAGTGCCGTCAAACTTACGTCCGGATAAATACTGGGGGGAAACCTGGAACGTAAAGGATAAGGAAAGCATTTTGGAAACAGGGGCC
>JAAYRR010000078.1 GCA_012518675.1 Bacillota bacterium
ATAAATTGAAAAGCCTTAATTGCAAATATGATATAATATTATCAAGTAACTTTATTTTTACTGTCAGGAATTATTTAGGGGAAAGAAGGACTTATTGTCGTCGATCGCCAATAGTGTAAAAAAGCCCGTAGATCGACGACAATTACAAGGGCACTGCAAACGCAGGCTGAATGGATGTTTGTCCGTTTCCACCAATAAATTTGCGGGGTAATAACAAAAAAAACAAAAACCCCCAAATACCCATAACCAGCACACCGAAACGGGTCACCAGCCTACCTATGAGGAATTGAAACAGTTCAGTGTAAATTTCGCCGAAGTTGTCTTTTTCGTGTCACCAGCCTACCTATGAGGAATTGAAACCTACAATCACGTCATCGGGATTTATGAGGTGAGCGTAAAATAGAACCCACCTTGTAACCAAGGGGGCTTAGCATAAATTAAAATATAACAGCTTTTAACTTTTCATTCTGCATTCCTGGGGCAACGTTTCTGACCAGGGGAGCAGTTCCTCCAGTGCGTTTTGGTCCTGAAGGTCCATGTTAGGCAGCTTTTCAAACAGGTATTGGAGGTAGTTAAAGGGAATCAAACCATTTTCCTTAGCCGTTTCAATCACGCTGTAGACTATCGCACTGGCCCTAGCGCCACGGGGGGTGTTTGAAAACAGCCAGTTTTTTCTACCTAGTACAAAAAGCTTGATCGATCTTTCAGCACGGTTGTTGTCCAGTTCCAAGCGGCCATCCTGCAGGAAGGCCTTAAGCTTTTCCCATTGATTTAAACAGTAAGTAATAGCTTGCCCAAAGGCACTTTTTGGCAGCACCTTGGGGCGCTGCTGGATAAGCCAGGCATGAAATGCATCCATGACCGGCAGGCTACGTTCCAGACGGGCCTGGTAGCGTTCTTCAGGGGCCACTTCTTTTAATTGACGTTCTATGGTAAAAAGACGGTTGCAGAAATTAAACCCTTGTTTAGCAGCTACATCTGCATCACGCTTTTCAGCTGGCAGTGCTTTCAAGGCCTCATCAAATTTACGCCGTGCATGGGCCCAGCAACCCACCAAGGTAATACCCGGCAGCCCGTTGTAACCGGAATAACCATCAACGTGGAGATAACCTTTAAAACCTGAAAGGAACTGCCGGGGGTGTTTGTTCGCCCGGGTTGTTCGGTAGTCAAAAAGGATAATTGCCGGTCCTGCACGGCCGGTGCGGTAAAGCCACATGTAAGACTTGTTTTTTGCCGATCGGCCCTGTTCCCGGAGCACTTGCAAGGTGGTTTCATCAGCATGCAGTATATCCTGTTTCAACAAGTGTTCATACATTTTAGCGTAAAGGAGGTGCAAAAAGCGATCTGCGCCCTGGATGATCCAGTTGGCCAAAGTCTGGCGGGAAATTTCCAGGCCCAAACGCGCCCAAGCTTTCTCCTGGCGGCAAAGGGGCATGGCCTCCAGATATTTTTGGGTCATCACATAGGCCATGGCTGAAGGGGATGCCAAGCTCCGCGGCAGGACTGGCGCGGGCATTGGTGCGGTTACAATAGGGGTATTGATCGCTTCTCTTTCGCAGCGGCGGCAGGCGTAGATGTAGCGTACATGCTTAACTACTTTTACCTGCGCGGGAATGATTTTAAGTTCTTGCCTTATTTCGGTGCTCATTTCATGCAGTTCATGGCCACAGCACGGGCAGACCTGTTCTCCCGGGGGCAGGCGGTACTCAATGGTTTCTACCGGCAGATCCTTTAGTTGCGCTGCACGCTGGCCCCGCTTTTTGCGGTGGTAGGTGATCTCTTCCATAGTGGGCTCGGGCAAAGAAGGTTTGGCCTCTGCCTCAGCTTCATTAAAAAGCTGCAACTGCTGTTGGTCGGTATGTTCACTGGTGCTTGTGAACCGCCGCTTCTGGCTTAGGCGAAACTGCTCTTCAAACCAGTTAAGCTTGGCTTTAAGTTCCGCGATCTGCTGTTCCTGCAGGATGCATTTATTTTGCAGTTCTGTAATGATTTTGGCTGTGTTTTCCATACTATTTTAATTCGACGCAAACCTCTTAAAACCTCCTGAATATCAGGGTTTAAAGCAATATATTCATGGAAATCAAAGTACTGTACGGGCAGTTTCTTCAGGATGGCCCTGACGTTTATGAAACGGTAAACCGTCTAAAAGCCAGCGCAGTTGCCGGCGGCTAATGCTGGTGATGGTTCCTGTATGATCGGGCCAATGGAACCTTCCCCGTTCCAGACGCCGATAGTACAACCAGAAACCGTTATGTTCCCACTGCAAAATCTTTATTTTGTCACGTTTACGGTTGCAGAAGACAAAAAGGCAGGTAGAAAAAGGATCCAGCTCGAAACCTTCTTTTACCAGTACTGCCAAACCGTCAATTGATTTTCTAAGATCTGTACTACCACAGGCCAGGTAAACCCGTTCCAGGTTTCTTTCGTGTATCATTGTGCCAGCAGTGTTTTTAATACTTTCTGCAGCAGCTTGGGGTCAAAACCTGGTTTTACTTCCACTGCGACTTGCCCTACTTTTACCACTAAGGGGGTATCTGTATCTTCAAGTTCAAGGGGTTGCCATGAAGTTTTAGCTTGTGCCTTTTTTTCTTTTCTGAGCCAGTATCTTAACTGGCTGGGTTTGACGTTATGGGCTGCACACCATTCTGTAGTGCTTTGCCCACTGGCCTTAAAAGCAGCAACCCGATCAGCCCACTGTTTCCTTAACTCTTCAAAAGCCATTAGTACTCCTCCTCACTTAAATATGTTCTCAAGGAGGATTATGACATCGTTGTTAGGCTATTTCTATGTGGGGAAGGCTTTACGCTTACGATACCGCAGACATGGATTTGTAGATACCCCCCGGGGGGCAGGGTTACCCACAAGCTCCACACTTGTAAAAGGAGGCCACCTCTACC
>JAAYRR010000079.1 GCA_012518675.1 Bacillota bacterium
AAAATAGGCTAGCTGGGAAATAACAAAAACATATGATGGTTGTTTTCCCCTTGGGGCCCAATCTTTTCAATCATCCTCAAACCATTGCTCATAATCGTAGGGACAATCAACACCGAATGTTCCCAGATATATCACCAGTTCTTCTACTTCCCTAAGTGAATAACCACATCTTTTTACAATATCAAAAAAGTATTCTTCACTAAATCCCTTGGTTTTTTCGAAATGCCATAAAAGTTGATCAATGCCTTTTTCAGGGCATAAAAAAACCTCGTCTGCAGTCTTCTTGGTTTTTCTAGGTATATCCCTGTTTATTTTATGTTTTGCCTTTGTTTGTTGGTGGTACCCTGTCTGGGGTTCCTCTTTGGCTGGTACCAAACCTGAACCCAAAACTGTACTATCCGGCAGTTTATCCACTATTTCTATATGTTTAGCTTTAAGGTGTTGGTAAATGCAGTCAATAGCCTCCGGGGTTACATTGTCTAAATTTTTTGATGTCACTTCATATATTGCTTGGTAGGTAATATAACCCCGGCCCTTAACTCCTAGCCCCACTAACTGCCCTATACAATAGTCCAGTTTACTACTACTATTTCCCACCATTACCTGACCCCCAAGCTTTTGGGTGATAAGGTTTTAGTCTATAAATACATAACAGCCCCACATAGCTGACAGCTTTGTCTACCTAAACAGTAAATACGACATATCTTTCCAAATACCTCCCTAAAAACTGTAATTGCATAATATTCTGTTTAGTTTTTTAGTTTTGGTGAGTGATAATAGGCATATTAATTATTATAAGGCCCGGTTTAAGTCTTTCCATTTCCCTTACTTTCCAGCCTCGAAAACAGAGGGTTACCCCTAACACCTATAACCCCCCCCTTTTCCAGTAATTTAGCAAACAGAAAAGAATCTTTTTTTGGGGCTCACCTAGTAAAAAATTAAACAAAATTTCCCTAAGTTTAGATGCCATTGAAAACTGCTTGGCTTAGGATACAACGACAGGGCCGTTTATACATAAAGTTAATTTAGAACAAGTTCAAATGGATTTGAATTCACACCAATGGTTGTACATATGGCAGGGAGGGCTCGCAAAACAATAATTGCAGCTTGGCAGAAATGTAAAAAGACGGAGATCACCCATCCTTTTTTAGAAAAAAAATGAGTTCAATTGTCAGCCCGATATTTAAGACACATCTTTTCTATAGCATGTTTATGTCAAACGAAAAACCTGCTGGTATGGTAACCATGTTACCAGTTAGTGTAAAATTACTGTAGGTTTTAGGGGGAAATTCTCGTCATGAAGTAGAAGAGGAACCTCACATTCAGCAAGAATGAATACCCCACTAGGGAGGTAGAGGTTCCCCATGGATATAGTTCGTTTAGTAGAAGGATCTTTATATGCCAACATGTTATCATTTTTGGAATTTATCATAGTATCCTAGAGGGAAATAAGTGAAATTAGGATAAGCAATATATCTCCTTGTTTACCAAGGCTGTGGTGTTAAATGATGGGAAATATTTAACACTGGTGGTATAGTGATCACAACTGAGCATTTTTTTCAATGTGTATGCCACTACAAGAATGGCAAAAAATAGGGTATATTATAATTCAAAGATGCTTGATGTGAGAGGAAATCCCATAATAATCGAACAAAATGGTGAGGTGTTGCCAGCCTTGTTTGATAGCTAAGGGAGGGGGAAAGAACTGCGGGTTCCGATGTTATTTCCATTGAAGCAATTAAAAAGAAGGTAATTCCAATACCTGGAAACCACCCGAAAATAAGGTTTTGGTAAAAAAATACAAAAAAGGGGTATGCCCCTAAGTCCCTGGCTACATGGGCATCCCTGGCGTTTCAAAGTGGCACGCCCGGCAGGAGTCGAACCTGCGGCCAACGGATTAGAAGTCTGTGGATTTTGGTTATTTGTTGTTTTTAATGTATTTTGGCGTTCAATAAACACCGTAAAATCGGGGCTTGCCGCCAGAAAGGTTATTATTTCTGTCCATATAAGTTCATATTTTCTTTAGTGTTTCGCTTCAATTTGGCCTCAACTTGGCCTTTTTTATGCTCCCTTTGGGGGCTTTTTTATTTTTATAATTGGAGGTGCAATGTGGATATTTTAAGTGTTATTTTAAACAGGGATGTTGCTTTTGTATACCAGTCCATTCTTCCGGGGCTCTTTTTAAAAGATAGCCCCTCCGCCCAAAAATGTTTTTCAGGGGATAAAAGGATTAAAAGATCGCACCCCTTATGTTCCCCAGTCCTTGGGGGAATTTGGCAGGCGGAAGTGATTGTTGACATTATATGTGATGTCACTTATAATTTATTATTGGATGTGTCTTATATGAGCAAAAGACAGAAGCTAATAGAAAAAATAAAAGATAGCCCTAAGAAAATAAGGTTTGAGGAACTGGATAAGGTGCTTTTAAGCGCAGGGTTTCAAAGAAGGCAGCCTTCAAAGGGGTCCAGCCACTTTATATATACTATTAAAAATAAAACACTAAGTATTCCGTATAAAAGGCCATATGTGAAGGTTGTTCATGTAAAAAAACGCGATACAGATTTTAGAAGAATTAGGATATTAAGAAGGTGATGATTATGTCCGAAAAAAAAAGTTTGGAATATTATTTGTCTCAAAGTTATCCGTTCAATATTGAAACGCTTTCTGAAGAGGACGGCGGAGGCTATTTAATTTCCTATCCTGACTTGCCTGGTTGTTTTAGTGATGGCGATACGACCGAAGAGTCCATCGAAATGGGTGAGGATGCACGCCATGCTTGGATTCAAACAAGGTATGAGGATGGTCTTGATATTCCGGAGCCCTTTTCTTCATATGCTCGCTATAGTGGCCGTATTACCTTGCGGGCTCCCAAAACGCTTCATAGAAAATTAATTGAACAGGCTGAAAAGGAAGGGGTTTCTTTAAACCAGTATCTTCTTTATCTATTGAGCAAGGAACTATTTTTAAAATATAGTTTTGCGAAAAAAAGATAATTATTATCAAGAAGCTGATTTCCATGTTAAAAAAGCCTTATGTTTCACTTTGCTAATTTTCTTCCTGGTTCCTGGAGTTTTTGATACCAGCGCGGTGATCTACACCAACCGGACGATGGTTCCCCTGCGGTTTATCTCTGAAACCTTGGATGCAGAGGTAAATTGGGACAAGGATACCCGGACAGTCTATATCTGGACTGGTGCGGTAGAAAAGGTGCCGGTTAAACCGGAGGTAGTATCAGGTATAACGCCCTATGAGGGGGCAAAGCCGACTAACCCAAAAGAGTGGAAAACTGCTGATGGGTTTCCCTGTATTTGTCTGTCTTTTACGCCCCCTTTTCATTGGCTTTTCTGGAGAAAAGTTCTCCTTGTCGGCATATTTCTTGATGGTTTTGACATCATGGCCTGTTTCACGGGCAATTGCTCTTAAGCTTTTTCCATTTACTTTGTGCTCATATCTGATATGATATATGTGCTCCATTGATAGCAACTCCTTTTA
>JAAYRR010000080.1 GCA_012518675.1 Bacillota bacterium
AACCGGGCCTTCAACCTGGATGGCAGCGGGCGCCGGCAGGGCCAGGGTAACTGTCAGTGCACCTGTCAAGGGGGGGCTTTCTGTTTCCTCCCCTGCAGCCGGCACTTCCCGAAACGCGGCCTGCAGGACAATATTTCCTGCTGCGGCGCTGGCATCGACGGTCAATGTACCGTTTTCAAGCAGGTTTACCCCGGCCTGTTCTGCCAGTAGGCTGAATAAAACATTATCCAGGGGGTTTCCCAGGTGATCGGCGGCCTGGTAGGTAAAAGTTTTTGTTTCATCCCCGGTAGGAATCAGAATAAACGTACGGCCTGCAATAAACAGCTGCTCTTCTTCTTTCAAAATTAATTCAGGCAGGGGAACAGGGCCTTCCCGGTACTGTCCTGCTATGGTTACTGTTTTAAAGCCGCTGCTTTCTTTGTTGCGGACAGCAGTGGCCACTACTGTTATATTCCCGGGAACGGCATAATTTTCTATAATTAAAGATCCTTCTTCATTTAGGGTAATGCCGCTGCTGCTGCCGGCAGTAATTTCCACACTCCAGGTAACAGGTTCGCCCTGCAGTTCGTTTCCTTGTGGGTCATAGACCAGCGCCTTGTAATCCGCCGGGAAAGGTTCCCCATCAGGGACGAATACAGATTCTGCACCGGTGACCTCTACAGAACCAATTTTGATAGTTTCCAGCCCGATTTGTTTTTGCAGGGTCAAGGGGATATTTGTGCCTTTTATTTCCACTTCGCCGGCAGCCAGCAGGAGAAAACCTTCAACTACTGCCCCATCGGTAACGGTTACCAGGCCATTTTCTTCCACATCCACCCCTTCAACCTCTGCTGCCAGTTTCCAACGGACAGCTGTAAGGGTGTTGCCGTCCACAGGCTGGATCGTATATTGTTCCCTGCTGTTTTCATGAGGCAGGGGCAGGGTAATTGTGTCGGCCCCTTTAATTAAAAATTGGGGTGCCTTATAAAGTTCAACTATTTTCCGGGCGATAAGCGTTCTCCCTTCCAATTCGATCATTGCTATCAGGTGCACAGGTTCGGGAAGGGAATTTGAATAGACGGTCAGCATCCCGGTAGCGCTGTCAATTGCCACGCCTTTAACGGAGGCAGCATTTTCCAGTGCCCACTGGCTCCCCGCCAGCAATGTCTGATCCTGGTTGACCAGTGTGTACGCCTCCGCAGTCGTTTCACCGGGCCCGGGAATAAAAATAGCGGCGGCACCTTCAATATCTATAAACCTTGTTTCGTAGCTGCCTTTTAACAGCAGGGAGGCTTCACTGGAAAAAATAAAGCGCTCTGCCCCGTCAGGATAACCTTCCCCCGTGATGACGAAGGTTGCATATTCCAACCCCCTGTCTGCCTTTGCAAACCAGCCGGCAATAAGGTCACGGTTAAAATCAACAACCAACTTGTCGTTACCGTCAAGCCTTCCGGAAAGAGCATGTACAGAATTAGTCCCGTAATATATTTTTACAGAAGGAATGTCAATGGCGGCGACATCAAAACCCTCCTCCAGGCAGATTGCAACCTGAACCTTGTTTACGGTTTCCAGTTTTTCTGCCATATTTCCCCGGCCTTTTCCAAACAGGGCTTCCAGGGCGGAGGCACCCAGTGGATCTAAGGGCGGGCTAACGGTTGCATTTGAAGTCTCGGTACTGTAAACAGAAACCTTGTTTTTCCCGACCTTGTTCATGCTTTCTTCTTCCCTGTTAATAAGAAAATCATTAATAAAAGTGGCGAAAGCATTAATCCTAATGCCTGCTTTTTTTATCTCAAAGGTAAGTACTGCAGATTCCCCTTTAGCTGTAAAATAGGCATAGGACACAGGTATTTTCATGATGGAAAAAAGCATGGCAACGGCGATAAATACTGCCATTACCTGCCTGCATGTTTTGATGAGGATGGCCTTCATGATTTTCCTCCCTGTTCTTCTGCGCCGGTAAAAAAGCAAGCGCTGCTGTAGTTTAGTCAATAGTAATCTCCCTAAATTTGATTCTAGTTGTTTCAACCACATCTTATCCTGTTTGGCAAAAATCCCCATCATACATGGGGATTAATTTTGATAATCAAACATGATAATTTTGCATACTCCTTTTGTAGTACCCCCAATATTAACCGGAGTGAACAGCAGTTAGGGGGGAATCGGATTCACCAAAACAAAAAAATAAATTGTAAAGCAAGGCTGAAAAAAGCCTATTTGGGGTTGCATAGTGTCCGGGCATTGCTGTCCCGTCCCGCCCTATCGTTAAAAAATATTGTGCTTATATTTCTATCTTTTAGATCACAATGGTTTAAACATATATAAAATTTGTGAAGGCAGCCTGCCTTTGTTTCGACATAAAGGGCAAGGATTCGGCAATTTTTACAGTTTTTTTATGTCAACATGAGGACACCATAACAAAAAGTGGTATATTTTACTGCCCTCTATTTGCCGCCCGGTTTGTACATAATAAAATACTCCCGAAGGAGTATTTTATTCTTATCCTAATTGGTTACCCATTTTGGATCTTTTTGAGAATGTGCAAATACCGGTGCACAGGGTAAAATAAAAATAGTGGTCAAAAAAGAATCCTGTGTAGGCCAAGGGCACCCCCTGTGCTGATGCCCGCGGGAAAATACAATAAAATCTATAAAGGCTGGATAAAAAAACAGGAGAGACTGGCGATCTGTTTATTTCATTAGTCTGTACCTGTTTTTTTACCCAGCCCGCGGGAAAAGGCATAGAGCGCCGCCTGGGTCCGATCCTGAAACTCCATCTTGTCAAGAATGTTGCCGATATGTTTTTTAACGGTATTTTCACTGATATAGTGTTTTTGGGCAATAGCCCTGTTGTTGAGACCCTCGGCAAGAGATTGCAGGATTTCCAGTTCCCTGGCCGTAAGCCCTTTCAGGGGATCTTTTTCTTCTTTATTCATAATGCTGTCCATTATTTCCGGGTCGTAGTAGCGGCGACCTTTGGCAACCAGCCTGACAGCGTTCAACAGTTCTTCGGGAAGGGCTTCTTTTAAAACATATCCCTCCACATTTTCAGCTACGGCGGCAGAGATATCCCTGGGGGAGGCATAGGAAGAAAGAATGATAATGCGGCATCCGGCTACCGCCTTACGAACTTGGCGCACCATTTCCAGCCCGCTGCCATCAGGCATTCTGATGTCTACAATGGCCAGATCGGGCTTGAGAGCTGCTATGGTTTCTGCACCCTCGGAACATGAGCCGGCAACCCCTACTACCTCTATATCCGCCTCCCTTTCCAGGGCTTGTTGAACCCCTTGGCGCACGACCGGATGATCGTCGACAATTACAATTTTCATACATTCAGCCGCTCCTTTTCAGTAGTTGTCTTTTTGTAACCAGGCAAGGGTACTATACAAGAAACAACCGTTCCCTTGCCGGGTTTGCTTTCGATTACCAGTTTACCACCAATGTTTTGAGCCAGTTCCTTCATATTTACCAACCCCAGCCCGTATTGATCCCTGCGTTTAACAAATGCGGGGTCAAAACCGGCCCCATTATCTGTAATAGTTAGACTAAAATAATTTTGATCAGCTGCTAGCGTGACTTGAATGTGATCACATTGCCCGTGACGAATAGCGTTTCCTGTTGCCTCCTGCACGATGCGGTAAAGTGATTTTTTAGCCAGCGAGCCCAGTGATCCTAAATTTCCAGCAGGGTTGAAATTTACGGTTATATTGTTCAACCGGCCGAGATCATAAAGGTATTTTCCAATTTCGTTTTCAAAAGTATCATTTTTATTTTTAACAGAGCTCATGCAATAAATGGAAGCCCGCAGGTCTTTAAGGCTTTTTTGGGCTGTTTTTTGCATAAGCCGCAGTTGTTCACAAATTTTTTCACTAAAAGATTCTTCTTTAATCAAAGCTTCCAAACTGTAGACAAGACCAAAAATGTTCTGCATTACACTGTCGTGAATTTCACCAGCAATACGATCTTTTTCCTCCATCAACAGAAATTCCTCTGTCAGGGATTCAAAATATCTTTTTTCCAATGCACCGGCACAAAGATCAGCTAAAAAGGACAGAGTCTGTTTTATTTCTTCAATGTTTTCCAGGTTATTTAAACAATAGGCAGAGAGAACACCAAAAGCATTTGAACTGGACCTGATTTTAACCGTTAGCAAGGTTCCCGCTACCTTGTTTTCACCGGCAGGAAGTTTGTAGACGTCTATTTCCGGGCCGGCCTGCCTGTTTTCAAAGATATGTTTAATGTAGGGGTACCAATTCTCTTCAGCAAGAACGTCCCGGGGACCGCGCACCACATAAAAGTTTTTTTTCAAGGGATCTTTAATGCCGGTTTGTGTTTCCAGCCAGACAATTACCTTTTTAGCATCTGTAAGGGCCCGGCTGTAGGAAGCAAAGAGGTTGGCAATCCCATGGGGATCGTTGTAATTGGAAAAAGCTTCGATGGCCCCATAAAGCGCTTTAATGTGCTGCAGTTGTTTTTCTGTAACTTCAGTTTGCCGGGAAAACCTGGTAATAAAATTGGTAAAAATTTGTGCTGCAAAGGTGCACAGAAAAAAGATTACGAAAAAAGATGAACGATCGGGCCACAGCAGCAACACTTTTGCGGGGGTATAAAAGCTGTATTGTTGTGAAAAGACAGCAAAAAAAAGAAAGGTGGTCATTACCAGCCAGCAGTAATAAGCCGGCAAAAGTGTTGCTGAAAGCAGAACAGGGTTAAGCGCATACCAAACGAAGGGGCTGTCCAACCCGCCGGTAAACACAAGAACAAAGGCCAGGCTGACAGTTTCAATCATGATCAGTAATTTTTTAAAATGCCGTTTACTGCTTTTGCCGTAAAAATAAATAAAGATAGAGGCTTCCACAAAAAGAAACAGGACAACGGCCACCCTAAAAAAAACTGGCACTACCGGGAAACCAATCAGATAAAAGAAAGAGGTTGCCAGCAGGGATATATAACGGAAATAACTGAGCAGGAAAGATACCTCCTGGTGTTTCCAGGAAAGTTTATTTTTAAAAAGATCATATATTCTTTCAAAAAGTAAACCCCCATGTTCTTAGGGCTCTATATGGGTTATATTTCTTCAAAGACCTTTTTAATCCTTTCTGTAAAAAATATTTTTGCATTTTAATGGAGGATAATTAATAATTTTAGGGAAACATGTATTCCCTATCATTTTTATTTAAGCGGGCTCTTTTCATATATGTAACGGGAAACAGAAAAATGATCGGCGGCGTTTTTTAGGGCATTTTCCGCACTAATCATTCCCTTCCGATAAAGATAGCGCAGGTGGTTATCCATCGTCCTCATACCTGCTTTGGCCCCGGTTTGCATGGTTGTATTTATCTGTTTGATCTTGCCTTCTAAAATCAAGTTGTTGATGGCCGGGGTGGCAGCTAAAAATTCAACGGCGGCTACCCGCCCTTTTCCATCTTTGCGGGGAATGAGGCGCTGGGAAATAATGCCCACCAAGGTATCGGCAAGTTGCACACGAATCTGTTCTTTCCTGTCGGCAGGAAACACATTGATTATATGGCGGATTGTCTGGTGGGCGTTTAGGGTGTGTACAGAAGCTAAAATTAGTTTCCCTGTTTCTGCAGCGGTAACTGCCGCAGAAACAGTTTCCAGATCTCTCATTTCTCCCACCATAATCACATCAGGATCCTGGTAAAGAGCAGCCCGCAGGGCGCTGGGGAAGGACCTGCTGTCCGACCCTATTTCACGCTGATTAATGATACAATTTTTATGGCTGTGCAGGTATTCGATGGGATCTTCCAGAGTGATAATATGGCACTGCCTGTTTTCGTTGATATAATTGATCATGGCGGCAAGGGTAGCGGTTTTACCGCTGCCTGCCGGCCCGGTAATTAAAATTAATCCGCTGGGGCGTTGGGCCATTTTTAAAACGATGTCCGGCAATCCCAAAGAGCCTATTGTTGGAATTTCTGCCTGGATAATCCTGATTGCCAAACCAATGGTGCCCCGCTGGTAGAAAACATTGACCCGAAAACGGCCCACCCCCGGGTAACTATGGGCATAACCCAGCTCCCCTTCTTTTTTAAAGGCAGTTAACCTGCGCTGGTCAAAAAGTTGTTCGGCCATACTGCGCGTATTCTCCGGTTTTAAGGTTACATTGGTCAAACGGATCAAAAGGCCGTTTGACCTGATCGTCGGGGGCATACCGGCAGTCAGGTGCAGGTCTGAAGCTTTTTGTTCAACTGCTTGTTTCAAAAGCACACCGATCTCCATTTTCGTTCACCCCTTGTTCTTTCAAACACTTTTTAGGCAATGACAATGCCTGACAGGTTTTCTGATTGTCTTTAATTTTACCAGGTCCCCCTCCTTTGTTTGCGTTTGTTTAAAGGTACCTGCCGGGGCCTCGACAACATAACGGGCCGGCCTGATTACCGGGCTAACTTTCCAGGGGGGGAACACATCCTTCAGGCAACAGATCCGGTTTTCCCGGTTCACAAAGGCTATATCAATAGGAAAATACAGGCCCACGGTGTGCACCGCCCGGCAGGGTTTGATGACCAGGCCCTGCCCCGGGGGCAGGGATTTACGGCCCCAAAGCCCTTGTAGACGGCGCAGAAAAGTGTCGGCTATTTCCACTTCCGGCAGGATAATTCTTTCCTGTGAAAGGTTGATAAACATTGCTTTCTTTTCCAGTTCATCCTCCAAGCTTTTAACCTCCCTAAAGCATGTCAGAAAAGGTATGCATAATCTTAATAAAAGCCGGCCCCAGCAAAATAACAAACAAAGTGGGAAAGATAAAAAAAACAAGAGGAAAAAGCATCTTAATGGGGGCCTTCATGGCGGTTTCTTCAGCCAGTTGGCGCCGTTTCTGGCGCATGGTAGCTGCTTGGATGCGCAGGGTGTTGGCGATGTTAACCCCGAGTTGTTCGGCCTGGATGACCGCATTGATAAAGCTGCTTAAGTCGGGTACCCCCGTGCGGTGAATGACGGTACGCAGTGCTTCCTCCCGGGTTTTACCCAGGCGCATTTCCTCCAAAGCGCGGTTGATCTCCTTGCTGAGAATTCCTGTTGCCTGTTCTGTCACTCTTTTTAGGGACATATCGAAACTTAAACCGGCCTCCACACTCACTAGCAGCAGATCGAGCATATCGGGCAAAGCTTTTTGAATCTGCTGCCGGCGCTGTACAATGCGGGTGTTGATCATATTAACAGGCAGCAGGACCCCTGTAATTACAGCCGGGACTAAAAATAAAAAGGTTTTGGTCGCGTCAGTTTTTAATGCCCAGGATATTAAAAGGGCAAGGATAACAAAAAATGCGGCCAGCAAAACCTGCAGGGAAATAAAGGAATTAAAACCCATATTGTAGGGGTTGCCGGCATAGATGATTTTCTTTTCAATATTTTGCCTAATCCCCTGCGGTGTCAGATTGCTGAGGCCGTTCCCCAAGCTTTTAAAGACAGGCTTGCACAGCCTTTCCCAGCAGGGTTCTTTAAGTTCATATTCACCCTTTTTTTGTTCACCGGTTTTTAAAATTAGCTGCAACCGTTCCACAACCTGGTTTCTGGGGCTAAAAATATATTCATAAATATTCATTACTGCCAGGACAGCCGTGGTGAAAACCATTAGATATACAGTTAACTGTAACATTTTTCCATCATCGCCTCCTTGCCGGTAGCTTTCCTTCGTTTAAACTTCAATGGCAACAATTTTACGGATAATCAAGATGCCCACTAGCTGCAGCAAAACGGCTGCACCGAGCAGGACCAAGCCCAGCGTTTCATGTACAAGAACCAGCATGTATTCCGGGTTCATGATCATCAGAAAACAGGCTACAGCCAGGGGTAACAGGATAATGATCAATGCAGAAAGCCTGCCCTGGGCAGTCAGTGTTTTGATTTCATTTTTTATTCTGATTCTCTCCCGGAGGGTATGCGAGATATTGTTTAATATTTCAGCTAAATTGCCACCGATTTGGTTTTGAATTTGCAGGGCGGTAATAACCAGGTTGAGATCATCACTTTCCACCCTTTCCCCCAAGTTGTGGAGGGCCTCCTCCAGCGGTTTCCCCATACGGTTTTCCCAGATGACACGTGCAAGTTCTTCGCCGATGGGTGCCGCCATTTCCTTGCTGACGACAGACATGGCCTGTGGAAAACTGTATCCGGCACGCAGGCTGTTGGAAATAATGTGTAGGGCTTCCGGCAGTTGTTGGGTTAGACTGTTTAACCTGCCGGTTTTTTTTATGTTGGCATATAAGTCAGGAATTTTTAAACTGATCAGGCTTAATAAAACAGCCGGCCATAAAACTTTAAACAGCAAGTAGGCAACAATAAAAACTGCCGGGCTGCAGAAAACGGTGAGGCCGATAAATTCTTCCACCCGCATGAGAATATGGGCCTTCAACAGTTTTTGTTGGACTGCCTTGGTATTTGCCTGCCGGCCAAGCATGGTCCCCAACAGGCCTAAAAAGCGTTTAAATTCTTCACCGGCGCTCCTTGTTTTTTCGGTTTCTGCTTGCTGCGGGTCGGAGGGCACTGCTGTGTTTATTTTCAGCCTTTTTAGCATCACCAGCCGGGGGGAAAAAAGAACATGGTATAAACCCATCGTCAACAATACCGTAGTTGTAAAGGCACTGCAGAGAATAAAAATATACTGCATCTTTTAAACCCCCCAGGAATTCTTTACAAGGTTTTTTTCTGCAAACACTTCCATAGAGATTTCTTCCCCACAAGCCTTCCATTTTTTCATACATCTGGGGACGATGCCGGTGGCCAGATGTTTGCCCATCACCCGCCCCTTTTTATCAAAGCCAGTCTGTTTGTAAACAAAAATATCCTGCAGGGTGATAATTTCCCCTTCCATCCCCGCCACCTCTGTAATATTAATAATTTTACGGCTTCCGTCGTTAAAACGGGTCTGGTGCACAATGAGGTTTATGGCAGAAGACACCTGTTCGCGAATGGCCCGCAGCGGTAAATCCATCCCTGTCATCAGCACCATTGTTTCAATCCGGGCCAGCGCATCGCGAGGGTTATTGGCGTGCAGGGTCGAAATGGAACCGTCATGGCCCGTGTTCATAGCCTGCAGCATATCCAGGGCTTCACCCCCCCGGACCTCACCCACTACGATCCGATCCGGCCGCATCCGCAAAGAGTTGATTACCAGGTCGCGAATGCTAATCTGTGCCCGGCCCTCAACATTTGAAGGCCGGCTTTCCAGGGTAACAACATGTTCCTGCTGCAGTTGAAGCTCTGCTGCATCCTCAATCGTGACAATTCTCTCCTTTTCAGGAATAAAACTGGAAAGCACGTTTAATGTTGTTGTTTTACCGCTGCCTGTTCCCCCGGAAACAAGCATGTTAACACGTGAACGGATGCAAGCTTTTAAAAACCGGGCGATTTCCCCGGTCATGGTGCCAAAAGAAACCAGATCAGCAGAGGTAAAGGGATCGGCGGCAAATTTACGGATGGTTAAGGCCGGCCCCTTCACAGCCAACGGCGGCACAATGGCATTAACCCGGGAACCGTCCGGCAAACGGGCATCTACCATGGGAAAATTTTCGTCCAGCCTTCTTCCCAGCGGTGTGATTATCTTATCGATAATGTGTAGTATATGATCGTTGTCACGAAAAAACACCCCTGTTTTTTCAAGCCTCCCGTTTCGTTCCACAAAAACCTGTTTGCAACCGTTGACCATAATTTCTGAAACAGTTGGATCTTGGATCAACGTGTTTAGAGGCCCATAACCAAAAATTTCAGCGGCAACATTTTTCACTATTTTTTGTACGTCACCTGACGGCAAAGGATTGTCAAATTCCTTTAAAACCGCTTTTACAGTTTTATCGACCTGTTCCAAAATACGTTTTTTTTGCAGGGGTTCTATTTTTTCATAGGGGGCGGGCTGATCCATAAAGTCAAGCTGGCGCAGGGCTTCTGTCGTGATGTGCCCCCATTTATGATCCAGATTAGGGGGGGGATTATTACCTGCCGGTTTTTGAACGTTGTCCCCCAGGGGGTGTTTGACAAACATCGTTTTTGACCCCACCTTTCTATTCTATGTACAGTTTTTCTGTTTTACTTGCATAATCTTTTGAGAAAACCGGTTCTTTCTTTTTCCTGCCCGTTTCCCAGAATATGGTGTGTTAACTTTTGAAAACTGCGGCTGACCCTTGCCCGGGGGTAAAGCTGCACGATGGGAATACCTTTGTTTAATGAAGACGAAACCAGCCTGTATTCTGCCGGTACTGTGCTGTAAAGGTCTTGCTGCAGGGCAGCCTGCACATCCTTGAATTTAATTTCGCTGCGGGTTTCCGCCTTGTTTAAAATTAACTTGATCTTATGCTGTGGAAAGTTTAAGGAATCTAAAAAGGTCAGGCAGGATTTAATGTTACGGAGGGTGGACACCTCTTGTGTAGTGACCAGCATCAGCAGGTCTGACTGCCGGAAAGCGGGATCTACAAGATCATGAAATCTTGCAGGCATGTCAATAACCACATAGTCAAAACCGGCCTGCAAAACCTTGATGATCTGTTCAATCTGGCCGGCATTAATAAAATCTGTCATCTGCGGTTGGGCATTGGCTGCCAGTACCCTGATGCCAGAACGGTGCGGAATCAGATAATTTTCCATCAGTTCCTGGTCCAGGTTATGAATTTCGTTGACCACATCAGCAATGGTATAGCGTGGGACAATGTTCAGGGCTAAGGCGGTGTTACCAAATTCAAGGTCGAGGTCGACCAGAACAACCTTTTCTGCGGTGGATTTTGCCAGGGAAACTGCCAGGTTGGTAGAAACAAAGGTTTTGCCGACGCCGCCTTTGGTACTAAAAACGGTAAAAATTTGTCCCCGCCGGTTTTTTTCCCGCAACGCGGGTGTTTTTTCCTGCCGGATAACTTGCCTTTTTTTCTCCAGTTGGTGGCTGCGGTAAATAGAGTCAACCAGTTGGGCAGGGCTAAAGGGGTAGACCAGCACATCCTTTGCCCCGGCAAAGATGGCCTTGCGCATCGTTTCCTCCTTCAGTTCCTCCTCCACCATGATCATGGCAATCTGAGAAAAAGACGCAGAAATTTGTTCTGCCAGGCTATAGCCTTCACCCGGAATAAGGGCCCCGATGATCATGACATCGGGGTCGGCTTCTTCCATAATTTTAAGCGCCTCTGCCGCCGAAGCAGCCTTTCCCGTTAATTGCAGGTATTCCATATCAGAGAGGGCATCGGTAATTGCCGACCTTTTTTCCAGATCATCTTCCACCACTAATATTCTGATCCGTTCCATCTAATCACCTCTCCTTGAAGGTTGCCAAATTATTGGCACCGTAGTAATCGAGTTTAACTGTTTCTTCATCCACCGGCGAGCGCAGGGCAAAGTAGAAGGAACCTTTTTGCAGGGCATAAGCCAACACTTCGGCCTGCCCGGGTGTTACAGCCAGCGTAACAGCATTGACAGCCTGCTGTTCTTCCTGTTTACTTACCCGTGTAGCCGCGCCGGCAGCCATCACCAAGGCGTTTTGAATAACGGTATAGGTAATGGTTGCGCCGTCGTTAATTTCCGGATCGGCATAGGTAACCAGGACATCCACCTTATCACCCGGGGCAATAAACCCAGAAACCCCAGTAACCTCATTGACCGGCAGGGAAACTGCCCGCTGCTTTTCCGGGATACGGTAGGCAAAACCGGCCTGCCCCCCGGTAGAAATCCTGGCGGCTAAAAGCTGTTCCCCCGCTATTATTTCGCTGCAGGAAATGCTGCCCACCGCCTCTTCCATATTTTTTATGGATTCCGGGTGAACAACATCAACAGGAAGCGGTTCCAAGACAACCATTTCCGCTGTAATGCGGGTGTGTGCCGGGATGGTGTTTTTAACTACCACCACTTCTGTACGAGCCACCGCCGCCCGGGCCTGCGCCTCCCCGGAGGTAAGGGTTTGCAGATAATAGTTTAAAAAAAATACGGTGAGCAGGCCGAAAATTACAGCTACCAATAAAAGACGCCTGTTGGTTTTCAAAGTGTTTACGCCCCTTTCTGGAAAGAAATCCGATTCTTGGTGAGCCGCCCACCGCACCGCTACCCACGCCAGCCCGCGGCGCGGGCCTGGAGAACAGGTACAAGGTGGAGCTGGCGGCGGCTCCGGTTACCGCCCAGGGCCCGGTTTTAAGGCCACAATATTTTTAATGCTATTCCAGCAGCCGGGCCGCATACAATCCCTCATTAGGCCCGGTGCCCGGCGCGGGCAAATAAGGATCAATTACTATTTTTGTTCCTGAAGGAGGGGCCATCGATATAAAACGGCCATATACTGAACATTGGTTTCCCGAACCGGTGGCCTTTTCAAGAAGCATTACCGCAAACCTGACTATTTCCACCTCATCCCGGCCATACAGATCCTGCGGCTTGTAAACCGGCACGATAATCACCCGCGGGCAATCCGGATCATAACCGCCGTCATAAGTGCACGGGGGTGTATGGGGGCATTGCTCAAGGCGGTATTGCAGGCCTGACTTGGTTTTTCCAGACATGTTTCCGGGTTCTGTAAGGACACGGGAACCGATGCCCAGTGTTCCTTGATAGCCATATTTAATGTTGTTTCCATAGTTGTTCGCCCCTCTGCCGCCCAGCGCCAAGCCGCCAAAGTTACCGTGAATTTGGGGTATCCCGGCGCTGTATTTCAAGACAACTTCCTCCCCGGGTATAAACCCTGCTGCACAATCCGGCACGCCAAAGGGAACAAGGGGTGAAACTGCACACCGGCTGCCGTCAATTTTGGTAACTGCACCAAAGACTGCCTTGGCCCGTGCAGATACCGTGCCGGTATTGATGCCGGCCACACGTATAAAGGCCATCTCCCTGGTCCGGGAGGAAGAAACTGTAACCGTCCTAGTTTGGTTGTCTACAGCAACGGCCGGCGTTTCCATAACGTTATTATTTTCCAGGTATTGCCGTGCCTTTTGATGGGCCTGTGATTCATCTCCGGTATAATATAGTTCCTGCGCAGCTGCCAAGGCCGCCGCATCACAGGCATTTTGCAACCTTCTTTTTTCCAGCGCCAGTGTACCCACATCAACTACCAACGCTGTAATTCCTAAAAAAGCCAGCATGCCTGCAGCTACAAAGACCAATACAAAACCATCTTCCTTGTTTACCAAACCGTTCACCTTTTTAAAGATTACACGTAATTTTTTTATTAGCATATCTTCCCCCCCTGCCTTTCTTGCGGTGCAAAGGTAACAGCCTGCAGGCAGCATTAAAAAAAAACATGCTTTAAACAGGCGCCCGCTATGCAGTCTCGGCTTTTTCCGGGCACTGCCTTCAAACCGGGCCGGGATACTGTTCACAACGCATTTTGGCCCTGGCGGTCAACGTATACATATTTTTATTAAAAACCCGCTCAAGAAGCGGTAAGATGCTGACAGTCGCAGGAAATTCTACAGTAACGTCCACATTTTCATACCTGCCGGCGGCAGCAGGCTCTATTTTTATCTGATCCGGATCAAGGTTGATAAAGGGCAGCAGTGAGGTTATTGCGATAACCCTCTCTTTTACCTCGGTATCCGCCTTGCCGACAACAGCTTTTCTAACACCCTCTTTTGCCGCGCCGGTAATAACAATTTGGCCGCTAAAAATCATGGCAAGCTGCATAAAGCTTATGACCAGCAGCAACATTACCGGTAACAGCAGGGAAATTTCCACCAGGGATTGACCTCTTTCATTTTTTTTAAGACGCTTGCCGGCCACCCTTTTACACCTTCCTTCCAGCCTGAGCAGGGTCTGTTCTAAATTTTTAAAAATGGCCCTCCTGTCCACGCATAGAACAACTGGCACACAAAGGGTAAACCCCGGTGCCCTGCCTGCCTAAAAACGGAAATATTATATCCAGATTTGCCGGCACAGTAACAGTGATGGCCTGCCCGGGAAGGGGGGTTACCGTTAAAGGCCGATCGCTGTCCACACTTAAAAAAGGGGCAGCCTCTATTCTTTCATTAACTTTTGTAACAATTGCTGCCTTGGTTTTTCCTACAGAAGCCAGGCGCGCCCCTTCCCTTGCAGCGCCGGTAATGACGATCTGCCCGTAAAATAAAATACCGCATTGCACGGTCCCTAAGATTAACAACAAAATCAAGGGCAAAAACAGGGCAAATTCCACAACAGACTGGCCTTTTTCATTTTTGAAAGCACTGAAAAGCCTGTACAAAGGTACCCGCCCCCTTCAAGGCACTAACAGAAAAATTTGTTCCCCCAGGTTGCTGAATACGAGCAGGGTTCCCAGCACAATGGCCACACCATAGGGCAGGTAAACCCTGCCTACCGGTTTGTTGTCCCTGGGGGTGGAAAAATAAAAGGAAAGCCGGATTAAAAAAAGGTAACCGTACCTGAAATAAAGGGCGTTAAAAAAGGGGACGGCAATTTTCCCCAGGATATTTTTTAAAGTATGGCCCAACTGCCCTTTGAACAACAGGTAGCCCAAGGCTAAAATCCCCCCGCATAGGGCGGTGAACAGGGTGGCCTGAAAAACAAACTGCGCCCCCTGCAGCGTGCCGATAGCCCCCAGAAGCTTTACATCTCCGCCGCCCATGCCCCCCAAATAAAAAGGGAGGAAAAATAAAGCAATTCCGAGCAGCAGGCCGTAAAAACTAAACAAAAAACCTTCCCAACTGCCCATCACTGTATGGGCAACCAATCCCCCCAGGATGACCGGAAAGGTCAGGAAATTGGGGATTTTCTGCTGGGTCAGGTCAAAATAAAGCGCTGTTAAAAGTAAAATTAAAAGGACATAATCATTCACTTGCAAAACCGCATAGTTTAACTGTAAAAACACTGCTGTTTCCCCACTTTCAATTTTTTCCCCACCGGCAGCAGTCCTGCCGGCAGCGGTTTTTTAACCTGCCGGGCATCTTGCCGCTGTTTTTGGGGGCAGTAAAACCAGCATATACTGCAACTTGTTGCCCTGCAGGCTGCGGCAGCTTAATACAGGCTGCAACGTTTTCCTTACAGGGCCGCCCTGCCTGAAAGACAGGTTTTTTAAGGCACGGGGCAACAGATATTTGCGGCTGAAACACTGGCAGTCAGACTGTTCCCTCCCCTGCGGCTGCCGGGGTAACAATGCTTTATCCCTGCCGGCCGGCAGCCGCTAGGGTAAACCCGGCCACTCCCCCGTTACAGACTGGTAAAGCCCCAGGACACTGCTTCCCAACAACTGCAAAACCACTGTGACAGCCACGGCAATAAAAAGTAAAATCAGGGAATATTCGATAAGCCCCTGGCCGCTGTTTTCTCGCAGTAAATTTTTTACTTTAAGGATCATTGTGTTCGGCTCCCGTGTGTTTGGTTATCATGCTACATGCTACAGGGGGGTTTGTTTGGGGGTGGTTTATGGAGCCTGCTTTGTTAGGGGCAGGCTCCATAAATATATTAACTAACCCCAGAGGGATCTTCTAATTGCCCAGTAATTTTTCCAAAGATTGCCTCCAACTGATCTCCCATTAATGCCAGTACACCTATCACCGCAACCGCAATGAGTGCCAAAATCAAACCATATTCCGCCAAACCCTGCCCGTCTTCATCCTTGACAAACCTGGTAGCCAGTTTTAACATTTTTGTTTACCTCCCGCTATTTAATAAAATAATTTCCTTTTAGAACACCTTTTAGAACACCTTGTTGGCATCCATTCAGTTGTTTTACCTACAGGCTTACTGCTTATTTAACCTGCAATTTTTGTTTCCCCGAAAACACCTCCCTAAAAGTGCTGCCCCAAAAGTATTTCTGTTTCTGGGTGGAAAAAATTTAGTTGTAAAATGAAACCTGCACATCTTTATGGGGCCGATACGGTGTTGCTCCTAAAACTGTAAATATCTAAAAAGATATTGTCACTTTAATGATTCAACTGCCTGTTTTTCTAAAACCAGACGGAATCTACCATCCCCAGAATATTTACCGCCTTGCTAAAAAGTTTAAAAACTAAAATAATTACTAACCTGTCTCTGCCGGTGTCAAGGGGCCGCCCGGGCAGAGGGTCAGGTAAAAGGTGCCTTTAAAGCTGGCATAGGCCAGCGCTTCTGCCTGTGCGGGGGTAACCGCCAGGATGACAAAAAAATGGGCTACACTTTTTTCCGTGTTTCCCTGGTTACTGTTTTCACGGACAGCGAGGACGAGGGCGTCTTGGGCGGCGGTCCGGGCGGTTTGCCCTTCGTGGGCGGCCTGATCGTGGTAGATGATCAACACGTCCACTTTGTCGCCGGGCCGCAGGAAGTTATAAAGCCCGCAGTTTTTATTCACCGCCAGGGCAATACCCCGCCGGCCCGGCGGTATGGCAGGAGCCAAGCCCGGTGACTTTACGTCGTTTTCCCCGGTTGGGGCCCCTGTGGGAACAGCCGGCAAGGCATTTTTGTCAGCCCCTTTGCTGGAAACCAGGGGGCTTTTGCTTTCTTTTTCTTGCGCTGCCGCCTGACCGACTTTTTTTTCTGCAGCCCCGGCAATTGCTTCTTCCTGTATAACTTCCCGGGCCGGTAAGGTACCTTCCCCCGGCAAAAGCGGTCCTGCATCCACCTCCTCTGTACGCCTCTCCTGTTCGTTTTCCTCCTGTAAAATAGTAAAACTCTCGTCGGCAAAGCCGGTGTTTTCTGTAGCCCCTGCCAGATCTGCCAACCCGGCTGTACCCGTAACAACTGTTTCCTGTTCATCATCCCCCACTGTTAAAGCCAACATGTTTGCAAGATCAGTTATACCTGTGGTTTCCACCCTCCTCCCCCTTTCGTTGTTAAAGCTGCCTGCCTGCCGCTGATCCGGAAGGGCCGCTTCTTTTTTTGGATTTGCGGCAGGCAGTTGTGCTTGCTTGGCGCCGGGCAGGGATTTTTTTTCGCTGCAGGAAGCTTCTGGCGGCAGATCTGCCAAAAAGCCTATTTTCCGGTTGGTTGTTTGTGCTGCTGCAGCCTGTAAAGGGGATTGGGCGGATGCAAATACCGGCACGGGGGTAGTCAAAAGAATTTCCAGTTTTTTTTGTTTCTTTGTTTTCCTGTCACTGTCCTGTTCATTTATTTCTTTTGCCCCGGGATCCCCGCCTTGTTGCAATTTTGGCAAGGGCAGCGGTTTCCGGGGAGGGGCCCCCTCCTGCTGTTTTGCCGGTTCCACTGCCATACTTTTCTTATCTGCAAAAACCTTTTCACATTGCGGCACCACACAGTTTTTATTATTTACAGCAGTTAACACCTCCTTTTGCCTGCCCCAGCCAAAAGAATCATCTGTAGCGATGTTTTCGCCGTGCGCCTTCAGTTTTTCCAGGCAGCGGGGTACAAAACCTGTAAAGCGGTGTTCACCGCTCACCCGGCCTTTTTCGTCAATAGACGTTTGTAAAAAGACAAAGATATCTTTAACCAAAACTTTATCTTTTTTTATACCGGCCACAGCGCTGATTTTTGTTATTTTACGGCTCCCGTCACTGTAGCGGTCCTGTTGAACAACCAGTTCGATCGCCGCACTGATCTGTTCGCGGATCGCCTGCAAGGGCAGCACGATACCCGTCATCAGAATCATGGTTTCCAGGCGTGCCAAGGCATCCTGCGGGCTATTGGCGTGCAGGGTCGAAAGAGAGCCGTCATGCCCGGTATTCATGGCCTGCAGCATATCAAGGGCCTCGCCTCCCCGGACCTCGCCAATGACGATGCGGTCCGGCCTCATGCGCAGGGAATTGATGACAAGCTGGCGGATGGTGAATTCACCCTTGCCCTCAATATTGGCCGAGCGGCTCTCCAGTGTAACCAGGTTGGGCTGTTTTAGCTGCAGTTCCGCAGTGTCCTCGATGGTAACGATCCTCTCCTTGTCGGGGATAAAACCGGAGAGGACGTTCAGGGTGGTGGTCTTGCCGCTGCCGGTCCCCCCGGAGACAATCATGTTGACCCGGGCCCGCACACAGGATCTTAAAAACTGTACCATTTCACGGCTCATGGTGCCGAAAGCGATGAGGTCCTCTGCTGTGAAAGGATCCTTGGAGAACTTGCGGATCGTGATGCTGGGCCCGTTG
>JAAYRR010000081.1 GCA_012518675.1 Bacillota bacterium
CCCACCTGAATGGTATCCCCATCTTCAATTAACTGGGAGACATGGTTGCCAATTTTCCAGGCGACGTCATCCCCGCCCTGCGCCTCATATTCTAAAAGCGGTTCGTCATGATGAATCAGATAGTTTACATCCTGAACGTGGACAAAGGTATCACCATGCACCCGGGGCATATGTGCGTTAACCTGGGCAATAACTAAAGCAGCATTTTCAACAGCGGCCTTAACGATATCGACACTGATGCCTAAGCTGAGGTAGCCGTGTTCGTCCGGCAGGGAGGTCTGCACCAATGCCGCATCAACCTGAACCAGCTTGCGGTTAAACAATTCGGGTATTTCAGAGGCAAATACCGGGGTATAGTCGGCCATCCCCTTGTTGACTGTTTCCCTGGCAATTCTTTCAATGAAGAAGGTGTTCAGCCGGAAATTATGTTTGAACTTGAGACTGGCATAGGGCGCCACACCAAATGTCCAAACCTGCAAAATTTCTGTATCCAAAAAGGCTTTGGGTTCTGATGCCACGTAACTGATTAGAGTTTGCAGCAGATGTTGCGGTTCGCCGCAACCTGAACCAATAAAGATTCTGTTTCCCGCATGAATATTATTAAAGATCTCCTTTTCCGAGGCAAATTTTTCCGGATACTTTAATTTAATGCCTTCTAAGCTGACTTTTTTTTCACCGGAATCTGGTTGCACATCCATGGCAATCCTTTCTTTTTTTTATTTTACCCGATTCTTTAAACCGGGATCTAGCCTTCTAAATACTATGCTGTTTAAGATACCTGGTTTGTACCTAGTTGCTGGTCATTGCTTAAAACGGTGAACTTTGTTAAAATATTTGTTGTTACATTGTATTTGCAGCTTTATGAAGAATCCCTAAAAAAATAAACATATATTTTTACTTTAGAACGAGGTCTTTCAAATGCACCCTTTTCTCGCTGCTTTAACTTTTCTGACCAAAATTCCTGTTCCCGGCCCCAACAAAATTACCACGGACAACCTGGTCCGGGGTTCAGCCTATTATCCTTTGGTGGGGGCCCTGTTGGGGGGGATTTTATGGGTTTTTTCTTACCTTCTAAGTTTCCTTTTCGGGCACGCTTCCCTGCCGGCTGCTGCCCTGCTCCTTACATTGTGGGTATTTTTAACCGGGGCGCTGCACCTGGATGGCCTGGCGGATACCTTTGACGGTTTGGCCGGGGGGGCAACTAAGGAGGATCGCCTGCGGATTATGCAAGACAGCTCCGCGGGTTCCTTTGGGGTTGTTGCCGTAGCTTTAATGTTATTGTTGAAATTCAGCATTTTACAACAGTTACAGGGGGAACGCCTGCTGGTGGCTTTACTTTACAGCCCCCTGCTTAGCCGTTGGTCTATGGTAGTTCTAATGTACTTTACCCCTTATGCCAGAAAAACAGCGAGTTTAGGCAAACCATTCGTAGAACTAATCGGCAAAAACCAGTTAGCCCTGGCCTCTGCCCTAACCTTAGCTGCCGGTTTCCTTTACCCCCTGACTTTTTTCCTGACTTTGTTACTGCCCGTCCTTTTATTGACAGCCCTGCTCCGGTGGTTTTTTCTGCAAAAAATTGGGGGGATTACCGGGGATTGCCTGGGTGCAACCAATGAACTGCTGGAAATAGCTGTGCTTTTTCTTCTTTTGCTGCCCCGGGCATATTAAATATATCTATAATGGTCAAAATAACAAATGGTAAACGCAGGTCAAAAATCAGGGGGGATTATCTTGCAAAGTTTTCAACTGTTCTGGATTGTAATCATCATTTTTGCCTTGTTACCCCTTTTAAAACAGTACCGCCTGAACATGATCCGCTTTAGGGTACTGCGTTCCCTGCAAAAAAAAAGAAAGTCACAGGTTATTACATTGATCCACCGCCAGGAATTTTTTAGCTTCCTGGGCATCCCCCTTTCACGTTACATCAACATTGAAGATTCCGAACAGATCTTGCGGGCCATCCGCCTTACACCCAATCATGTGCCGATCGATCTTGTTTTGCACACA
>JAAYRR010000082.1 GCA_012518675.1 Bacillota bacterium
TACCTATGAGGAATTGAAACCAACCTCTCCCGTTCAAAAATTAAACAAAAAAACTTGTTTTCAGTCTACCTATGAGGAATTGAAACAAGAAATGGGAGGCTTAAAAATGTCAGACAAAACTGTTTTCAGTCTACCTATGAGGAATTGAAACAAATGTTTTGCAATTTCCCATGCCATTTTTTTACCTGTTTTCAGTCTACCCATGAGGAATTGAAACCTGTGCCCCAAAAGCTGTTGGACTTCGTGGATCCCGTCAGGCAAATAAAGGCTACCCGCATGGCGCATCAGCGCTAAAACTTCATCATCCGTATAGATGGATGGAACTATGCGCAGGTGAGCTTTGCCGAAAACCCCATTTTATGGAACCTGGGCTTGGTTGTCGAAGGCAGAAATATATACGGCGAAATCGTCCAGCGCCAGCACCGCAACCTTAGAACACCTTAGCGCAAGCCCGGTAAAACATAAAATGATACACCGGTTTCGCTTCCCGGTAGCGGCAACAGAAACAGATTGCCTAAGGAATGGTTGTGGATACCGCAGACATGGATTTGTAGATACCCCCCGGGGGGCAGGGTTACCCACAAGCTCCACACTTGTAAAAGGAGGCCACCTCTACCCCGTGTCACCTAAAACCTTAAAATTATGTCTTGGCAACGGGGTCTACATCACTCCTCCTCACCTAATATGTTCCCAAGGGGGATTATGGCATAGTTGCCAGGCTATTTCTATGTGGGGAAAGCTTTACGCTTACATTTAAACCGAACGCATAATTATTAAGCCCGGGGAGCACCCGGGCTTAATAATTAATCAGTATATTTTAACTGTAATGTGTTACTTTCTGGTATTGTACCTTATTCCTTGGGCTTGGGCATTACTTCTTCAAAGAGTTCGGCATCAAAACGGCGACCTTTGGCCAGCAGTTGTCTGAGTTTGATAATGTCTGCATCGCGGGTACCGGTTTGCTTGGCGGTGTTGAAGGCAGTCATACCCATATCAAATTCGCCGTGTAATTGTCCGTTAGCCGCCCACCACCAGATGGTTTCAGCTTTGGTTCTTTCCCAGGATGTTTTCTTTTCAGCTCTGATCATGGCCAGTGAATTACCAACTTGTTGCGGGTAGAGGTTGGCAAAGGTCCAGGCAAGTTCATCAACTGCTGCATCGAGCTTAGAAGTATCCCTTTCCAGTGTTTTGATTAAGGCTTTAGCTTCTTTTAACTCATCGCCGGTTTTGTAATCACCATAAACAATTTGGCCATCGTCTAACCACTTGTCGGTGATGACTTCCGGGTTTCTGATGAATTTGCCGTCTTGCTTAAGTACAGGTTCTACCCTGTAGATGTAGTTTTTACGCAGCATTTTGTAGGCGCTCATCTGTTCGGAACAGGCAACGGTATTGAATATTGCATCTTCAATGGTCATGGTAACGGGCTTGAACTGAACAGCCCCACCCATAGCTGTAGAACCGTGTGCAGGCCCTACCTGCCCAAAACTGGCAGTGTCGGCGGCGACAGTCAGATCACAGCAGCCGCTTATTTCTTCACCGCCACCGATGCTCATACCTTGCACCCGGCGGATAAAGGGCTTGGAAGAGGTCCAAACAGCATTAAAAGCATCCCAATATACCTGCATGTACTGCTGGCAATCCATAGGCCTGCCGATCATGTGTTCAGAATATTCTGGAACGTTGCCGCCCGTGCAGAAGAACCGATCGCCTGCACCGGTGAGAACAACGGCAACTACGCTCGGATCACGGGATGCCAATTGAAAAGCGCAGGCAGCCCCGGCCAACATATCCAGATCGTAAGAGTTTCCTTGCCTTTCGTTGTCCAAAATCACATAAGCAGTATACAGCCCGTCCACAACTTCCTTGGTTTTGGGGTTAACCAAAGGTCTTTTTTCATATACGGTCCGGGGGGGTTCTGGTTTTTCCAGAAGGTCCCTTCTAACAGTAGTAAAATCCATTAAACTTTCTTTTGGTGCTCTTGGTATCCAATCAAATGACATATTTTCCTACATCCTCCTTTAAATATATATATATTGAAAATTTGTTTTTACCTGCAAGTATTTAATTTTAAAACTTTAGGGTCCGAGGAAGCCTGTTTTGGGGCCAAGTTTTTTAATATGTAAGGAAGCCGGCGGTATCGTTAAATAAATAATTCGTATTTATTTTTATATTAATGAACAAATACACAAGGCAGATTTTTTTCATTATATTTGCTATTAATAACAGACTTGTACCCCGGGAAACTTTCCGGAAACTATTAGGTGGTAACCAGGGTCTATACAACAGGATCGAACAGTACAGAACTGCTTGTTCCCTTTATCTGAAACCCCGGCTAGCTACGCGGGCCTACAACAAGTTGAAGGCTACTGCCACAAATGCGCAAACTTTGCCTAACCTCTGTCCCTACATTGTACTGAACCCATAAACGATTGTTATATTTTAAGGCTTCCAGAACACCTCCTTTTAAAAAGGCTTATCTAATTTTACGCCTTTTCCAAATACTTCCCGTATAATAATACAGTTTGGTAATAACAAAGTTCGACGGAGGATCGTCTAATTCCTTCTTATTCAGAAAATATATTATTATTAAGCTACTTCTTGTTGGAAGGCTTTATATTTCAAAAACAAACAGCCTGATATTCGCTGGTAGTTGACATAAAACAATGAAAACTAGCTATTTATGTTTTAAAATATATCATAGCGATAAAATGAAGTCAAGCATTCCCCACCTACGCACTTCCCCGCACCAAGTAAGTTTCCCCCGGCGGAAAGATAGCAGGATTTGCCTTTGAAAAAAATGAAAAGAGGCATTTCCCTTTTGGGAAATGCCTCTTCAGTGAAATATTTAGCCGTTGCTGCGCACGACATTTTCAGCTTGTAAACCGCGGTTGCCCTGGACAACATCAAAAGTCACTTCTTCGCCTTCTTCCAGGGTTTTGAAACCTTCCCCCTGGATGGCGGAAAAATGAACGAATACGTCGCCACCTTCTTCTGATTCAATAAATCCGTAGCCTTTTTCTGCATTGAACCATTTAACTCTACCTTGCATTCTTTTAACCTCCTTTACCATAGGATTGGTCAAAAAGTTTAAACCCAATAACCTTTGACCAATCTTAACAAAATCGGAGGCCAAAACAGGTCTGTGTTTGAACTTTTTAACGCTTGATTTTTTGACGCTTTGCTTACACAATAACAAGCGTCATGCGGATTCTTGGGCTGAGCCTTTTGGAGTTAGCGCTCATATCTCCACAAGCGTAAATTCCCGTCCGCCAAGCGGTATAGCCGTTTGACCCTGGGGCCAATATAATTGGCTATGCTATATTATATAGTCCCTTCATCCTGAAAGCAAGCTTTCAGGCCATAAGGCTATAAAAAAAGTCACCCCCTGGGGGGTGGGAAATATAAAATAAACAAGATTTTTCATAATTTTAAACTATTGCTTTTAACAGTAGACTAATATTGACCTTGTCCCTTCCTGTTTTGGGACCCCGGCACTACAGGTTTTATTTATTTTGCAACAAATTTAGCTGCAAGCAGGCCAAGTTGCCGGGCCTGAACCTTTTATTACCGATAACCAAACTGTCTTAAAAATCCGGTGTCAGGACAACCCTCTTGAGCAGTTTGCCAGAATGGGATTCCTTGAAAGCCTGTTCAATCTGGCTCATCGGCCGCAGCTCTACGAAGGGTTCTACTTTGATTTCACCGTCTAAGACCATTTTCAGCACTTCGGGATAGTATCCGGGTAAGCAGCCCCAGGTGCCGATGACTTCGGCGTCAAAGGCCATTAGGCGGGAAAACATGTATTCTACCCTTTGCATCCCGTAACCGACGATGAACAGCTGGCCGACAAAGGAGAGCAGATCAAGGCCGATCTCTTGTCCTGCTTTGGAGCCGGAGCATTCAAAGATCTTCCAGCCGTAATTGGGCAGGCCTTTTTCTTTGCAGTAGGCCCGGAAGTCGCCTCTGATGTCTTTGGTGGTTTTATCCAAGGTGCTGAAGGCTTTGGTGGCACCAAAGTTTAAAGAGCGTTCCAGTTTTTCTTTGTTGCGGGCGATGCTGATTACTTCTTTGGCGCCTAAGGCGGCGGCGATCTGGGTCATGTAAAGGCCGATGCCACCGGTGGCACCGGTAATGAGTACCAGGTCACCTGCTTTGATGTTGGCTCTTTTGGCGGCCTGGTAGGGGGAGGTGATGGCGTCGGCAACGACGGCAAAATGTTCAAGCGGCATCCCTTTGCGATCTTCGATGATGCAGAGGTCTTCTGCGGGGACGGGGATGTGGGTGGAGAAGCCGCCGTAGATGCCCATGCTGTTGCCGGGCATTTTCTGGGCCAGGCAGCGGTTGCCGCGGCCGGAGGCGCAGATGTCACAGTTGTTGCAGGGCATGACGGCGGGAATGATCACTTCTTTGCCCAGCATGTCTTCTTGACCGGCTACTACTGTGCCGCTGATTTCATGGCCTAAGGTTAAGGGGGGTTTGTGGACGGTGGGTACACCGTCGTAAAAGTAGCCTACGTCGGTGTGGCAGACGCCACAGCCGGCTATTTCTACCAGTACTTCTCCGGGTTGCAGTTCAGGGACATCAATGCTGGTCTTTTCAAGCTTGCCTGGTTCTGTCATTTGCCAGGTTTGAATTTTTGCGGGTACACTCATTCTCAGTTTAACCTCCTTGGTTATTTTTGTTGCTGACCGGCGGGGTGTTATTCCCCTTGCCAGACAGGGGTACGTTTTTCCATGAAGGCTTGCAGGCCTTCTAAGGCGTCTTTGGTCTGCATGAGTTCTTTTAAGTAAATGTGGTCAATGGCTTGCAGGCCTTCTTCAAAGCTTTTGCCTTCGCCGGCGCAGGCTGCTTTTTTGGTGAGGGCCAGGACGACCGGGCTCAGGGAGGTGAATCTTTGTAGGAATTCTGCGGCTCCCTGGTCAAATTCGTCGACGGGCAAGACTTGGTTGATGAGACCCATGGCTTTGGCTTCGGCGGCGGTGAAGGTGTCGCCGCTTAATAGTATTTCCAGGGCCAGGGGCCGGGAAGTCAGGCGCGGCAGGGCGTAGCAGGCAATGGGTGGCAGAACACCCACTTTGATCTCCGGCTGGCCAAATCTGGCTTTTTCGGAGGCGACGATCATGTCGCAAAAAAGGACTACTTCGTAGCCGCCGCCTAAGGCTGCGCCGTTGACAAGGCCGATGATCGGCTTTTCAAGGGCAGCCATGGCTAAAAACAGACGGTCAAAGACGTCGATCATCAGGCCTACTTTGTCCGGGGTATGATCGGCAACGTCTACACCGGCAGAAAAAGCTTTGCCTGCGGCGTCAATGACGACGATATTGCCGGGCTCTGTGTGGGCCCACTGAAAGGCTTTGACCATCTCTTCCATCATGTCAATGGTCAATACGTTTAAAGGGGGGCGATCCAGGGTAATGCGGATGATGCCGTCCCCGCTTTTTACTTGCAGGTTTTGATAAGACACGTTTTCCCTCCTTTCCTTGAAAACAGTGCTTGTTTCAATGCCGGCCCTATTTAATAGGGCCGGTGTTCCCTGTTTTGTTCAGCAAATCTGGTTTGTTGGGGAAACACCGGCCACAGCATGCTTTTTTGACTGTTTTGGGTACTGATTTGTTTTTGTGATCTGGTTCTTCTTTCAAACGCGGCCTTGAAACAGTATCAGCTAAAACCCTGGTTAAGAAGTTTTATTTTGTTCCACAGCCGGCGGTATTTTGGTTGCTTAACAGCATTCTTAGCTGCTTGATAATGTTAAAAAGCGGGTGCTTTTTCTATTTTAGTTTAAAACAGCTTTTAGGCCAGTGAAAATTCGTAACTAAACTGCCCGTCGATCTTAATGGTTTCCGCCTTGACAGGCATGCCTATTTTAATCTGTTCTTCTTGAATTCCCTTGTTGAAACGACCAAAAACCCTGATACCA
>JAAYRR010000083.1 GCA_012518675.1 Bacillota bacterium
CTCCCGGGATGTTCAAAATGCTGCTTAAGACACGAACATTTAACTAACGTTTGCGCTTATATTTTATTATAAAGGCTGCGGTATTGCAAGACACAACGGTGATGAACCCAAACACTAAAACAGCTTTTCCAGTTTGGAAGGGAAGGTTTTTAAACTGGTTCCCTGCTATAATAAGTATGTTGCCGGCAAGTTTGATTGTAGTTTAAGGCAGGTGCAGGTGCAGGCTGCAAAGCCTGTATATGTTTAGCAGTGCCGGTCTCCAAAAAAGAATCAATTTTACTAGCTGCCAAAGCGTTGGCTATCAGCAGAAACCAATCTTTAAAATGCAGCGGTAATGTGGAAAATAAGGGTCTCATAAAGGGCAGATACATGGTCGCTGCCAGCATGGAAATGGAAAGGGCTGCCGCGGGCAGAACCAACGGGTTTCCCCTGATTTCCGGGGTTTTTTGGTTTTTCTTTCGTTCATTAAGCAGGTTAAATGTTCTGTTAACCACCAGTTGTGAAAAGGCCATGGTGCGGGCTTTATCCAATGACCATCCACCCCACGTTAAGCCGCCAATATAAAGGCCAAAGGTAATCAGGCCAAAAAGGATGCCTTTCCGAAAAATTGTTTTCCCCTGATCCGGTAAAAATCTTCCTTCTGGATTTAAAGGAGGTTGGCTCATATAATCTTCTTCCGGGGGATCTGCAGTGAGGGAAATAGCAGGAATGCTTTCGGTAACCAAGTTTACCCAGAGAATCTGGGCAGGTAGCATGGGTGTAGGTAATCCCCAGATAGCTGCAGCAAATACTGTAAGAAGCTGGCTTAAACTGCCAGAAAGAATATAACGTATAGAGCTGGACAGGTTCATGCTTACGGTGCGCCCCTCTTCAACGCCGTCAACGATGGTCACAAAGTTGTCGTCACTTAGGGTTATGTCAGCAGCTTCCCTGGCTACATCTGTCCCGGTTGCCCCCATAGCAATACCAATATCGGCTTTTTTGATGGCAGGGGCATCGTTTACACCGTCCCCGGTCATGGCTACAATATGGCCCCGGCTTTTTAGGGCATGGACAATCCTCAGTTTTTGATCCGGTGTTGTCCGGGAAAATACGGCAACATCTTCCACCTGTTTTACAAATTCAGCATCAGGGATTTTTTCCAGTTCTTTGCCTGTAATGCTTTTCCCCTGTTCTAAAATCCCCAATTTGGCTGCAATTGCCTCTGCCGTTTTTTGGTGGTCGCCGGTAATCATAATTACTTTGATACCGGCAGCATGACATTTTTGAATGGCCTCCTGGACACCCTCACGGGGGGCATCGGCCATGCCGATTAAACCGCAAAAAATCAGGTCTGATTCAAGGTCCCCCTTCTCCAGGTCGGTTCCCGGTGGCAGTTTTTTATAGGCAACTGCCAAAACACGTAAAGCATCCCGGGCCAATGTCTCATTGGCTGCTAAAATTTTGTGACGGGTTTTCAGGTTTAAAGGCTGTGTTCCTGCATTTCCGATGGCAAAGGAGCATTGATTTAACACCGCATCAGGAGCCCCCTTAACATAAACGCCGTATTCCCCCCCGGGTTTTTCACATACGGCTGCCATCAGGCGGCGCACGGCATCAAAAGCAATCTCTTTGTGCCGGCAATATTGTTCCCTGAGGTTTTGCTGGTGCAGGCCGGCTTTAGCAGCTGCTGCAAGAAGGGCACCTTCCGTGGGATCACCAATTACTGTCCACCTCCCCCCCTGGTTTAACCTTAATTCTGCATTGTTACATAAGGCTGCAACTTTTAAGGTTTTTTTGACCAAGGAGAAATTTTCCCCGTTGGTATTTTCCTTGTGAATAATTTTGCCGCGGGGTTGGTAACCGTCGCCTGTGACCTGGTAAAAAGTCCGGTCAATATACAACTCCTTGACAGTCATTTCATTTTTGGTTAAGGTGCCTGTTTTGTCTGTGCAAACAACAGTGGTTGAGCCCAAGGTTTCTACAGCAGACATGTTCCTTACCAGGGCATTTCTTTTTACCATCCTCTGCACCCCGGTGGTTAAAGCTACCGTTAATACTGCAGGTAACCCTTCCGGTACGGCACCGACAGCAAGGCTGATACCACTGCGCAGAACATCCCAGAAGGGTCGGCCCCGTAACAGGTTTATAACAGCAATCATTCCCACAGAGATAGCAACTAATTGGGTAATTTTTTTGCCCAGGTAATTCAGCTGTTTTTGCAAATTTGTCCCTTCACTTTGGACCTCCTTTAACAGCCCGGCAATTCTACCCAGCTCAGTATGCGTGCCTGTGGTTATCACTGCCGCCGTTGCTCTGCCTCCGATAATACTGGTTCCCGAAAACAGTATGTTGGCCCGATCTGCTACAGGAATCCCGGGATCGTTTTTTTCCCGGTTATCCTTTACCACTGGAATTGATTCACCGGTTAGGCATGCTTCATTTGTTGTTAGATTTACAGCTTCTATGATTATGGCATCTGCAGGCACTACATCCCCGGCATTTAGATGCAGGATGTCTCCCGGTACCAGTTCCCTGCCGGGGATTTTTTGTACCCTTCCTTCCCTTAAAACAGTAGCAAGGGGGGTGGTAAATTCCTTCAGGTCTTCCAGGGATTTTTCTGCACGGCAACTTTGGGCTGTTTCTACCACAGCCTGGATGGCGACAATCGCCCCGATTACGGCCGCATCCGTTCTTTCGCCTACCAATAATGACACCCCGCCGGCAACCAGAAGAAGTTTAGTCATAAAACCATTCAGGGATGCCAGGGCGATTTGCCAAAAGGAAAGCTGCTGTCCATCCTTTAATTCATTTAGTCCATATGTTTCCAAACGGTTTTGTGCGGTGTAATGGGACAAACCGGTTTCCGCCGTGCTATCCAGAAGGGCCAGGGCCTCCGGGCCGGCCAAGGTATGCCAGGGTACCGGGCTTTCTGGGGGGTATGTTTGCATATAAAAATCCTGTTGTGCCGGGCCTTCTTTGATCGCCGGACTTTGACCGCTGATATAGGAAATCCAGGCTAACAACAGTTCTAAATCTGTTTTAAAGGGATCAAAAATAATCAAAACCTGTCCTGAAAAAGGGTTGGCGTAGCTGACCCTTACCCCGGGGAACTTTGCCAGGCGATGGGCTATCCGAAAGGCAAGGTCCTGGTTATTTAATAAACCGGGTATGCCAATTCTAAGGCGTCCCGGCAATAAATGAAAATTTGTTCTAGGGGGCTGATCGACATTGTTTTTAAGAATGTTCATGTTTCATCTCCTGGGTTTGAACAATTTAATGTAATAATTAATATAGGAAATACTGTTATGATTTTTAACCAGCGGCTGGGAGATAAAACCTTTACCCGGTTAAACAGCAAAGGAAGGCTGAGGACGTTATGAATTAAGGAGTTTGTTGACAATCAACACCCGGGGTTTAAGGCGTTCTTTCTGGAAGAATGTTGGGGACAAATGGCGCCAGGGGGCAGTTTCTGTAACTACCCCCTTTGACAACAGCCTTTCCTATGTTGTTTCTCCGGGGGGTTGATCACCGCCGGGGGTGGGGGGTTTGGGGACCGGGCTAAAATTTACCTGTGGCGGCTGTTGTTGAGTGCTTTGCTGCTGTTGTCCGCTTACCAGGTTTTTGGCCCGGTCCACCATGGCCAGGCCCTCTTCCATGGACCGCACTGCAACAGAGCGCATGTTGCCGCGCAACAGCGGGAAAATTATATTTTGACACAGAAACATTGTTCCTATGCCACTTAAGAAGCCTTTGCTTTGCCCGGTATTGAGCATCTCCAGGATCCGCCCCAGCAGGCTGGTACCCTTTGCGTTTTTTTGTTCTAAGGTTTGTACAAGTTGTTCCTGGGAGATTCCCTGTCTGCGGGCCTCTTCAGCAAGGGTAGCAGCTATTTGCCTGGTGTGGGAATCCCCGGCCGGCAGGGTTTCCCCTGTTTGTAAAGCCAACAGTTCTTTTTTTATGTCTGCCTTCAAATTATCAATAGTACGCAGACGTGCATCAATCAGCTGTTGGATTCTTTGATCTGACAATGAACGATCCAACCCATACTGCCGTGCTGTTTTATCTATTTGTTGCCTTTGGATTTCGGCTAAAACTTCGTTTTTTACACTGTTTTTTACGGTTTGGTAGGTTTGATCTGTGGCAGCAGGGAAGTTATGCCCCTGCCCCTGATTTCCATAGTTAGGGTTGTTTAAAGGGTTGTCTGGTTGGGGAATGTTGCCCTGTTGAAGTTCAGCCAAGACTTCCCGTTTAACTTCCTGGGCTAGAGTACTTTGGTTTGGGTACAATGGGATGCCTCCTTTATTCAGTTTTACCTGTGGTGGGGTGCATTTATTTCAGCCAGGACACTGTTTTTCACAGCTTGAACCAGGGCTGGATCAACATTTGTTTCTTGTTGCTCAGTTGATTTTTCCTGTTCAGTTTTTAGTTGTGTTATTACTTCCCTTTTGATGGCTTCTATGGTAGCCCTGTCGGGATAACCGAAATTTCCTGTGAACACAGGATTTGTGGACCCTTCCCTTTTGATTTTGGCCAGGACCTCATTTTTGACAACTTCAATGAATTCTTTGTTGGGTGGGGGTTGCTGTTGAAGGTGCTGTTGATTTAACTCCAGCAGCACCTCCTGTTTGATGTTGTCAATTAAACGCTGTTCCTGGTTGTGCCTTGCAGATACAAGGTTTAGGTCCATGAGGATTTCTTTTTTGATATCTTCGGCAAGGGCTTGTTTAATAGACTGATTTTCCATCAGCGACGTCCTCCTTTAATTACCATAACTTGTTTTTCAGTTTTTATTATGACAAATTCCAAAATATTTATACCTGGAAATAGGGATATTTGTTTTTTATGGTTGGGATGAATAAATTTGGTGTTTAAGGTAAATTTAAGTGAAAGCATATCTTTTACTGCTGGAAAGCTTTTTCAAAAAAATAGGGTTTTTAGGGGAAAGGATGGAATACCTTGTATGACAGGTCAACCGTGGATGATATTGCGGTCCTTGAACAAATGATTGCAGGGGAACTGGAAAAAGCAGTTATGGATAGACTCGGAACCCGGCAAAAATATTATTTTACACCTGCAGCTTGGCAAAAGGAAATGGAAAACTTTAAAGAATCTAAGGATGCCGTAGGGCCCTGCCCCGGGGACATGGAAAAAATGTTATCAGGCAAACCAGATACAGCACCCTATTTGGAACAGGGATCTGTTTGGGGGTGGATTAACAGCCAGCCTGAAAACAAGGGTAAGGGAATTTTATATGGGATTGGAACAGTAGCGCTCTTGGGGATGTTTCTGCCCTCCTTTAGGCAAAAAATCCAAACTGTATTAAGTAGGCTTGCCCTGGAGGGGGCAGAACTGCTGGGTGATGCCCGTGCTTTAGCAGCCAGGGCTAAGGAAGATGTTGAAGATCTGATTGCTGAAGCAAATTTAAGCGGGTTGATGAAAAAGCCCAGGTCCTAGCCCCCCCTGTTTAAATAAAAATACCCCAAAAACAGAAAAATAAACCTTGTAATGCGGAAGCTATTCTTATTTTTTGCGGGCTGTTTACCAAGGGACATATTAACCGCCCCGCAGTGAAAAAACTGAAACTTGAAATAAACACATACAGCGCCCAGTGCAATGAACCACCAAAAAAAGAAAGGGTTGCCCCTGCTATAAAGGCATCTACGGACGTTGCAGAACCGAGCATTAAAAATTCGAGCAGGGTGCAATCTGTTTTTTTTGACTTTAAAGACTTAGAAGCAGCATTACTAAAAACCCAGATGCCAAGAATAATGAACAAAGCTTTTCCCAGGCCCTTGGCAAAAAAAACGTTAGCCTCACTTAAAAAAGTATCACTAATCATAAATGCTATAGAAAACATTATTGATGATAGGGCAGACATTAATAAAACACCTGTTAGGGGTACTTTTTTACCTGCAATGCCGTATGAAACACCGCAAATAAACAGATCTACCGAAGTTAAAAATAACAGACTGATATACATCGCTCCTTTAGCTTCCTGGATCGGGCAGGAAACTTTTAGGTAAAGGGGTGCTGCAGGCCCTTCTTTTAATAAATATTAAATAGCGTCTGTTTTTTATGCCGGTATTCCCTAATATCTGCCCCAACATCAATTTTTTTACCCTGTTTGTAGGACAGCTGAAAGTGCCAAGCACCTCTCCCTTCCTTCTTTGGCCCGGGAAAGCCATTGCATTTGGTGGGGTTTTTCTTTATATTTATATTGGGGAAGAAAATAAAAAATGGGGAAGTGGAAATGAAGCAAAACTCTGAATTGGCCCACCCCAAGCCTTTAATTAATTTGGTGCAGTATTTGCAGGGAATGATCAGGGGGCGCCTTTGGCTTAAAATATTGGTGGCTATGGTTTTGGGTTTGGCAACGGGGATGTTTTTAACATCCCTAACAGCCTTGTTAAAAAAGGAAACCGTGGAGGTTTTGGGCAGTTGGCTGGCTATACCCGGCAACATTTTTCTTGGACTGATCCAGATGATCGTCATCCCGTTAATTTTTGCCTCTATTATCAGGGGGCTGGCTTCGAGTGAGGATCTTGAACAGCTTAAAAAGGTAGGGATACGGCTTGCTTTTTATTTTTTAATGACGACCGTACTGGCTATTATAATCGGTTTAAGTATAAGTATGTTTATCGGGCCCGGAAACTACATAGATGCCCAGCTAATGGCAGTTGTTAACCCGGAAGAATTAGTTTTGAACAGTAATGAGGCGCCGGAGGGCACAGATTTGAATAACTTGCCCGCAATGTTTGTCAGTCTTATCCCGGAAAACCCCTTGAGTTCAATGGTGAAGCGGGAAATGCTGCAGATAGTGCTATTTGCTATAATCATAGGCTTAGCCTTGGTAGCAATACCAACGCACCAGGCCCGGCCTATTTTAAGCCTGATGGGATCACTGCAGGAGGTCTGTATGACAGTTGTGCGTTGGGCCATGCACCTGGCCCCACTGGCAGTATTTGGTTTGATGGCGCAGATTACAATTAAGGTTGGGCTGAATGTGCTGAAAGGCATGGCCGTCTATGTAGGTACGGTGTTGCTTGGTTTATTAGTGATGATCTGTGTTTACCTGCTGTTGGTTACCTTTATAGCGCGTTTCAGTCCACGGCGATTTTTGCAGGCGGTTCGCGAAGCGCAGTTGCTAGCTTTTTCAACTTCAAGTTCAGCGGCGGTAATGCCCCTTTCCCTGCAGACGGCTGAAAAAAAACTTGGTGTTCGCCCTTCAATTTCACAATTGCTAGTACCTTTGGGTGCAACTATTAATATGGATGGTACAGCGCTTTACCAGGCTGCAGCCACGGTCTTTCTGGCCCAGGTTTTTAGCGTTAAACTGGGGCTCCCGGAGCTGCTGCTTATTATTGTCACCACTTTGGGGGCCTCCATCGGTTCACCGGCTACGCCGGGTGTAGGTATTGTCATCCTGGCAATGGTTCTAAACAGTGTGGGCATACCCTCATCTGGTATTGCCCTGATTATCGGAGTGGATCGCATTTTGGACATGAGCCGTACTGTAGTTAACGTGACCGGCGATCTGACGGCCTGTTTGGTTTTGGATCGCTGGCTGAGTGTTAAAAAACATTGATTTTTAGCGGCTATGGGTAAATTTTCTACCTGTGCAGAACAGAAACCGGCTTTTGTCATTAAATAAAAATATTGTTCCAAACCTGCTTATGTTAAGGGGCCTTCTTTTTTATTAAAAAAACCCTAATTAAAGTACAGAAAATCCCGGGCAGCAGAATATAATTTGCTACCCGGGACTATTGGCAGGGGAGACAGGGCTTGAACCCGCAACCTGCGGTTTTGGAGACCGCTGCTCTGCCAGTTGAGCTACTCCCCTTTGCGATCATTATAATTTTAGCTTACCGCCTTATTTTTGTCAAGCTGCAGGGCGGCTGAAATTTTATGATAACCCCCCCCCCGGAAGGTACATACTGTTTTCAAGTAATGTATAGTCTTTCCTGCCCTGAACATAATAAAAAGGTAAAAAAAGATGTGAAAAGAGGTAACTTTATTGAAAAAGCTTAAAGTGGGTATTTTGGGTACAGGCATGGCCTTTGAACGCCTCCATTACCCTGCCTACCAGGCCTTGACAGATCGTTATGAAATTGTAGCTTTGTGTGATCTGCAAAAGGAAAAAGCCCTCAACTGGGCCCACCGCCTTCAACTGGGCCCGGACAAGGTTTTTACAGACTATCAGCGGATGCTTGAAGAAATAGATTTGGATGTTGTCGACATCATGGTGCCCATCGAGCTCAATTATACTGTTACTGAAGATGTTGCCCGCAAACTGGCCGGGCAACGAAAAGGAATTATCTGTGAAAAACCCCTTGCCCCAAATATGGAACAAGCAAACAGGGCCCGCAAGCTGTCTGCAAAATATAACCTACCGCTGATGATTGCTGAAAACTATCGCTATAACCAAGAAACAAACATACTGCGTGAAATGGTAAATACCAAATACGTGGGAGAAATTTTATATTTTATTCAGAACAGGGTTATAAATTTTCCCCAGGAGATGTTTGGGGATGCCTATTCTGCCAAGGAATGGCGTCAACACCCGGAATACCCGGCCGGAGCTATAACTGATACCGCTGTGCATGAAATAGCCGGCCTGCGGCATGTATTCGGCCCCCTTAAAAAATTGCAGGCTTTCGGGCGCCGCCAGGAGGCAGACTTTGCACCCTACAGCGTTATCCAGGTGAATATGCTTTTTAGAAACGACATTATAGGAAACTTTACCTTTTTTTGTGCAGGGGCAGAGATGCAACGCCCTTTAATTGGACTGCGAATTTTTGGAACCGGCGGCATGATTTTTTTAGAGGAACGTGACGCCGGGGTAATTAACATCGCTTATAACGACGGACGCCGGGAACAGGTTCCCTATGAAATACAAAAGGGCTATTACAATGAACTGGTTAATTTTCATGCTGCCCTCACAGGCGTTGAACCAATTAAGGTTACTGCAGAAATGGAATACGGCGATCTGCAAGCGGTGGCAAACATGATCAGGTCTGTTACAGAAGAAAGAATTGTGCAGGTAGCAGAAACCAAGGTTTTTGCCGGCCCCTGATAAAAACAAGACATTAAAAAATGAACCTGTTAACCGGGGCCAAAAATAACTTTGCAACCCGGGGTTCATAACAGTCTGGTAACAGGACCAGGTGTTCATTGGAAAACAATATACAGACTAAATTATTTCCCGGCAACAGGACTGTTATTTCCCGGGCAAGCGCAGAATATGACATTTAAATTCAAATTACCTTTATTTCGCATTTAGGCTGGCAATAACAGACATTTTCAGGGGCTGTTTTAGGGTTCTAAAAATGGACAAGGCACCGCTCCAGGTGTTATACTGCCCATTGATGAAAGGTAATGTAAAAAAGCTGAAACAGGTGAAAACAGATGAAACTGGCAGTGTGTCAGATGGCCCTCAGTGGAAATTATAAAAACAATGCCCGGCGGATTATTTCTTTTCTGGAAAAAGCCTCCCGGCTGGAAGTTGAACTGGTTTGTTTCCCTGAAATGTCCTTAACAGGGTATAATGCCGATCTTCTTTCCAAATCTGATCTGAATTTGATACTGGCAGAAACATTGCAACAAATTGCCAAACGGTGTGATGAACTTCATTTAGGGGCCATTATCGGCTACGGTTACCGGCGGGACAACTTGCTGTTTAACAGGGCGGGAATATTTTTGCCGGGGGGGATACAGTTTACATACGACAAAATATATTTAACGGAAATAGAAGAAAAATATTTTCATCACGGGAAAGGAAGCCTGGTTTTCCCCTACAGAGGCTCCCGGGTAGGGGTAATTATCTGCCGGGACCAAAACGATCCCCTGCTGACACAAGAGTTAAAGGAAAAAGGCGCCGCATATATTTTTATTCTTGCGGCTCATTATTATAACCCCAAGGAATCGCGCTGGAAACTGGAAAAAAACAGGGCTATCCCCATCACCAGGGCAACAGAAAATAAGGTGTATGTTTTAAAAGCGAATACAGTTGGGACCCATTTAGGGATGGTCAGCTTAGGCAATAGTTTGATTGCAGATCCGGAGGGTGCAGTGGTTGTAGCAGCGGGTGAAGCACAGGAAGGCCTGTTATTACTTTCTAATGAAAAAGTTGTTTTGTAAAGGTTTTGTAGGGTTTTTGGGGTGGGCCGGGCCTTGGTTTCCAAGGCAAGCAATATAATAAAAAAAGTAATTATTAACAAGGTTTTTTGGGTATGTTTAAAATAACCTGCTAACCGATGTTTCAGGGGATCATTGCCCGGAGGGTCATTTTCTGTAACCTTATAGCAGAACACAAGCGGCATCCTTAGGGAAGCCTTTGCCGGGGAAAACTGCAGTTACGCAGTTAAAGCGGGGGAAAACTGTTAAGCAGTTAAAGTGCAATACCGACCGTACGGTTAAATTGTTCTACTATTTCCCACAGTTCAGGGGCAAGCAGTTTCTTGGCTTTTTTAATAATGAAGGGGGGGATTTTCCGGTAGTAGGCTTGGGCGATTCCCCCGGTTATACAGGCGATGGTATCGCTGTCTCCGCCTAAGGAAATGGCTTTGCGTACAGCATCTTCATAATCCGTAGATTCTAAAAAAGCCCTCACGGCCTGCGGTACAGAACCTTGGCAGGAGGCATCAAAGCTGTACTGCGGGCGGATTTCATCTAGAGTCTGTTCCAAGTTATAGCCAAACTGTTGTGTCAAATATTGTTTGATTTCTTCTTTGCCTGTCCCCTTTCGTGCCAAAAAAACTGCCGCTGCAGTAACCTGTGCCCCTTTGATCCCCTCAGGGTGGTTATGAGTAACCTTTGCACTGTTTTTGGCTTCTGCCAGCACCTTTTCAAGGGTGTTGTAGGCAAAACCCACCGGGCTGACCCGCATGGCCGCACCGTTACCAAAACTATTATAGGGCAAAAGGCTGTCCGATGCCAGCCATTCACGGAATGCCAAACCATAGCCGGCATGGGGATAACGCCTGCCATAGGTTTTTATTGTTGTTGCAAAGTTTTTGCTCTTTAAAATACATTCTGCCACGGCAACAGTTAAAACAGTATCGTCAGTAAAGGTGGATCCGGGGGCAAACAGTTCAAAATCTGTTGTTTTAACATTTTGTCTTTCATAAACAGAGCCTATGATATCACCGGCGATTGCACCAAGCATTTAATTTTGTCCCTCCTTTACCTTTACACCATTTTTTAACCTTTTTGTAGGTACCCTTTTTCTACAGCCTTTTGGATCATTTCCCGGGCATAATTCCAAAGTAGCGCTGAACCTTCCCCGATATATTTATTGCGGTTTAAAACTTGTTCATTTGTAATGCCGTGTTCCTGCCACGATTTCCCTTTCGTAATGTAATTATGCAACAAAGGTTGCAGTCTGTCCAGGGCTGCAGCAAAACGGGCTTCCGGGGTTTGCCGCTGTTCAAATTCTGTCCACAGATCCATAAATTCCCGGGCCTGATCGGTTGGCAATAAAGCGAAAAGCCTTTTTGCCGCTTTTTGTTCACGTACAAAATTTTCTGTATTTAAACGTTCCGGGGCGTAACAATAGGTGTCGCCGGCATCTATTTCTACTACGTCGTGAATTAAAACCATCTTTAAAACACGCAGTATATTTAGATCCTTGTGCAGGGCGTGTTCCGAAAGTAAAATACCCATCAGGGCCAGGTGCCAGGAATGTTCAGCGTCGTTTTCTTTACGGGAACCATCTGTTAAAAAAGTTTGCCTGTATACCTTTTTAAGTTTGTCAATTTCAACAATAAAATTCAGCTGTTTTTGGAGGCGGTTTTCTTTTGTCAACCGGCAACCTTCTTTCGTCATGTTTATATTTTAACTTTAAGTTTCTTGATAGCCTGATCCAGTCCCTCCACCGTAAGTTCATACATCGGAAAAATTTCTTTAATGCGGGCAATAGTATAATAGCCTTCGGTCCACTCCCAGTGTTCTTCTAAGATAGGATTTAACCAGACGGCATGATGAAAATGGGCGGCAATGCGCTGCAGCCATAATATTCCCGGTTCTTCATTATACATATTCCAGTCTATTGCGCCGTTAACCATCAGCAGTTCACTGGGGGCCATACTGGCATCGCCGACCACAATTAACTTGTAATCTTGTTCCAACAGGTTTAACAGTTGTTCTGTTTTAATTTTATGGGTTTGGCGGCAGTAGGGATCCAAAAAGATATCATCATAGACACAGTTGTGAAAAAAGTAGAAACGCAAATCCTTAAAATGGCTGGCCCTGTTCATAGCTGTAAAAAGCTGGCTGCAGATACGCATATAAGGGAACATGGACCCCCCGGAATCCATCAGCAGGATGACTTTCATAGTATTTTTCCGTGAGCGGGTCCAAGTTAGATGCAGCAGCCCCCCTTTTTCTGCTGTTGATTCAATGGTTTCCTCAATGTCAAGCTCGTCAAGGGGGCCTTCCACCCTGCTGCTCAGCTGCCTGAGTTTGCGCAGGGCCACCTCAAATTGCCGGACCCCGATAACCTCATCTGTTCGGAAACTGCGAAAATTGCGTTCGGCAGCTACCTTGACTGCAGACTTATTTACCGAACGCCCCCCCAGCCGCACCCCTGCCGGATGATAACCGGAATGGCCAAAGGGTGAACGGCCTCCGGTGCCAATCCATTTGCTGCCCCCATGGTGCTGGCCCTTTTGTTCTTTCAACCGTTCTTCCAGCTGGCGCCGTAACTCATCCAGGTCCCATTCTTGGAAAAGCTGGCGTTCTTCAGGAGAAATATGCAGCGGTGGCAGGGCATTTTCAAGCCATTCTAAAACCTTTTCCGTCAGTTTTTCAGAGGTTTCTATGCCCTCAAAATAATGTTGGAAGGCCTGGTCATAACGATCGTAATAGGCTTCACTTTTTACCAGCACGGCACGGGCCAGGCAATAAAAGCCGTAAAGACTGGAATGCGCCATCCCTAAGCTGAGCGCCTCCATTAAAGCCATCCATTCCGTGAGGGAAACCGGCACCCCGTAGCTTCTTAACAAGTAAAAAAAGTCAATAAACATCTGTTTTTCCTGCCTTTGCTACTGCCATAAACCCGGCAAGGAAGTTCTTCGGGGCGCACCCCGGCCGGACAACCGTTGCAGTACAGAGTTGAAATCCCGGTCTTTCTTCAACAGAACACCTAAGAAAGGCAGTTCTTTACTAATTTTTTCAGGGTCAATGCCTCCTACTGCCAATGCCTGTACCCAGTCCAGCAATTCACTGGTACTTGGCTTTTTCTGCAGTCCCTGGATGTTGCGCACCCAGTAAAAAGCTTTGATCGCTTCCTCCAACAGTGTTTTTTCCAGGTGGGGATGGTGGACGTGTACTATTTCCTTCATCATCTCTTCATCGGGGAAAGTTATGTAATGGAAAACACAGCGTCTTAGGAAAGCATCGGGCAGCTCTTTTTCAGCATTACTGGTAATAAGAACTATGGGCCGGTGACGGGCATGAATTGTTTCACCAGTTTCTGGAATGTTAAAGTTCATCATATCCAGTTCCCATAGTAAATCGTTGGGGAACTCCAAGTCGGCCTTATCAATTTCATCAATCAGCAGCACAACCCGTTCGGGGGACACAAAAGCCTCACCCAACTTGCCAAGTTTTATGTAGTGTTTTATATCGGAGACGTCATGATCACCAAATTGGCTGTCATAAAGTCGCTGCACCGTGTCGTAAACATAAAGGCCGTCTTTGGCTTTGGTCGTCGACTTAATATTCCAGATGAACAGTTCTTTCTGCAAACCCTTGGCAATACTGTGTGCCAGTACAGTTTTACCTGTTCCCGGCTCCCCCTTAATCAGCAGGGGCCTACCTATAGCCATCGCGATATTGACACTGTTTTGTAGCTCTCCTGATGCAATATAATCTGCAGTACCTGTAAAAAGTTGTTGTTTTCCTGACAAGTAAAACCCTCCTCAAAGGATGTAATTAAAAAATCATCGTTGGGAATCAGTTTGAAAAAAGCAACCTTAAAAACAACCCTAAAATCTATAGTATGAAGCCGCTGAATATCCTGTGGCAAAGGGGTGAAAAGAAAAAAGTTCCCCCAAAAAATAGGAACTTGCCTCCCCCCTGCATTTGCCAATTATTTGCCACCATGTTAATTTTAAAGACATTAAATCTATTATAAACTATATTGGCAATGATGCAAGGATTTTGTATGTAAATTTTGTGAACGTTGCGTCGTTTGAATTTAAATAACAGGTTAAAAAAATTAATGATGTACTATAGAACTGCATCTTTGCAGAGCTTTTCTATTTCCTCCGGCATAATTTCGTCTGCATCTTCCGGGGAACGGCTGAAGGAAAAAGTGCGGGAAAAAATACTGCCCCTGCTTTTGTTATTTTGCAGGGATAAAACAATCCGGTTAATGAACAAATTATCTGTATCTAAATTAACAAGGCATTGCAGTTCAGAAGGACAGCTTTGCGGGTGACTTTGCAGAAAACCTGTTTTAGCAAGTTCAGCGGCGGGAACGTGCAGCAGGATTACCTTTTCCCGTCCCCCGGGGTTATTTATCAGCTGGGCGCTGCTAAAAAGATGGGACCAGGTTGCCAGCAGTTCAAAAGGGGAAACAAAATATTCCTGCAGGGATTGCAATTTTAGTGCCGGGGCTTTTTTCCAAAGGTTGTCCTTTAAATCTTTGACAAAAATTACGCCGGAGGTATGTTTGTAAACTTCAAGTTCATAAGCCGGTATGTGTCCATAAATTTCCCTGTTTTTGTAATGACCTTTGAAATTTAGGTTATAGGTTTGCCCCTTTTCTTGAATTTCCAATGTAAAAAGACCCTCGGTTTGTTCCATCTTTTGCAAGGCGGCCCCCAGGATTCTGCCCGGGCCGGTATTATTGAAAAGCATAAAATTCAGGTAACCCGAAATTGCCACCAACAATAACAGCAGGGGCACAATACCTTTTTTCCATTCCAAGGCAATTTTCTTTTCTAAGAGAAACAAAAATACTTCCCCCTTTATAAAATATTTTATGGTTCACAGGGGGGAAGTATTACTGCTTTATGCTACAATTTTTAAAATGGTCGGGACCTTTTCAGTAGTTTGGCAGCTGTATCCTTAAAAGGTCAGGGGGAAATAGCTACTGTTTATTGTGGGCAGCCTTTTTTGTTTGGGGGAATTTATTTTTTTAGCCCCCGCCACCTTCACCTTTGATTACCGCCAAGGGTGTCAGGCGGGCCACCTTTTTGATGATGCCTATTTCGGCCAGCGTGTCTATTACAGCATCGATGTCCTTGTAGGCCTTGGGAGCTTCGTCCAAGATGTTTTTCTCTTTGTCGCCATGAAAGAGAACCTGACCCAACTGTTTTCTCAACATTTCCACAGTAATTTGCCTTTTGGCAGCCCGCCTGGACATAATTCTGCCGGCTCCGTGGTTGACAGAATGAAAGGTTTCCACTACTTTTGGGGTGGCAACAATAACATAGGAAGAGGTGCCCATACTGCCCGGAATAATAACCGGATGGCCGTAGGAACGGTAAACTGGTGGGTTGCCCCGGTGCCCCGGTGGTAAAGCGCGGGTGGCCCCCTTGCGGTGAATAAGAATTTCCCGGCCTTCAATTTCTTCAAATTTGGCAATGTTATGGGCCACGTCATAGACTACGCCTAAATCCAGTTCTGTGTCAGGGCATTGAAAATAATCCCCAAAGGCCTTACGCACGTCATAGGTAATAATTTGCCGGTTGGCAAAGGCAAAATTTATCGCTGCGGACATCGCCGCAAAATAATCCTTTCCTTCCGGGGAATGAATGGGGACGGCGGCCAGTCCCCGGGAGGGTAGTTCAATGCCGTAGCGTCCCGCACATTTATGCATGATAGCAGCATAATCTGTGCAAATTTGGTGGCCAAAACCCCGGCTGCCGGTATGAATAAGAATGCTCAACTTGTCCTGGGAAAGCTTGAACAGATCAGCGCCTTCCCGATCAAAAATTTCTGCCACCCGGCCCAGTTCTATAAAATGGTTTCCGCCGCCGATCGTGGACAGCTGGTTTCCCCGCCTGCGGGCTCTTTTACTAACCCGGGAAAGATCTGCACCGGGGAAAAAGCCTTCCTCTTCAATGTAATGGCGGTCTTCGGGACGGGCATAACCCAACTTTAAGAGGGCCTCAAAACCATTTTCTATAATGTCTGCAAAATGCTTACCCAGCCGGGCCTGGTGTTTGCTAGTTTTTCCAATCCCTGTCGGGACCCTGGAAACGATTTCTATAAGCAGGGCTTTAAGGTCTTTTTTGCTTAAGTCATCGACGTTAAGCGTTGTCCGCAAAAGCCTGACCCCGCAGTTGATGTCCATGCCCACAGCACCGGCCGAAATTAGGCCGTCGGGCACCTGCATGGCCATCACCCCGCCGATCGGCAAACCGTAGCCGGAATGGATGTCGGGCATACCGACGACATATTTGTACAGTCCGGGTAGGGAGGCAGCGTCACAAAGCTGTTTTAATGATTCTTCTTCCAAATAATTTTGGTACAAATAATCATTAAGATAGACACGGGCTTCTACTAACATTTTCCCGTGGCAAGGAATTCTGTAACAATTTAATGCATGTTTTTCTATTTTCAAAAAGATCACCTTAATAAAAATATTTGTTGGTGTCCCCCTCCTGCTGACAAAAATGCGACTTAAAGGGGAACTACCGGAAAAATGACTTAAACTTGTTATCTTGGAAATAAAAAATTATGCTTTCCATTTAATTTCCTGTAATTTTTCGATTAGGGGGTAGTTGGTCAAGTCAAAATGTAAAGGGGTGACGGAAATATAAGAATTGTTAACTGCTGCTATATCAGTATCTTTTTCTTCCGGACTTGCTTCATCAACTGCTTTTCCAGCCAGCCAGTAGTAGTCTTTGCCCCGGGGGTCAACCCGTTTTTCAAAGGCGTTGCGATAAAGGCGTAAACCAAGCCGTGTAATCGCTATGCCGGCGATATCCCGGTGATTTTTACCGGGTACATTAATATTCAATAAGGTTTTTTCCGGAAGGTGATGGCTGCCCAAAACATTTAAGAAACAGCGCAAAAAGTTTGCTGTAAAACGATAGTCAGGATTTTTTTGTGTTGCCAAGGATACTGCCAAGGCAGGGACGCCAAGGATCATTGCCTCCAGGGCTGCAGATACTGTTCCCGAATATAAAACGTCAGTTCCTAAGTTTTCACCTTGGTTTATACCGGATACTACCAGGTCCGGTTTTTGCGGAAGCAGGTATTCAATGGCCAACTTGACACAGTCTGAGGGTGTTCCGTTGACAGACCAGCCTTTTAAAGCAGGGTTGTGTGGAAATTTAACTTCTTCCGCCCTGAGGGGGCGGTGCATGGTAATAGCATGGCCTGTTGCACTGCGTTCATGATCGGGGGCGACAATATAAAGATCAACATTTTTATTTTGGGACAGTGTTTCCCCTAAAACCTGAATACCTTCAGCGTAAATGCCATCATCATTTGTTAATAATATGATCAATTATGATCCCTCCGGCAAAATATCGGTGGTGTTTTTTAATTTCCTGTTAATCTTTGGGCCCTTTGGGAGGCCTCATGCAATATTTTTTCCTCATCTATAGTTAATAGACGGCCTTTTTCCATCAACACCCGGCCGTCAACCATTACCAGGTCTACATCGCCGGCCCCGGCGCTGTAGACTAAGTGTGCTGCGAGGCTATACAGGGGATAGCAGTGCGGCTGCTTAAGTTTAAGCAGGGCCAAGTCTGCTTTTGCCCCTTCCTTAAGGGTGCCTGTTTCCCCAGGCAGGAAAAGAGCCCGGGCACCGTCAATGGTAGCCATTTTGAAGGCTATTTCTGCTGGTATTACAGCGGGGTCTTCCTGCAGACCTTTTTGCAGTAGCGTTGCCAGCCTCATTTCTTCAAGCAGATCAAGGTTGTTGTTACTGGCGGCACTGTCTGTGCCCAAGGAAACCAAAACTTCTTTTTGCAACAAATCTGCCACCGGGGCCAGGCCGCTGCCCAACTTTAAATTACTGCCGGGGTTATGTGCCACAGCGATGTTTTTTGCAGCTAAAATCTCTATATCTTTTGCTGAAAGGTGTACGCAGTGTGCTGCCAGCAAATTATGTGCCGGTAAACCGGTTTCGTTTACCAGTTCAACCGGGGTTTTTCCATATTTCCGGCATGATTCTTCTACTTCGTAGCGTGTTTCTGCCAAATGTATATGGATGGGCACGCTTAGTTCACCGGCCAGTTCGCCGACCTCTTGCAGGTATTCAGGGGGGCAGGTATAGGGGGCGTGCGGCCCTAGCATGATTGTTATTCTACCCTCCCCTTTATTATGCCAATTGCGGACCAGATCCCTACTTTGGCGGAGCCCCTGTTCGCCCTTGGTTTTTTCCATGCCCACAAGCCCCTGTGCAAGGGAAGCCCTGATGCCGCTTTCTATACAGGCCCGGGCCGCCTCTTCCATATGAAAGTACATATCGGCAAAACAGGTGGTTCCCCCCCTGATCATTTCTGCGATAGATAGCAGTGTTCCCCAGTAAATATCCTCTTTTTTTAGTTTTGCCTCTGCCGGCCAGATCTTATTTTGCAGCCAGTCCATCAGGGCCAGGTCATCAGCATAACCCCGGAAAAGGGACATGGCGGCATGGGTATGGGTATTGATAAAGCCTGGTATAACCAGGCTGTTTTTTTCGTTTATAACCCTCTTGAAATTTTTTTCAGGGCGTTCCAGCCGGGGGCCCAGGTAAGTAATCAAACTGTTTTCAATAACCATTTCTGCCCGGGAATAAAGTTTCAAATTTTCGTCCCAGGTGAGAAAGTAATCTGCCTGCAGCAATATTTTTTCCGGCAAATTATTCACTCCTTTTATTCAGCATGGCCCTGCTGGCCATAAAGAAATAGAAAATCCGACCTTAGGTTGGTCACTTCTTCAGGGCTTAGGGTAAAAGTTTGGCCTAAAAGTTTGGAACAAAGAATTACGCGAGCGTTTCTTTCAATAACTATACAGCGCTGTAAGGCGGCAGCCAAATCAGGCCCTGTACAAATTAGCCCGTGGTTTGCCAGCAGCACGGCGCTGTTATCACCCAATGCCTCCAAGGCGTTGGCAGCAAGTTCTGGACTGCCGGGTGGGGCATATGCGGCCACCTCGACAACGCCGCCCACGATCTGGGCCTGTTCCTCCAGGGCTACAGGGATCCCTTTTCTGCTGACCGCAAAGGCGGCGGCATAAATACTATGGGTGTGTACAATGGCCCGGATGTCTTTTCTTTTTTCATAGATTGCTAAGTGCAAGGGAAGTTCTGTCGAAGGTTTCAGGCGGCCCTGCAAAGTTTTTCCGGACGATTCGATCACAACCATATCAAAAAAACGCAACTTTGCATAGGGGATCCCGCTGGGCGTAATCACAATGCTGTTTTCTGTGGGTTTACAGCTCATATTACCCCAGGTTTCGTAAAAAAGACCTTTCTGATATGCAGCATAGGCGGTGTTGACAAGCTCTCTTTTAGCCCTTTCTAAGGTGTTCATGCTGTTCCCCCCCCTTGCCGGACAAATTGCGCCAATTTGCCGTTTTGGGGGGCAGGCAGCAGACCATGTTCTGTAATCAGAGCCGTAATCAGATGACCTGCAGTGATGTCAAAGGCAGGGTTTTTTGCTTGGGCACCGGCAGGTGCAAGGGGCTTGCCCCGAAACGCTGTTATTTCATGGGGGGCCCTTTCTTCCACAACTATTTCCTGACCACAGCCCAAGGAAAGATCAATGGTTGAAAAAGGGGCGGCAACATAGAAAGGCAGGTTGTTTTCCCGGGCCAAAACTGCCAATGTGTAGGTACCTATTTTGTTGGCTACATCGCCGTTAGCGGCTATCCGATCAGCCCCAACTATCACACAGCTGATTTCCCCTTGATGCATAAAATAACCGGCTGCACTGTCAACGATAATAGAAAAGGGAATGCCTTCTTGCTGCAGCTCCCAGGCAGTTAAACGGGATCCTTGTAAAAAGGGTCTTGTTTCAGAAGTGTAAACATGGGTGATTTTGCCCTGGGAATAAGCGCTTCTGATTACCCCGAGCGCTGTTCCATAACCTGCTGTAGCCAGGGCGCCCGCATTACAATGTGTTAATACGCGGGAGCCGTTTGCAATCAAGCTGGCCCCATAGAAGCCAATTTTTCTGTTGATCGCTACATCTTCCCTGTAGATCCGGAGGGCTTCCTGTTCTAACCCTGACAAAATTGCATCGGGCCGGGCCCCTTTTAATTTCAGGCATTTACTGAGCATTCTTCTAATTCCCCAGGCTAAGTTGACAGCTGTGGGGCGGGTTTGTTGCAGGATACTGCCGGCCAAAGTCAAATATTTTAACAGTTGGGTAAAGGAATAGCCTTTGCCTTGGCTGTTCAGTTTGTCAAACGCCCTGCGGGCTTCCAGCACCATAGCAAAAGCAGCAGCTACCCCCAAAGCCGGGGCACCGCGGACAATCATTCTTTGGATACATTTTTGGACATCTTTCAGGGTGCGACAGGCAAGATAGCGTTTCTTCTCCGGCAGGGCTCTTTGATCAAGAAGAAACAGGACTTTACTTTTCCAAAGCAGCGGGTAAATTTTTTTCATTACCAGGCAAGCCTCCTTCCATTCCGTTTCCTTACTGGCCCAGCGGGAAATTTTCCTTTTGCCAGCAATGGCACTTTCTTTCCGGCGGTAAGGAAATCAGGGTATCCATGCACACTTCCCGGATTAGATCTAATTTATCCTCCATCATTTCCACCACTTCCTGATGGTTAAGAGGGCGCGGGGATATTCCTGCAGCAAAGTTTGTAACCAGGGACAGGTTAGCATAACATAAGCCTGCTTCCCGGGCCAGGGTTACCTCCGGCACGTTTGTCATGCCCACAACATCGGCCCCCCAAAGGGCAAAGGCTTTAATTTCTGCCGGTGTTTCATAACGGGGTCCTTCAGTACAAATATAGGTGCCTTTTTCAGCAAAAAAGCTCCCTTTATTGTTAAGTGTTGTTTTCAGGCGTTCCCTGATTTGTGGGCAGTAGGGTTCTGAAAAATCTGTATGGACAACACCTTTTTCATCGTCCCCATCATAGAAGGTCTGGGGGCGATTCTTAGTAAAGTCAATGAATTGATCGATGATTACCAGTGTTCCCGGGGGCAGCTGTTCTTTTAATGTGCCGACGGCTGTAGCTGCAAGCACCCTTTGTACCCCTATTTTCTGCAGGGCGGCAATGTTGGCACGGTAATTAATACGGTGGGGAGGCACGGCATGTTCTTGCCCATGACGGGCTAAAAAAGCGATGTTTAAACCTTGGTAGGTGCCGCCAATAAACTGTGTTTCCCCAAAAGCTGTTTTTACCGTAAATTCTTCGCTATTATCCATAATGCCGGGATAATAGAAACCTGTTCCTCCTATAATGGCCAGTTCAATTTTCATGGTTCCCCTCCTGGCAGTAAAAAACCAGGTTCCCCCTTTCCTGCTTTATAATATTTTTATGACGCTTAGAAATCCCAACTTTCCAGGTAAGCCTGCTGTTCTGTTGACAGGGCGTCGATATTAATCTGCAGCGCCTTTAATTTTAACCAGGCAACATCCTGGTCCAGTTCCGGCGGCAGGGGCAAGACTCTGTTTTCCAGTTTCCCTTTGTTCTTTAAAAGATAGTTTAAAGCTAAGACTTGCAGCCCAAAGGACATATCCATAATTTCTACCGGATGGCCGTCGGCGGCCGCCAAGTTTACCAGCCGTCCCTCCCCCAGGAGGTAAAGGCTGCGCCCGTCAGGAAAGGTATAGGCCTCTACATTTTGCCGCACCTGCCGGGGCGCCCCAGTCAATTTTTTTAGGGACTGTTTATCAATTTCAATATCAAAATGTCCGGCGTTGGCTAAAATTGCCCGGTTTTTCATGATCTTAAAATGTTCTGCGGCCAACACCTTATTGCAGCCGGTTACTGTAATAAAAATATCACCCCGGGGTGCCGCCTCCAACAGGGTCATGACATGGAAACCATCCATGTGTGCCTCCAGGGCTTTGACAGGATCTACCTCACAAATAATCACTTTGGCGCCTAAACCCTTGGCTCGCATGGCAACCCCTTTGCCACACCAGCCATAACCGATGACAACCACATTTTTTCCAGCAACAATTAAGTTTGTGGCACGCATAATTCCGTCCCAGGCTGACTGGCCGGTGCCATAACGATTGTCGAATAAATGTTTGCATAACGCATCGTTAACAGCGATCATCGGAAAACGGAGGGCCTTGTTCTTTTCCATGGCCCGCAACCGGATTAACCCCGTGGTTGTCTCCTCTGCGCCGCCTATTATTCCGGGGAGATCAGCGGGGAAACTTTTATGCAGGAGCGAAACCAGATCGCCCCCGTCATCGATGAGCAGCTGGGGTTTGGTCTCCGCCGTCCGGTAAAGACATTCTTCATATTCCTTTGCTGTAGCGCCATGCAGGGCAAAAACCTGCAAGCCCTCCTGTACCAGGGCGGCAGCCACGTCATCTTGGGTCGAAAGGGGGTTGCTGCCGGTAACAGTAACCTGGGCCCCTCCTTCCCTAAAAACCAGGGCCATATAGGCTGTCTTGGCTTCCAGGTGGATGCAAACAGCAATATGCAGGCCCTTAAAGGGTTTGTTTTCCTGTAGGTTTTTTTCCAATTCTTTTAAAATCGGCATATGCTCCTTTGCCCATTCGATTTTTTTTAGGCCTTCAGGAGCAAGGCCCTGATCCCGTATTAATGACAAGTGGGACAACCCCCTTCTGCGTAAATTGTTCGTCTGACTGGTTTTTGTCAAAAGACACAGTTTCAGTATAAAATCATACCTAAAATAAAAGCTTTACATTAAGTACTATGGCACTCAAAGTACTTAAGAAAGGTACCTGAAAGTACTTCGAGAAAAATAAAAGTAATTCCTGCCGTGCCACTTTATTCACTGCAATTATTACAGCTGCTTAAACTGGCCCCCTCCATTATTTTGCCTGCAATGAAAATATAAAAACCCTTGAATTAAAGTTCAAGGGTTTTAACGGTTGGTGCGAGAGAAGGGATTTGAACCCCCACGGGATTGCTCCCACCAGGTCCTGAACCTGGCGCGTCTGCCGTTCCGCCACTCTCGCATTTTTGGTGAGCCATCCAGGATTCGAACCTGGGACACCCTGATTAAAAGTC
>JAAYRR010000084.1 GCA_012518675.1 Bacillota bacterium
ATCAATGCAGTAACGATCCTCTTCCACCATTTTAAGCAGCCCTTCAACCTGCCCGCGCACCGTCTTCAGTTTCCTTAAAACCAATTCCCGGTCGGCCCTCATCTTTTAAACCTGCCCTGAAATGGCGGTAACTTCATAGCCGGCTTCTTCCACGGCCTGCTTTAATGTTTCATCTGCCACCGCCTTTGATAATGCTACCCGGGCCGTGCCCGCCTCCAAGTCAACCTGCACGTCTACACCCTCTAAGGCGCTTAAGGCTTTTTCTACATGGGCTTTACAGTGGTTGCACATCATGCCCTTGATCTGCAAAACTTTTTCCATTTCTTCAGCCTCCCTGTCGCTTATTTTTTCAGCCGGCGGGGCCTGTAATTCATTACGGGGAGCATCATCCTCAGCCAGGCCCTCCAACACTGTTTTTGTAACTGTTTCCGCTTTTATTTCTTCAGTTTCCTTTTCCCTGCCGGGTCCCCCGGCCCTGGCGGCAGCGGGCTTGAACTTGCGCAACCTTAAGGCGTTGGTAACGACAAAAAATGAACTGAGGCTCATCGCTGCCGCGCCGATCATCGGCGTCAATTTAAGGCCGAAGGCGGGATAGAAAAGGCCGGCGGCGATCGGGATGCCCAAAACGTTATAGAAAAATGCCCAGAAAAGATTCTGTTTAATATTCCTGAGCGTGGCCCGCGACAGCTCCATGGCCCCCACCGCATCCAGCAGATCATTTTTAGTCAGCACAATATCCGCCGCTTCAATAGCTACGTCAGTACCCGCGCCGATGGCGATGCCGGCATCAGCCCTGGCCAGCGCCGGCGCGTCGTTGACCCCATCGCCAATCATGGCCACCTTTTGCCCCTGTGCCTGCAGGGCCTGAATTTTCCGGTCTTTTTCCTGCGGCAACGCCTCGGCGATCACTTCGTCGATCCCCAGGCGCCGGCGAATAGCTTCGGCTGTCCGCTGGTTGTCCCCGGTCAGCATCACCACTTTAACGCCCAACTCCTTAAACCTCTGCACCGCCTGCCGGCTGGTAGGCTTGGGAACATCCGCCAGGGCAATAACCCCCAGCAAAGACTGCCCCCGGGCGAAATAAAGCGGGGTTTTCCCTTCCCGGGAAAACTGGTGTGACAGCTCTGCCGCAGCCCCGGTGGCCACCCCTTTGGCCCTGATATATTTTGCGTTGCCGGCGGCGTAGAACTCCCCGTCCAGAAAACCTTCCACCCCCTGCCCGGCAAGCGCCTTAAAACCGTCGATCTCCCGCAGGGGTATATTTTTTTCCCGGGCATAATTTAAAATAGCTTTGGCCAAATGATGTTCAGAATTTTTCTCCAGCGCCTGGGCCGCCGCCAACAGTTCTTCTTCAGATTTAGCAGTGCCCAGCACCAAGTCGGTAACCCGCGGCTTGCCTGCGGTCAGCGTACCGGTTTTGTCCAGCACCACCGTCTGCACCCTGTGAAGAATTTCCAGGGCCTCCGCCGACTTGATCAGGATACCCTCCTCTGCCCCCCGGCCGGTCCCCACCATGATCGCCACCGGGGTAGCCAAACCCAGGGCGCAGGGACAGGAAACCACCAGCACCGTGATACCCATGGAAAGCGCAAATTCAAAAGTGGCCCCGCCCAACAGCCAGCCGGCCGCCGTAAGCACAGCAATGCTGATTACCACCGGGACAAAGATGCCGCTGATTGTATCCGCCAGCCTGGCAACAGGCGCCTTGGTAGCATTGGCATCCTCCACTAAGGCAATTATTTTGGCCAGCGTGGTCTCTGCCCCGACATGTGTGGCTCTAAACTTGAAAGCTCCCCCCTGGTTGATTGTAGCCGCACTTACCCGTTCCCCAACCTGTTTTGCAACGGGAATGCTTTCCCCGGTCAAGGAAGATTCGTCCAGGAAGGACTGTCCCTCTGTAATTACGCCGTCCACGGGCAGCAGATCGCCCGGTTTAATGATCACCGTATCCCCAATCCCTACTGCTTCCACCGGGATCAGCTCTTCCCTGCCGTTCCTTTCTATTCTGGCCTTTTTGGGCACTAAATCCATCAGCTTTCTGATGGCCTCCGATGTTTTCCCTTTGGAACGGGCCTCTAAAAATTTCCCCACGGTGATTAAAGTTAGAATCATGGCTGAAGATTCCAGGTAAAGATCATGGTAGTAGCCCTGCACCAGCCCCCAGTCGCCAATCCCCAGGCCATGGCTCATACGAAAAATAGCAATAATGCCATAGAACAGGGCCGCCCCGGAGGCAATGGCGATCAGGGAATCCATATTGGGATGCCCCCTGAACAGGGTCCTAAACCCCACCGTATAAAACTTGCGGTTGATAAAAATCACGGGTATTGCCAGTAAAAACTGGGCAAAAGCAAAGGAAACCGCGTTTTCCAGGCCTGATAAAAATGAAGGCAGCGGCCAGTTAAACATATGGCTCATGGAAATATACATGAGGGGGATCATCAGTAAAATAGAAACCTGCAGGCGCAGCTTCATTTCCGCTGCTTCTAAAAGCAGCGGGTTTGCAGCCGGTTCTGCCTGCAGGGCCCCTTCAGCGCCCGGCTTTGCTTTTAAAGAGGCCCCGTAGCCGGCATCTGTTACAGCCTTGATAATTTCTGCACCAGAAACTTGTCCCGCATCATAGCTGACATTCATACTGTTGGTCAGCAGATTGACGTTTACCGATTCCACACCGGGAACCTTTTGCACACTGCGTTCTACAGCAGCCGAACACGCCGCACAGGTCATCCCGGTTACAGCAAACTTTTCTTTGGCAGTAGGCATGTTTTCCCTCCTTTATACCCCCACCGGGGTGTATGTGTTATCAGCATACCGCCCTCTCTAAGGATTGTCAATACCCTAAGCAGTTTTAAAACTGACAGCACAACCCGGCACTTTTTCCCATTATAATTGTAATCACAGCCGGCCTATAATTGAAATTATAACAGGGGCAGAATCAAATGGAACTGCATAGCCTTGGACATTGCAGGCAGAAATATAGTAGAATTGATGCGGTTTATTTTAGCAGGTGCATTTTGTACCAGCGGGATAAGGTACTACCTTCTGCGTGCAAACTAATAGAAATAAACTGCATAAAACAAACAATGAAGGCCCACGTACTGTCACCAATTTGTACCCGAACCAAACAGATTCTATTTTTGGGGGGATGTTTATGACTGCAGAAAAAGCAGGAAAAGAAAAGGACTTGACCATAGAAAAGAAAATTCTCCGGCGCCTGGCCGCGGAACTAAATCTGGAACTTAAATACGTATCACAGGTGGTTGCCCTTTTGGATGAAGGCAATACCATTCCTTTTATCGCCCGCTACCGCAAGGAAGTTTCAGGGGGCATGACTGACGAGAAGCTGCGCCTGCTCACCGAAAAATTAACTTTACACCGCAACCTGGAAAAACGCCGGGAGGATATTTGCCGCCTCCTGGCCGAACAGGAGGCACTTACCCCGGAAATCGAAGCGGCCATACAAAATGCCGCCAATGTAACCGCCCTGGAAGACATCTACCGCCCCTTCCGGCCTAAAAAAAGGACACGCGCCACTAGGGCCAAAGAAAAAGGCCTGGAACCCCTGGCACAACTAATCATGGCCGGGGAAACAGATCCTGAACAAGCAGCCCCTGATTTTATAGACCCGGAAAAAGAAGTGTTCACCGTCGAAGATGCCCTGGGCGGGGCCCGGGATATTATCGCCGAAATGATCGCCGACGAACCCCAACTGCGCCCCCAACTGCGGTCATTGATTCTTACAGAAGGGATTATTACCTCCAAGGTACGCCCGGCAGAGGAAAAAAGGGACGAAAAAGGCACCTATGCCATGTACTACGATTTTGCGGAACCCTGCTGGAAAATTCAGCCCCACCGTATTTTAGCCCTGAACAGGGGTGAAAGGGAAGATTTTTTACAGGTAAAAATAGCAGCCCCGGAGGAAGAAATCCTACAGCGCCTCAAAGAATTTTATATTCGTGCTGACCACCAGGACAACTCCCGGCACCAACTCCTTGAAGCCATTGCGGACAGCTGGAAAAGATTGCTTTACCCCTCCCTGGAAAGGGAAATCCGCAGCGAGCTGACTCAAAAGGCCGAAGAACAGGCGCTGAAAGTATTTCAGGAAAATTTAAAGAGCCTGCTGCTGATCGCCCCGGTGCGGGGCAAAAGAATTTTAGCCATCGATCCCGGCCTGCGAACGGGCTGCAAAATTGCCTGTGTGGATGAAACGGGGAAACTGCTGGAAACCGCCGTCATCTTCCCCACCCCTCCCCGCAATGACCAGGTAAACTCGGCCCGGATAGTACTGGCCTTGCTGGAAAAACACAACCTCAACGCCATCGTCATCGGCAACGGCACCGGCGGGCGTGCAACAGAAGCCTTTATTGCCGCACTGCTAAAAAAGGAAAAAATCGACCTGGAATATACCGTGGTCAACGAAGCCGGCGCCAGTGTCTATTCGGCCTCCGCATTGGGGCAGGCTGAATTCCCGGCGCTGGATGTAGCGGAAAGAAGCGCCGTTTCTCTCGCCCGGCGACTGCAAGACGCCTTAGCCGAACTGGTTAAAATAGATCCCCGTTCCATTGGCATCGGCCAGTACCAGCACGATGTCAACCAGAAGGAGTTGGCAGCCACCCTTGACGGTGTTGTAGAATCCTGCGTAAACCAGGTCGGAGTGGATCTAAACACAGCCTCGCCCGCCCTGCTGTCCTATGTAGCGGGGATCAACAAAACTGTGGCAGCCAACATTGTGGCCTACCGTGAAAAAGAAGGTTCTTTCCAAAGCCGTGCTGAACTAAAAAAGGTGCCCCGCCTGGGCCCGGCCACCTTTCAGCAATGCGCGGGTTTTTTACGGATCCCTGCTGCTGCAAACTACCTTGATCGCAGTGCCGTCCATCCGGAATCATATGCCACCGCCAAAAGGCTCATGGCCCTTACCGGCATTGAACCCACTGACTTAGGGAAAAAAGAGCTGCACCTGCCTCCCTCCCGGATCAAAGAACTGGCCGCCGCACTGCAGGTCGGGGAACCGACCCTGCAGGATATCTTAGATGAATTTGTTAAACCCGGGCGGGATCCCCGGGACGATCTGCCCCCACCGGTTTTCAGGAAGGGCATCCTGCAGCTTGAAGACCTAGAAGAAGGCATGGAACTTCAAGGTGTAATCCGCAACGTGGTGGATTTCGGTGCCTTTGTAGATATCGGCGTGCATGAAGATGGGCTGGTCCATATCTCTGAACTTTCCTCCGCTTATGTCCGACACCCATTGGATGTCGTAAAAGTCGGCGATGTTGTCAAAGTGAGGGTCATTGCCGTAGATCTACAGAAAAAACGCATCTCCCTGTCACTAAAAAAAGCCGGCGGGCAGCCATAATGGAAGCAGATTAAAGCTGGTTTATAAGCAGAAAATCCCTATTCCATGAACCTTTGGACATTCAAGCAGAATTGAACTAAAAAGCCTTTATTGCAACCCTGTACGTTTATAACAATTCTTCTTTTAGCACCATATTGGCAAAACCTTTATGCTTTGACTAGTTAAAGAAAATAGAGGAAATTTAAATAAATTGTAGAATTTAGAATGTATTATAGAAGCATTAAAGGGGTGGTTTGTCATTTATGAGCAAAAAAGTAAGAACCGTGTATCAACTTTACAATTTTGCATCCTGTCCAGGTTTTAGTAGAAATTCTGATGAAAAAGTGACGGATTTCCGGTTTCCAGGCCCAAAGCTCTTCTTTGGGAATGACTTTGGCTGGTGTCATCACCAACCGGCCTTTTTTAACTGCAATTTTTAAACGATCGTATGTTTCAATACCCCCTGAACATATTTTTCAGGGGATATTGATGTTTTAAGGTTTGTTCAGGTGTGTTTATAGCTTGACGGCCAAAGCAGCACCTTCTTCAATAGCGTCAATAGCTTTACGCGGTTCGGCGGCGTCGCCGATAATATGCAGCTCCGGGACCTTACCTTTGAGCTGTTCTTCCAGCCCGCGCACAGACTGTATCCCCGTGGCGATTACAATATTATCATACCCCTCCAGACGCACTTCCTGGCCGTCCTGGATGGCCTTTACACCATCTGCGGTAATTTCCCGGACGGTGGTTTCTGTTTCAATATCCACCCCAAAATGGTACAGTCTATCCATTAAAAATTGCCGGACAACGTCCTGCATATCCGTGGCAATTTCCGGCAGCATCTCCAGGACAGTGACCTCCCGCCCTTGTTCAGCTAAAAAATCGGCTGTTTCGCTGCCGACCAGCCCGCCGCCGATAATCAACACTGCAGGCCCCGGGTCGACTTTGCCCTCCAACACCTCACTGGCGGTTACCACCCGGGGATTATCAATGCCCTGCAGCGGGGGAAAATCTGTTTCTCCCCCGGTGGCCAGGACAACGGCTGCCGGGTTTTCTGCCAAAATCAGCTCTGCGGTGGCTTCTGTTTCCATCCTTAATTTAACGCCATATTTATTGCACATCCGCAGGTAATACGCTAGGGCTGCTGCAATGGGCTGTTTGGCAGGCGGGATCGCCCCTACCCGCCACTGACCACCGGCCACCGCCTCTTTTTCAAAGAGAACGACTTCGTGGCCGCAGGCGGCTGCTACCCAGGCACATTCCAGGCCGCCCGGGCCGGCACCGACCACCACAACCTTTTTTTTCTTTTGGGCCGGCTTTATTTCCATGGCCACCTCCCTGCCGCAAAAGGGGTTGACCAGGCAGGAAACCAACAGTTTATCGGCATCAAACAGATAACCGACACAGCCCTGGTTGCAGGCGATGCAGGGCGCAATTTCATCCACTTGGCCTGCCGCCACCTTGTTGGGCAGTTCCGGATCGGCCAAGGACTGCCGCCCCCAGGCAATTAAATCCGCTTTTCCTGTCTGCACAGCATTTTCAGCCAAGTGCGGTTCATTAAACCTGCCCACACCGATCACCGGAATTTTCACAGCTTTTTTTACTGCAGCGGCCAAAGGCAGGCTGTGGCCGGGGGGCAAAGCCGGGGTGGCAAAGATGTATTCCATGGAACCATAAACGCCCACAGAAACATCCAAAACATCTATCCCCGCAGCTTCCACCAACCGTGCTGCCGCCAAAGATTCCTCTGTGTCCATGCCTCCGGGCACCCTTTCTTCCGCACTGAAACGAAAGCTGAGGGGAAAGCCCCGTCCTACCTTGCGGCGCACGTTGCGGATGATCTCCAAGGGAAATTTCATGCGGTTTGCAAAGGAACCGCCAAATTCATCAACACGCTTGTTGGCGTGAGGAGACATAAACTGGGCAATGAGGTAGCCGTGTGCCCCGTGGATCTCCACCATATCAAAGCCGGCTTCACGGGCCCGCCGGGCAGCATCACCAAATTTTTCAATCAGCGCATAAACCTCTGCCACAGTCAGCTCCCGGGGGATTTCTCGGCACACCGGGCAGCTCACCGGGGAAGGTGCTACCGGCTGTTCGCCGATCACGGAACGGTAAGTCTGGCGTCCGGCATGATGCAGCTGCACGGCAATTTTAGCCCCGTATTGGTGCACAGCCTCTGTAGCCCGGCGCAGGCCGTCAATAAACTTATCGTCCCAGATCCCCAGTTGGTAGGGAATGGCCTTACCCAAGGGATCGACAGCCGTAACCTCTACAATAATCAACCCCCAACCCCCCCGGGCCCGGGCCTGCCAATAAGCAATATTTCGATCGCTGACCGTGCCGTCACTATTGGCATGGTTCGTACCCATGGGGGGTATCACAAAGCGGTTTTGCAGTTCCAACGTACCTACTTTTAACGGGGAAAAAAGTGCGGAAAAAGACACATCGCCACCGTCCTTTTGAAATAGTTCTTGTGATTAGTCTGGAAATTGCTTACAGAAAACCCGGTTAAATGTAAAAACGCTGGCCCCGGTTTACTGTGGGGCCCTTACTTGCAGGCCCGAGGGTATATTGATCCCCAAGCGGGAATCAGGCAGTGCACAAACCCCGGCCTGCAGACCTGAAAAAACACCCACCGGTTTTCAACAACAGTTTATTCTTTACAGGATTATTTTTTCCCAGATCCTATTTTTTAACCCGCATGCACTGAAACCAACCCTACAGGTTGACTCCCTGCCAAACATCATGTATATTAAGGTTTAAGACCGAGGAAAGACTGGTAAAGGGGAGTAACTCGCCAGCATTCAATGGTGCTGCTGTCCGTCAGGACGATGTGAAACATCCGGGCAGCGGGGATCTGTTCAAGATTATGCGGACTGATCAGAGTAAGACCTTTACCCCGCCCAGGGGTAAAGGTCTTTTCATTGTTAACCTTTGGGGCAAACCAGTACGGCCAGCCCACCCGGCAGAGCGGCAAAAACATAACCTATGGAAGGAAGAAAATAGCAGATGAAGTTTAACAAACGCCCCGGCAAACCCCCGCAACACAAAGAAGATTCCGGGCCCGGGCCCTGGCATGCAAAGACGGTGGCAGAAACTGAAAGTGAGCTGCAAACCTCCCGCGAAAGCGGCCTGTCGGAAACTGAAGCCCTGCACCGGCTGCAGCGCTACGGCCCCAATGAAATAAAAAAGGAAAAAAGAAAAACACTGTCCGCCCGGATCAAAGAACAGCTCTTCAACTTTATGATCATCGTCCTCCTGGCGGCAGCCCTCCTGTCGGCTTTACTGGGACAGACTACAGACGCGGCCATCATCTTAGCCATCGTGATCGTCAACACTGTCATCAGCGTTGTGCAGGAAAGCAAAGCAGAAAAATCCCTGGAGGCCCTGCAGCAGTTGGCTGCACCGACGGCCAAAGCCGTGCGCGCCGGCAACCTGCAGGAAACGGCGGCCCGCAACCTGGTCCCCGGCGATCTGATCATCCTGGAATCCGGAGCGCTGGTGCCCGCCGACCTGCGGCTGGTTGAAGCCGCCAACCTTAAAATCATGGAATCCATGCTCACGGGCGAGTCGGCCCCTGCAGATAAAAAGGCGGGGGCCACATTCAACGTCGCAGCCCTGCCCGGGGATCGGCACAATATGGCCTTTATGGGGACAACCGTGGTCTATGGGCGCGGCAAAGGTTTGGTCGTGGAAACAGGGCAATCCACCCAGGTGGGTCAGATCGCCGCTTTTATCCAGGCTGAAAAGGGGGGCATTTCACCGCTGCAAAAAAGGCTGGAAGCCTTGGGAAAAACCTTGGGGGTGATGGTAACCATAGCCTGTACCGTCATGTTTTTAGCCGGCGTGGCCTATGGCCGGGAAACCTTGAATATGCTGCTCACCGCGGTCAGCTTGGCGGTAGCAGCCATCCCGGAAGGGCTGCCGGCCATCGCCACTGTTGTCCTTGCCTTGGGCGTCCGGCGGATGGCCCTGCGCCGGGCGATCATCAAAAAACTGCCGGCGGTGGAAACATTGGGCAATACCACGGTAATCTGTGCCGATAAAACAGGCACGTTAACAGAAAACAAAATGACGGTGCAAAAGGTATTCTATGACGGCCGGGTGTTACCTGTTTCAGAAGCCCTGGCCGCGAACAGCCTTCAACAGGAAGGCTTACAGGAAAACAGCTTTCAACAGTTGGTACAAATTGGCGTTCTCTGCAACGATGCCCAAATAAACATGCCCCCCAACCGGGATGGAAACGGTACCCCGGAGGTTAACGGCGACCCGACAGAAACAGCCCTGGTACAGCTTGGCCTGCAGGCCGGGTTGCATAAAAACCGGCTGGAAAACCTTACACCCCGGGTTTCGGAGATCCCTTTTGATTCCCGGCGCAAATACATGGCCACAGCCCACCGCAGCCATAATCTTTATAGGGTCTATACCAAAGGCGCCCCGGATGTGGTTTTGCCCCTGTGTGCCAAAATACTGGAAAAAGATAAGGTTGTAGAACTTACAGCAGCACAGCTGGAACTGATTGTTGCCGCCAATGAGGAGATGGCCGCTGAAGGGCTGCGGGTGCTCTGCTTGGCCTATAAGGAAACTGAAGCATTGCCCATCAAGGAAGACAACGGAGACGATGTAGAACTGTTGGCCAACGGGTTCATTTTTGCCGGGTTGGCGGGGATTATCGACCCACCCCGCCCGGAAGCCAGGCCGGCTGTAGAAAAATGTTTGACTGCCGGGATGTGCCCGGTAATGATTACCGGTGATTACCAAGGCACTGCCTTGGCCATCGCCCGCAAGGTCGGCATCCTGCAGGGCAACGGCCGGGTAATTACGGGCGCAGAACTGGCGGTCATGGATGATGAAACATTGGCCGCACAGGTGATGGACTGCCGGGTTTATGCCCGCGTCGCCCCGGAACATAAGCTGCGCATTATCAAAGCTTTGCAAAAACACGGCCAGGTGGTAGCCATGACCGGCGATGGAATCAACGACGCCCCGGCCCTGAAAACCGCTGATATCGGTGTGGCCATGGGTATTACCGGCACAGATGTGGCCAAGGAAGCCGCCGCCATGATCTTGGCCGACGACAACTTTGCCACAATCGTCACTGCTGTAGAAGAAGGGCGGACGATCTATGACAACATCGTCAAAGCCCTGCAATTCCTGCTTTCCTGCAATATCGGCGAAATAATCGTGCTTTTTGGGGCCGTCCTGCTCAACTGGGACACCCCTCTTTTACCCGTGCATATCCTTTGGATTAACCTTGTCACAGACAGCTTCCCCGCCTTGGCTTTCGGTGTAGAACCGCCGGCAGAAGGGATCATGAAACGCAAACCGCGCCGGCCGGGCAGCTCTTTTTTCACGCCGGAAATTGTTTTTAGAATCCTTTACCAGGGGCTGATGATCGCCGGGCTGACACTGACAGCCTATACCTTGGGCCGCACCGCGGGCCTTGCCGCCGGGCGCACCATGGCTTTTTTGGTGCTCGGGCTTTCACAGCTAACCCATGCCTTCAATATACGTTCCAGCAGGCTATCGATTTTTTCACGCCTGCTGGCGCCCAATTATTACCTTTTTGCCGGCACCGGATTTTCTGCCCTGCTGATGGCTGCCCTGGCATTCATCCCGCCCCTTAAGGGTGTTTTCCAGCTTGTAAATTTAACTGCCGGCCAGTGGGCCTGGGTTTTCCTGCTGACAGTCCTGCCACTGTTTATCGTGGAAACAATGAAGTTTTTAGGCTTAAACACAGCCCGCAAATAGTGATACTGGCAGCAACAAAAAAGGGCACCAAACAGCAAATCTAAACCAGGCTTAGTAGGCGCACGCCCTGTGTTACCATAAAAATGACCGCCACAGCAAGCAGGGTGGGCAGCAAAAAGGATATAAACAGCCATTTTTTACTGCCGGTCTCCTTAAAAATTGTCAACAACGTGGTACTGCAGGGAAAATGCAAGAGGGAAAACAACATCACATTTAAAGCCGTCAGCCAGGTCCAGCCGTTGCTGACCAACAGTTCTTTCAAGGCCGGCAGGCTATCCAATTCCAACATAGCCCCCGAGGAAAGGTAGGCCATTAATAAAAGGGGTAAAACTATTTCATTGGCCGGCAGCCCCAGGATAAAGGCCATCAAAATAAAGCCATCCAGCCCCAGGCCCCGGGCAAAGGGATCCAGAAAACCGGCCGCAGCCTGCAGCAGCGTCACCTCCCCCACAAAAACATTGGCCATCAACCAAACAATGAGGCCGGCCGGGGCGGCAACAACCACCGCCCTGGCCAGGACAAACAGCGTCCGGTTCCGGAGGGAATTGATCAAGATCCGGCCCGGCTGTGGCAGCCGGAAAGGCGGCAGCTCCAGAGCAAACTGAGAAGGTACACCTTTTAAAATGGTGCGGGTCAGCAGGGATGAAACAAAAAGGGTAACCAGCACACCAAAGACAGTCAGGCCCACTACCACCCCGACCGGGATAATGCTGCCGGCCCTGCCCCCGGCTGCCCCCGCAAAAAACAGATTGGCCAGCACAATCAATAAAGGAAACCGGCCGTTACAGGGCACAAAATTATTGGTGAGCACGGCGATCAGCCTCTCCCGTGGGGAATCTATAATCCGGCAGGAAATAACACCGGCAGCGTTACAGCCAAAACCCATGCACATCGTCAACGCCTGTTTGCCACAGGCGCCGCTTTTTTTAAAAAGGTAATCCAAATTAAAGGCCACCCGGGGCAGGTAACCCAGGTCTTCCAGAAAAGTAAATAAGGGGAAAAAAATAGCCATGGGGGGCAACATCACCGCAATCACCCAGGCCAGGGTGCGATATGTGCCCAAAACCAAAATACCGCGCACCCATGACGGTGCCCCCGCCAACTGCAGAAAAGACAGCAATTTGCCCTCCAGCCCGCATAAAAAGTGAGCGATGGCCTCCGAAGGGTAGTTTGCACCGGTGATGGTAACCCAGAAAATTGCACCCAACAGCAAAACCATGGTGAGAAAACCCCAAAACCGGGAGGTTAAAAAGTCATCTATTTTGCCTTCCCAATCCGGGCCCTGCCCTTTTTTTTCAGAGACAACATTGTGGGCAATAGTTTCCGCCTTTAAATAAAGGGCCTTAACGATCCGATCCCGGCAGTCCCCCTGCCTGCCGGCCCGTTCCTGTTCCGTAACAAATGTACGCACACCATTTTCTCCTTTTCTTGGGCCCAAGGAGGCCTTTTTACTGCCAACCCGGCCGGATACCCCATACACCGTTGCCCCGCTGCGGCGTCTAAAACACAATAACTGCGCTGTTCCAGCTGTAACCGGGCAACCGATTTTTTTCAGGCCGGCACGGCGGACGATCACGCCGACACCTGCACAGGAGGCTTAGCCGGTGCCCTGTTACGGCGCCTTAAATTCATACCACATTTTTTTTGTTTCCTGTTGTTTTGCCTGCAGTTCAGGTTCCTGTACAAACACCCTGCTGCGTTCAGCCTGCCCAAGCACGGACGCATCCCCTTCCAAAAGGCGCAGGGCAAACCAGCGCGGGTTAACGGCCAGGTCCGCCCGGTTGCTGAACATGGTTAGCAAACCGGCAATTTCCTTTTCTAAGGCGTCATCGTAAACAGGCAGCCGGGGGCGGGGTTCAACCCGGCCCAGCAGCAGATCTTCCACCGTTTGCTGCAGATTTTTCAACCCGCGGCCCTGCCGGGCCACAGTCCCCACCACCGGCGCACCCAGCTCATGTTCCAATTTAGGCAGGTCGATCCGGATATTTTTCCGCCGGGCCTCATCCAATAAGTTGACACAGACCACCACCCGGGGTGTAATTTCCATAATCTGCAAGACAAGGTTTAAATTTCTTTCCAGGCAGCCGGCATTGACTACAACGATCACTGCAGCCGGTTTCTGAAAACAAAGAAAATCCCGGGCCACCTGTTCCTCAGCAGAATTGACAAAGAGGGAATATGTACCGGGCAGATCAACCAATTTATAAACCCTGTTTTTAAACCTATAGCGGCCCTGAAACCGGGCAACGGTCTTGCCCGGCCAGTTGCCCGTGTGCTGGTGAAGTCCGGTCAGGGCATTAAAAATTGTGCTTTTGCCGGTATTGGGGTTGCCGGCCAGCGCCACCACAAATTCCTGCCGTTCAGCAGCCTCCGTTTTACGGCCTGCCCGGCCATTTTTGCACCAGCGGCAAAGTTTCGCCCACATTTTTTTATGAACACCTCCCAGGGGGTTAAGGTGCCCGCCAGCCTTGTTGAGCTACAAAACTGCAACCGCTTCTTTTTATCTGCTGTCCATTTGCGTATGATTACAGACATTCCCAGTTTGCCTGCAGCCCTTATTAGCATGATTGCAGCCGGTTTTTAACTGCAGCCCTTTCTATTTTTTTGGTGGTGGTTTAGCACTACGGCGTAACAACATTCCCTTCCAGGGGAAAAAATAATGCCGGCTCTTTGCAAAAGGCATTATTAACATTTTTAGAAACTGCAAGCCCCTGCCAGGTTCCCAAACAACCCGTTTAGCCCCCCACCCTACCCCGTTTTAGCTGTACAGCAAAACAGTTAAATGCAGGAACGGGGGACGGCTGATGATTTGCTTGTTTAACATAAAATTTTTGTAACGAAAATCAAAGCGGTTTCTTCTTTGCGCAGGGCAATAACAGCCCCCCGCACCCTGTACGCAATCGGATCCCCAAAGGGGCTTTTTCTTTCGGTTTTTATTAAGGCTCCCGGCACAAAACCCAAATCCAGCAGTCGCCTGCGCTGGGTTCCCCGGGCTGTTAAGGCCCGCACTACCCCACTTTCACCGCTCCTCAGATTATGTAAAGTCAACTGCAGCCGCAAGGCCCTCCCCCCATTTTTCCCAAAGTTGGGCCAGCGCCGGTTATATATTAAACACCGGCTCTATTTTGATCGTATGAAAAAACCGCCCCGGCGGTGACAGCAGTACTGTTGGTTATATAATTAAACAACCCCGGCGTGGCCTTATTTAAAACAACAACATCAACTTTTTTTGTGCCCAGTTGTGATGAAAACCCTGTCATCGGGTTTAGCCTGTGTTTAAGGTAATTACTTTTTGGTTCAGTTTGATCCCATAAAATAGCCAGATCAACATCGCCTAAGCGGGGTAGTACAATCTGCGGCATAGGAACCGCACAGGTATAAAGCGCAAATTGGTATAACCGGACTGCTTAGCAATAGATGTTGCTGCACCTGTTCTATTAATTCATTTTTCGAAAGCACCTGCTATTTAGCACCTTTTTTTAAAGTTATTTCCTTGTCTCTGCTGTTTCAGCATCTGCAGCCGCCGCAACCGGCGGGCCAGGGCCTCCTGCAGCGCTGCCGGGGTGTTGGGCAGGCGGCCGGCAATAACCCTATTGAGCAGGTCGGCTAAAAACTTGCCCACCTGCGGGCCGCTGCCTAAGGCCGCAGCCACTGCACCGCCGCTTATTTTTAATTCTGCCACATAAAAAGGCACCTCTGCCAAAACTGTGTCTTTTAGTTTTTCCACCTCCCGTACCTTATGAAAGGCGGGAGCTACGATGCCGCCTGCCAGGTCGGCATAACGCAAAGTAAAAAGTTGGTGCACAGCTTCCTGCAGTGCGGCTTGGGAAGCAAAAGAACGGGCCCGCCTTTTTAGCCAGCGGGTAATGACAGATCGATCCTGGGGCAGGGCAACCATGTGGTTTCTAACAAGCCAGACAATCCTTTTGCGGCGGGAAACCGGCAGCAAAAGGCGGGCCAGAATTTTGGTCGCCATCTCTGCGCCCACCCGATCATGCCCCCGATCTGCCAGCCCGCCATATTTATTTTTCCCCCGCACCCCGGGCAGGCCCTTGGCCACATCGTGCAGCAGGGCCGCCCAGCGCAGCGTCAGCTCCGGGGGGGCGGCCGCCACAGCAGCCAGGGTATGCCCCCAGACATCAAAACGGTGAAAAAGTGGGTTTTGCGGCAGGCCGCGCAGGCGCTGCAATTCAGGCAAAATGGGCACGCTGCCGTCCATATTCTTAGCACTGTCCCGGCAGGAGGCACCGGCCAGACCCGAACGCACCAAAAGATCGAGCCCCCGGGAAACCTGCGGGGCAAGTAAAATTTTTTCCAGCTCGGCGCAGACCCGCTCCACCGCCAGCCCGCCGACGCGGTAGAGGGTTTTAGGAATAGCCTCCCACAGCTCTGCATCCAGTTCAAAGCCCAACTGTGCGGCAAAACGCACTGCCCGGAAGGGACGCAGCGCATCTTCGGCAAAGCGCTCCGCCGCACGGCCCACCGTCCTGATCAGCCCTGCCGCCAAGTCCTTTTGCCCGCCAAAAGGATCGATCAGCCGGCCACCAGGATCCATAGCCATGGCATTCATGGTAAAGTCGCGGCGG
>JAAYRR010000085.1 GCA_012518675.1 Bacillota bacterium
CAGGCGCAGCTGCAGGCGGCCGCTTAAAGGGTTGCTGCTTACAGCCGTGTTTGCACCTCCTTTGCGTTTGCTGTATCTATGTAGAAACCTTTGAGCAATATTATTCCTATGGAAAGATAGAAGGATATGCCAGGCTAAAAAAAAGTTAATACCAAGGGAGGCTTTTAGGGAACCTTGGGCCAGCTTAGTTCCTGAAAATGACAGGCTGTGCAGGAAGTCCTAACTGTTTCAATCTGCCCATAGTATTTCCTTTTCTGGAAGATAATGCTTGACAAGAGTATTTTTTTGCCTTATAATTACGCTATAAGGCTTAATAAGCGGGTCAGGGTAAAGTTGGCAGGCGTTAAATAAGTTATTTTCAGCAGCTTAGCCTAAACTCTGGGAGGGGGTGTAGAAAATTAAGGAAAAATATATGAGATTCGGGGATTACATTAAGCAAAAGAGGCTGCAGCATCCGGACGAATTAACCCTTAAGGAAGTATCAAAAATGCTCGGTATCTCGCTTTCCTTTTTAAGCGACGTTGAAAATAACAGGCGCAAACCATTTGATAAAAACAAAATTGAAATGCTGGCCGCAAAACTGGGCCTGACAGCTGAAGAAAAGGCCACCATGTTTGACCTGGCGGCCAGGGGGCGCAAAGAGGTGCCCTCCGATATTGAAGATGTTATGATGTACAGTGAAGTTGGCAAGATGGCCCGTTTGGCGCTGCGGAAAACGAATACCGGTGAAATTACGGAAGAGGACTGGAAACAATTTATCCGCAAGAAAAAGCAGAAACAGGATTAGGTGCGGGGTTTGACTTAATTTTACTTGCAGAAAAGGACTGGTGAAAAATATTGATAGCTTTTAACTGGCATAGGGTGGATAGGAGGAACAACAACACGCCTGTTATCAGCGATGCGGAAATAGATAAGCTGGCTGCCATGCTGTTAAGGGATTATAAACCGCAGCTTTTAAAGGAACCCGGCAAAATAAAATATGATCATTTCCTGGAATCTTACTTGGGTGTCAATCTTGACTACAAGCACATTTATTATGAAGAGGATGCGGGGCGTATTTTGGGTGTTACCGCTTTCAGCCGGGGGCTGCTGCCTATTTTTGATCGGGAAAACCTGTGCCTTGATGAAATTGTGCTGGAAAAAGACACAATCGTTTTAGATTTATATGTGACGGCGGAAGGCCGGGAAGGGCTGGAACTGTTTACCGGTTTACATGAAGGCGGGCACTTCTGGATGCACCAGCAGGTTTATGCTAAAGACGAAAGGCAGCTGTCTCTATTGGGGGACGCGGCTGCCTTAGAGCCGGTTATCTGCTGTCGGAAGGACGATGTGGAAAGCTTTGGCCGGAAGGGCGGCATCAGAACCCCGGAACAGTGGCGGGAACACCAGGCCGATTACTTTGCAGCAGCCCTGGCCATGCCCAATGCTACATTTGTGCCTTTGGTGCAGGCAACGCTGGCAGCAAATGGTATTGCAGAGGGCCGTATTGTTGAAAACGCCGGTTGGGATGAAATTGTGCTGGCTACGGAGGTACTGCCGGAAATATTATCAGAAGTCTACGGCGTTTCCAAGGCTGCTGCCTATGTAAAGTTAAGGAAAACAGGGTTGGTTGTGGACGGGCAGACTGTTAAAAAAGAATCAAGGCAGCGTTTGGTATTCTAAGGGCGGCTTCAATTTTTTTTGTCTTGTAGTTACGCAACTTGGTTGAATGTGGGGAATTGGGCCCCTGCTTTCAGGTGGTTCCCGGCAGGGTTGATACGGTAAGCAAAAGGGGCTTTACAGAACATGGGTTCGGATATATAATAGGCGATAGCACTACGGTTGCTGAAAAGTTATATTATTTAGAAAGGGGCAGATAAGAATCAACAGCAAGAGCTTTGATCTGGAAAGGTATATTCAGGAAGGGCTGCTGGCCCTGCTACCTTGTTACCGGGACGGGGCCGGCGGGACAGTTGTTTTTACCCGGCAGGGCAGTTACTGGGATGGGCGGGGTGTAACCTGGCTGGTAAAAAAATTGGCCTTATTTTATCATGTAAATCTGCCGGCGTTGCGTCGCCAATGCAGTAAGCTGTTAAATCTGAAACGCTTTGTTTCGCTGCCGTTTGCCGGAAGCATGGTGCTTTTGCCTGTGAAAACGCGGCAGGCGGTGCAGGCGGGTGAAACCACGCTCGGCTATTTAAACCTGCTGCAAGTGGTTGAAATAGTGCCGCTTGCGCCGGCTGCCAACCGGCAGGCAGGCTTAACGGGGCCTTTCCAGCCGGGGGCGGGCACCCAGGGCACTGCCGTTGTAAGAGGGGGCACTGCGGACTTTGGTTCAGACGGGGCTGCTTTGCCGCCTGCAGCGGCCCGGGCGGCGGATCGCCGCAGCATCTATTCAACAAAAAAGGGTGCCCCGCGGGTTTCCTGGAAAACAGAAACCGATGTTCCGGCCGTTTCCCCCGGGGCAGGGGCAGCGGAACCAGTTTGGCTATCCCTGGTTAAATTTGAATGCGGCCTGCAGATAAAAACCCTTAATACCCCGGAAACCTTGCACGATCGGCTGCGGCAGGGCAAAGCTGTTTTAGAGGATTACCGCAAGCGGCAAAAACGGGGTACTGTTATTACAGGTTTTAGCAGCCAAAAACTGCTGGGAGAACTCCCCGCTTGTAACTGCTTCCTCAAGGACATTTTTAAAAATTTCCTAAACCTTAGAAACAGTAAAAATTAAACGGTGGCAGAACTGCGGTCAAAAAAAGTATAAAGGCCCTGCTTTAACGGGGCCTTTAACTGAATCTAATATCTTTTTGTAGACGCTACTGTGCAGTGTGGATATGAAATTTATCCGCCTTCCATTCGAGACGGATTTTTAAATCTTCAACCAGCGGCCGCAGGGGAACATAGGTAACGTTATCGATCAGGTAGGCTTCGAAGTCTGCCGGGCGGCCGTCGATTGTTCCTTCAACACGGCGCTGGATCTGCGGCAGGGCCGGGCGGGGGCTATTCGCAGCATACATTTCTGCACCCCCTTTCAGGCGGGCCTTCAGCTTTGTTTGGACGCTGCCTTTGAACGTTTCCCAGCCGGCCCAGTTATTGTCCATAAAAATGCGCGGGCAGGCCTTGCCGCTCCAATCAAAATGCCGGCGCAGCCGCCCCACATCCCAGTCCCTTGCCTGTAGCAGCCCGGCCACCAGCGCCGCGGCATGGGCCAGTGTTTTTTCCCGGTCGCCGCTTTCACATATTTCAATGGCCATAGACTTGCGGTTGCCGGGGCCGGCGCCGTCACCGGCGTGCCAGGCGGTTTCGTTTAAGGGAATGGCCTCTATGGCCTCCTTTTCGTCAACACAGATATGCCAGGAGGCGGTTCTGTTGTTCACGGGGTTGGTCAGCCAGGCCCGTTCGTTGCGGGCTGTGGAGCTGGGGTTGCCGGTGGAATGTATCGTGATATATTCCGGGGCCAGGTATAACCCCGGCCGCCGGTTGTGGGCGGTGTTTACAGGAATATGGTCTACAAAGTAGCTGCTGGGCATGTTGTCTCACCCTCCTTTTTTAAAACAGCTTTTTTTTAACAGGATCGGCCCCGGGTGCTTACAGCATCTTAGCTACGTTGCCGCTGAGTTCCCTGATGCAGGCCGACAGTTCATCCAATTTGCCTTCGATGCGGGTCAGCAGGTAGAGGCTGACCACTACAGGAAAGCCGATGTTGGCGATCAAGGGGACCAGTTCTTCTACCCCATGGCAGCATCACCTCTTTCTAAAAAGTTGTGGAAAGGAACGGCTGATGGACGCTGTTCCTTTCCGCTACCTTGCACAGGAATATTCTCTCCCCAACCGGTCGTTGCCCGGTTGGACGCTGTTCCTTCCTGTTAATTTACTCCCGGGGACATCCTTTTGTGCTGCTTTTGCCTTGACCAAGAGCAGAGTACAGGGTGCCGCCGGGATATCTGGCAGCTCCCGTTGGCACCCTGTTTCTCTGAAAGTGCAGCCGTTTAATATTCCAGCACTGTGGTTACTTCACGGGCCACTACTTCTGCTCTGATCTTTTCCACAAGACTGCCGCCGGTGGAGTCAAAGACATCTGTACTAATAATCAAGTCCATCGCTTCTTCAACATCTTCCGCAGCTAAGTTTTCACTAGGGTCTTTTATAGTTTTTGTTACTGTTTTGCCTGTGGCGTTACGGAAAACCAAGCGTAGAGTCTCCTCCATGATTGCACCTCCTTTCCCGGTGTATATTTGCCGGCTGTGACGGAAAGCTGACCGCCACAGCCGGCCGGCACCTCTGAACAACTGCCTGCTGCCGGGACCTTACTTAGGGTTCTTTACCCAGGTGTCGGCAGAGGTGGCATTGCTGTGCTTTTTGCCGGGGCCTTTCCTAAGGCTCCTCGATCAGCACTACTTCGCTGACACGGCGCACTTCTTCCAGTCCGTGTTCCTGCAGGCCGGCCAGGGCGCTGCCTACGTCATAGACGTCCTGGTCGGAAGCTGTGGGTTTCAGGTTGGAATAAGACTGGGTGCGGTAAAGATAGTTCCCCAGATCGTCCATCCCCACCACCAGGCGCAGCTGCAGGCGGCCGCTTAAAGGGTTGCTGCTTATAGCCATGTTTACACCTCCTTTGTGTTTGCTGTATCCAGTTTAACCGCCCCGGCAGGGGCTGCCAAATACCGGCTGTGGGCGCCGGGGAGGCAAAAAAAAGCTCCCCGCAGTGCGCAGGGGGCGGTTACCGGGTCCTCTTGCCGCCGCGGGGGGTAACGCCGGCCCGGCTGCGGCAGGAGAGCTATAAATAAACAATTTTATTATTGTGCAAAACAGCAGTGCCGGCTGTGGTGGAACCAGGCAGCGGTTGTACCGTCTAAAGGGGTAGAACGGAAATATAATAGGGGAAGGATGTTTGTCATGCAAAAATGGGGGCTGCGCGGGGCTGTTTTGCTGCTCGTGTTGGCAGTGCTGGTAACGATGCCGGCGGCAGCGGTGGGGGCAGGGAGGGCCGCTGCTGCTGGGACAACACCGGCGCCTGCGTTGCTGGTGGATGGCCGGCCTGCAACACCTGCTGTGCCGCTGCTTTGGGATGAAGGGACAGTTTTGGTTTCGTTAAGGGATCTGGGTGCTTTTCTGGGGGCGGGCCTGCAGTGGAACGGGGCTGCAAAAACGGCCTGGATTCAAAAGTACGGGCATACCGTCTTTTTTCGCCTGCAAACAGGCAAGGTGCTTAAAAACGGCAAGGTGGTGGCTGCCCCGGCAGCGGCGCGGCTGGTCGGCGGCGCGGTCTATGTGCCGCTGCGCTTTGTGGCAGAAAATTTGGGGGCGGCTGTGGCCTGGGAGGGCGGTGCCCGCCAGGTGCAGATTGTTACCGGCGAGCGCCGGGCTCCGCACGAACGGGTAAACAGCCAGGCCACATTTAATGCGCTGGTGGCCTATACGGATCAGGGCCGCTTGTGGCTGTTGGATGGGCGGGAACCGGGGGCCGTGCCCCGGCAGTTGACCGCGGACGGTTATGCTGAAATAATAGGTTGGTCGGCTGACGGTACCTGGTTGGCCTATAAACATGCTGCCGGGGAGGGGGCTGAGCCGGCTTATTTGTGGGTGGTTCAGGCCGACGGCAGCGGGGCCAGGCAGGTGGACGCTGCGCCTGTCGGTGACGCTGCGCACTGGTCACCGGGGGGCAACCGGTTGGCTTATACTACCAGGCAGAAAAGCGCCGATGGTTACATACCAACAGGCCTGGTCCGCTGTGCCGCAGTGACGGCTGCAGGCATTGAGGCCCATACTCTCCTGGAGGCAGACGTGGTGCAGGTTCCTTCCCTGGCCTGGCACCCCGCCGGGGAAAGCCTGGCGGTTTCCCTGCCGCGCACCGGGGAACGGCCGC
>JAAYRR010000086.1 GCA_012518675.1 Bacillota bacterium
CGTAGAGGCGATCCTTGACGATATCCAGGTAAAAATTGCTCATATCCACGGCCGCAAAGTTGTGGATGGCATGAAAAACCTGGTGATATTCAAAGTTTTCAAAAGCTGCACCGGTTTTTTCAACAAGTTTATATAAACGATGCAAGGCCCAGCGATCAACCTCCTCTAGGTGATCATAAGGGACACTGTGCCGGGAGGGATCGAAGTCGAAGCAGTTCCCCAGCAGGAAACGGCAGGTGTTGCGGATCTTGCGGTAAATTTCTGCAAGCTGTTTTAATATTTCCCTGGACAGATGCACGTCGGTGGTAAAATCGGCACTAAAAACCCAAAGGCGCAAAATATCTGCCCCATAATTTTTAATTATTTCTTCCGGGGCAATGACGTTTCCCAGGGATTTGGACATTTTTTTACCCTTACCGTCTACAACCCAGCCATGGCTGAGAACACTACGGTAAGGGGGTTTTTCCTTGACAGCCACGGCCGTTAACAGCGAAGACTGGAACCAGCCGCGAAACTGATCACTACCCTCCAGGTAAAGATCGGCCGGCCAATGCAGCCCTTTTTCTTCCCGGCCCTGCAGAACAGCATCATGGCTGGAACCAGAATCAAACCAGACATCCATGGTGTCTTCTTCCTTGCGGAATTCCTTTTTCCCACAGGCCGGACAGCGGAGATGTTCGGGCAAAATTTCTGCAGCCTCATAAATATACCAGGCGTCAGAACCCTCCTTGGCAAAAATATCCTGTACAGCCTGGATGCTTTCAGCGTTTAGAAGAGGTTCATCGCAATGGGTACAGTAAAAGATAGGTAAAGGTACGCCCCAGATGCGCTGGCGGGAAATACACCAGTCCCGGCGCTCTTTCACCATATTGGCCATGCGTGTTTTACCCCAGGCCGGGAACCATTTCACTTCTTCCACAGCCTGCAGCACGTCTTCCCGAAAGTCCTGGATCGAAGCAAACCATTGTTCGGTAGCCCGGAAAATAACCTCTTTTTTACAGCGCCAACAGTGAGGATATTGGTGCGTAATAAAGGACAGATCCAACAGGGCTTTTTCCCTTTGCAAAGCTTCGGTCACAGCTTTGTTGCCTTCATCATAACGCAAGCCGGCAAATTCACCCGCATCAGCGGTAAAAACCCCCCGTTCATCCAGCGGCGCGTAGACGGGCAGGTCGTACTGCAGACCGGTTTCATAGTCTTCCTGCCCGTGGCCGGGAGCAATATGCACACAGCCCGTGCCTTGTTCCAGCGTAACATAGTCGGCCAATACAACCTGCGATTTACGTTCGTAAAGCGGATGGCGACAAAGCAGGCCTTCCAATTCCCGGCCCTGAAAACTACCGCAGATATTTGTTTTTTCCAGCCCCAAATAGGCAAATACAGCGTCCAACATTTCTGCAGCTAAAATTAAATATTCTCCTTGTGTTTCAACCAGAACATAGCGGTATTCGGGGTGCAGGGCCACCGCCAAATTGGCCGGAATGGTCCAGGGAGTGGTCGTCCAGATTAAAATAAAGGCCGGCTTGCACGCTTCATCCCAAAGGCCAAGGTTGTCGACCACCGGAAACTTTACATAGATGGAAGGGGAACGCCGTTCCTCATATTCAATTTCAGCCTCTGCAAGTGCCGTTTCACATTGGGGGCACCAATAGACCGGCTTAAGCCCTTTATAGATATAGCCTTTTTGGGCCATCTGGCCAAAGATACCGATCTGCCGGGCTTCATAGGCCGGATTTAGGGTAATGTAGGGATTTTCCCAGTCGCCCACCACACCCAACCTGATAAACTGTTCCCGTTGAATATCAACAAAGCGCATAGCATATTCCCGGCAGGCCTGCCTGAATTCCAATTCCGAAATTTCATCCCGGCTAATTTTTTTATCTTTGATCACCTGGAGTTCAATCGGCAGGCCATGGGTATCCCAACCGGGGATATAGGGAACATCAAAGCCCTGCATATATTTATATTTATTGATTATATCCTTGAGAACTTTATTCATGGCCGTGCCCATGTGGATATTGCCATTGGCGTAGGGGGGCCCGTCGTGCAGTATATAGCTCGGGGCCTTTTCCCTGTTTGCCCTCATTTTATGGTAAAGATCAATTTTTCCCCAATATTCCAGTAATTGCGGTTCTTTTTTCGGTAATCCGGCTCTCATCGGGAAGTCTGTTTGCGGTAGGTTTAAAGTAGAACTGTAATCCATAGCCAACTGCCTGGTTTGACCCAAAACTTTTTAATTTCAGGATTTAAGAAAACCAGGCTCTATCCTCCTTTTACCATTATATAAAATTAAAAAATCCCGTCTTTAGGGACGAGATTTTCCCGTGGTACCACCCTGCTGGTGATCGTTGTGTTTAGATCAACAACCACCTCTTCAAGCTTTAACGCAGCCTCATATACGCTTATCTCTACTGATCGCCGGCCGTAACCCCGCCGGTTTACTACCGGCCGCGCCTTTGGAGATAAGGGCTCCCGGGTGATCTTCAGCAAAGCGATCACACCGGCTTTCACCCAACCCGGTTCGCTGTAGGGACGCTAGCTCTGCTTACTCTCCCATTCCTGGCCTTAACCTATTTTTTTCTTATTTTATTCAGTCTGTTTTTAAGTGAAAGCCCTTTGTTTTGCAGTTAAACCCACAAGTTTCTGCAAAGGCCCTAACTTAATACTGCCGGTAACCCTTACCCGGTATAGTATAACATTGTATAGAATTATAAAGCTTATTGCAGCCATAGTCAAGTAAGCGTATTTTCTGCCTGCAAAACCTTCCCAGGCAGGTTGTCCACCTGATTGACTAAAAATCAGCCGATATCCTGAATCTCTTCTTCTGCCTCTGCTTCCTCCTGCAGCCAGTCTTCCAGTTCCAAAGAAGCAAGTTGTGCTTCAATGAAAGAACGGAAACGCAACTTAAAAACCTGCGCCTGTTTGTAGACTTCTTCATGTTCAGCCAGAATGCGGCTGGCCTTAAAACGGGCTTCTTCAATAAGGCGCTGGGATTCTTTTTCAGCCTCCTTGCGGATCAGCTCTGCCTCCTTACTGGCATTGCGTTTTACTTCTTCAGCAGTTTCCTGGGCAACAATAATGGAATTATGTAAGGTTTCCTCGAGCCGCTGGTATTGTTCGATATTTTCCTTCAGAAAATTATTTTTTTCCTCCAAACTCAATTTTTCTTTAACCAGCTGTTCATATTCCCTGGCAATCCGATCTAAGAATTCGTCTACTTCCTCCATCTTGTAACCCCTGAAACAGCGTGCAAACTCCTTATTTTGAATATCAATGGGCATTATGTTCACAGGTTTACCCTCCTCCTGGATGATACGGCATGTGGGAATGGTGCGTTCCTGACAATATCATAACTGAAACGACATAATCTGGCAATTATTATTTTAAAATTGCCTGCTAAGTGATCCGGTGTACTAAAAGGTGTGTCCTGCCTTTACGGCTTTTTCCGAGCTCTGCCACAATTTCAATCCTGCCCCTGCCAGCTAAAGAAATGAGATCACCGGCCTGAACTGTTTTGGAGGGCTGTTTAACAACCTGATGATTAATTTTTACCTGTTCGCCTCTAATTCAAGGAGCAATTTTAGAACGGGAAAGTCCGAAACCCAAACCAGAAACTGCATCGAGCCTCATTGAAGCCACTGTTCCCCTGATTTCTTTGATACGCTGGGGCATTAAGTTTGTTTTAACATCCTCAAGGGCCAATTCTTCTGTTTCTACAGTAAAGTGACCCGTTTTTTTGAGGTTAAGGCGTACGAAGGTTGCCAGTTCCTTAGCCAGGAAGGCATAGGCCTCTGCAGCCCCTTGGTAAATAATGTCACCGATCATTTCCCTATTGATACCCAAACCCAACAGGGCCCCTAAAAAATCCCTGTGATTCAAAACACCTGCCGGAAAGGCCCCTTTGAGCAACAGGCAGCTTACCTGCCCATCCTCTGCACTGGCGGGCAGCGCTGCAGGAGTCAGGCAGATTCTGGTTCTTTCAGCTTCGGGGTAGCCGCCAAAAAATGAACATTTCACCTCAGGATAATAGCGCATTAATTCCCGGGCTATTTCCTGTTGACGGGGATCAGTAAAAAAGGTGCAACGTACACGCTGCTTAGCGGCCACTTCTTTTAACATAGACTCAAAATAAGCCGCCCATTTTTTTTCCGTAACAAGCGAATATTTTAATGGATGTCTTTGTTGGGACATGGCTTCCCCCTTCCCTGGGAACTTTTTTTCTAAAGTATCCTTAATAACAGACGGCGCAAAATACCCAGAATTAAAAGGGCCAGAATGGGCGAAAAATCTAGATAAGCCCCGCCGCCCATTCGTAGGTGAGGAATAAGTCTGCGAAAGGGGGCTAAAAAAGGCTCTGTAACCTGGTAAATAAAACGCAATGTTTTTTCCAGCAGGGGAATATTATAAGGATTTACCGGCAAAAAGCTAAAAAGCAGACGTACTAAAATTAAAAAATAGAGCACCTCAAACAAAATATTAACTACATTTTTTAAATAGATAACGATCACCCCTTCACACACTATGTTTAGGAATATAAGGCTGTGCAAAAAAACAGTTACTTTTTAAATAACTCATCCTCTAATAATTCCTGCTTGTCACCAAGGAAAATGTCACCCAAGTTAAGGTTTCCCCGCGAATCATGGTCGATAGTTACCCCAAAGGGAACAAAAATAAAAATATGGGGGTTTACCTTTTGTGAACTGCCGTTCAAAGCAAAGATAACCCCGCTTAAAAAGTCAATGATCCTTTTTGCTTCCTCACGTTCCATACCTTCAAGGTTAACAACCACAGGCCTTTTATTTTGCAGGTGGCCACCGATCTCTTCAACCTTGGTAAATTCGTCAGGCTTGCTGATGACCACCCGGTAAGAAGTTTCCGGGGCAGGGAAGGCCACTACCTTTCCGCCCTTTAAGGCTTTTGCAGCGCCTTCATGCGGCTGCGCCTCTGCTTCCTCTCCATCCAGCAAACCAAAAAAACGCAAAACTTTTTCCCAAAGATTCATAATTGCTTTACCCCCAAATTTAACTTCGTTCCCCAAAAATAACACTGCCCAAGCGAACCATGTTGGCACCTTCTTCAATGGCCACTTCAAAATCATTGCTCATCCCCATAGAAAGGTGTTTCAGCGAAATCCCCGGAATATCAATCTTTTTGAAAAGACTATAAAGCCGGCGGAAATATGGCCGGACCTCTTCCGGATCATCCCGGAAAGGGGCAATAGCCATCAGGCCCATAACCTTCAGTTTACTATAACCGGCCAATTCCCCCAAGGCATCTTCAACTTCTTGGGGATGAAAACCAAATTTACTTTCCTCCAAACCAATATTCACCTGCAGCAGTACATTTACCGTTTTATCTATTTTTTCCCCTTCCCTTTGTATCCTTTTAGCCAGCCGCATACTGTCTAAGGAATGAATTAACTTAAAAGCAGGTAAAACATTTTTTACTTTGTTGGTTTGCAGATGCCCGATAAAATGCCATTCGATTGCAGGCGGTAGGGCAGCAACCTTAGGTAAGGCCTCTTGCAGACGGTTTTCCCCGAAAGTCTTTAAACCCAGGGCGTTGGCCTGACGAATGACAGCAACGGGAACAGTTTTGGTTACTGCTACTAAGTTGATGCTAGCCGCGGGTACCCCCCTTTTTGCAGCAGCTTTTTTTAAACGTTCTTGTACTATTTTTATATTTTTTCCAAGCATAATTCCAGACACTCCTTTAGTAAGACGCACTTTCGGCTTACCGGACGGAAACACCTTTAAAATATTCTGCCCAGTGAACCCCAGTGCATATCTTCCTCCTTTCCCCTGTAAACCGGTTACCAGTTTAAACGTTGGCCTTCCTTAACCTCAGCAGGTTGTGCCACGATCCTTTGCTGCTCTTCCAAATTTTTAACCAACAGATCATGTTCCCTTTCCAAGAGGACATCAACCTCCTTGAAAACTATCGTCCCCTTTTCCAAAATATAAACACCCGGTTTGCCATCAATTTCCTGAATTGCACTTTTAGGCACCAGCACCCCCTGTAAGTCTTTATAGACTATTTCTGCTTCACACAGGCGCCGGTTAAAGACATCCGGCAACTCCCGGCCAATACACCAGGTTATCTGCAACGCCCCATCCTTTTCATTTTCCGTCAACTCCACTTTTCTGCCCCAAACAGGTGTTGCCGGGGCAAAAGAAAAGTACAGCTTTACTTCAGTCCTGCCGGCAACCAGCCTCCCAAGATCAGGGGGCAGAACAGCACTGAAATACCAGTAATAATTATCAATGATCTTAAATAAAGGTTCAAAGCGGTGTACTTTTTCCCCCGGGTTTAAAACCTTTGGTTCACATACTTTAGCCTGTAGTTCTTCTTCTGAAAAATACGGGAATTTACCATGTGGGCCAAATTCCTCCAGGCCATCCAGGCGCAGGCTGACCACCCCGGGACAGGGAGCCAGCACGTTGGTTTCGCATTCATCCTGTGTTAAAGAAGAAACAACTTCTTCAGCTTCTTCTTTCCCCCCTAAAAACCAGGACTTGAAACGCTGCACGGGTTCGCTGTTTTCTGCCTTTTCTGCGGGCGCTTTATCTCCCTTTTCCAGGGGGGCAGCAGTAATCCGGGCCAAGGTTTTATCCAAGGGCACCCTTTGCCCTTCAGCAATCTTATAATAAATATAGCCGGTACAGGGCGCGAGGAGGACATTTTCATCAAAGGTAATTGTCCCCGGAATAGAAAAAGAAACATCGACCGTGCTTTTAAAAGTCGGCAGGGTATGGACCCCACTGCGGCTGACCGCCCGCCAAGCCCAGCCAACCAGTATTTGCGCAATTAACAAGGAAGCCAGTAAAACAAGAGACAGGTACACCGCCCGGGATGGGACAGTCTTAGCTGCATCATCTGCAGACACAGTATTTTTCCGGCCTTCGATGACCTTTAAATATGCAGGTTTTGTTCTTCTTTTTCTCATTGCTGTCACCTTAAAAAAATGATACCCATCTGACTGCCTGTCATTTTTCCCCCGGATCGACGATAGGAATAAAACAAGTCTGGATTACAGTGAGTACAATATTTACTGATAAATATGTTTTCCTTTTTTATACCCAGCCTGCAAAGCATATTTTTGTTGGTCTCTGGCAGGTTAAGGTAGGGATGGTTTTTTTTCTTTCCGGGCCAAAACACAAAATCGGTTTTCCACCTGGCGGCAGCTGCAGCTTGCAACACTTCACCGCCCACTTCATAACAGTAAGGTTGTATTGCCGGGGCCATCAAAACCTGCAGGGATTCTGCCCTGGTGGCAAAATTATTTTGCATCGCCCGCACTACGCCCGGTGCAATGCCCAGCATAGTTCCCCGCCAACCTGCATGCGCCAACCCTATGGCGGGGGTTTTGGGATCGAGAAAATAAATTAACAGGCAATCAGCGGCAAAGGCCCCCAGCACCACCCCGGGTTCCCGGGTAATAAGCGCATCTGCAGCGCAAAGTTCCCCGTACCCTGCAGGCAATATTTTTTCGTCAACCAGAATAATTTTGCTTGCATGTACCTGTTCGCCATAAAATAGATCCTGCTTTTTCTTTTTCCAGATGTTTAGAAACCTGCGGCGGTTTTCCTGTACGTCCTGCGGCCGGTCCCCCCCTTTGTAACCCAAGTTTAATTCATCATAAGGTGCCTGGCTCACTCCCCCCCGGCGGGAAGAAAAACCATGCCCGACCAGGTTGGAGGCCTCCCACCGCGGCAAGAAAAAATATGTTATGCCTTCCTTTTCAGACCTTTGTAAAACCTCTTTAGGCATTAACCCGCCCCCTGAAGCGTACTCAACGAAAGGAAACCGATGCCGGCTTCAACAAATTGTAAAACCATTTTTTCTGCGCCCCCAGCGTCCACTCCGGGCAGCAGAATGGCCCGGGATGCGTGTCCGGCCGAACAATGTTGATGTATTTTTCCTTCCAAGGCAATCTTACCATCCAGGCCGGCATCTTCCTGAAAAAGAATAAAGTTGGAACTGTAAAAATTTTTGTCCGTAACTCCGGCCACAAAACCAAATTCTTTTCTGTCCTTTTCCACAAATCTTTGCAAACTGCTGCAATTTTTTAAATTACAAAGCTCTATATTCAGATCATACTCCTTTGCAAAAGACTGCACCCGCCGTGAAAGGTGTTCCATAATTTTGGCTACCAGCACAGCAGCCGGCTCTTCCTCCTGTTGTTCGCCGGTGAAAACCCTGACAGCCTCGGGTAAACCCGTAAAATTAAGCGTTAGCAGCCCGTTTTTTAAAGATTCCCCGATACTTTCCCAGGGCGAAAGGCTTTCACTCCCCCGGTATAATCTCTTGCCCATTAAAAAAGGCAGATCCTTGCACTTCAGGGAGGTCAACACTTCAAAACGGTGGAGCAATTGGCGCAGTCCCAGTCTCAAAAGACGATCAAGTTCCACAAAAAAAAGATCTTCCTCACGGGTGTTTAAAGCCAAACGCGGCAGGTTGATAGTCAATGAAGCGACGTTGCCCCTTCTTTTCCCGCCGGCAGGATTATGCCTGTTGCCAAACAACTTCATCCCGTTGCTAAAATAACACGGCCCGTTCACCATGGACGCACCCGCCTGGCCGGTTTCCTCCCAAAAAGAAAAAAAAGGGCTACCGCCGGTAAGAGAGGCCTGTAAAGCCTGCCGGTATAAATGATAATTGGGATCACCCTTAAACAGGTTTGCACCTTTTTTCAACATAAAGATAAACTTAGGCCAAGCCTGGCCGGTGTTTTTACGGGCAATAATTTCTTCGAGCAACACTTTTATAACTTCCCGGCCCTCTACGGTATGATCCAACCCAAATTGCAGGCTGCATTGCAGGGCATGGCCGCCCGCAGAGGCGGACAGGGCGCCCAGATAAGCAAGAAAGGTATGCAGGCTGCTGCGCAATTCTGCACCCCGGGGTTTAATTTTAAAAATGCGCATCAGCTCGCCCAGGGCGTAGTCAAAACAGGGCAACGCCTGTTCGCCGTACAGATCCTGCTGATTTTTCTGCAAGAGAAGAGCTATATAAAAAAGGACTGTTAAGATATCACCGGGGGGGATTTTTTTATAAAAACCAAAACCTTTTTTAATCACAGGCAGCAAATCCACCTGCAGGGAATCAAGAGTTTTGCTATAGTAACCCGGGCAATGGATATAATAACTTCCTGACTGGTGGGCGGCCGCTATTTCCGCCGGGAGCAAATTATCAAAATAATATTTCTGGCTGGCGGCCAGTGCAATCCGGTACATTTTTTCGGCCGGTGAATAACGGTCCCCCTGATCGTCAAACCGGCTGCCTTCAAACAAAAGAATATCTTTAACAACATCCATCAGTTCGGACTTGGCTTCCCGGATACGGGTTCTTTTGGCCCGGTATAAAATATAAGCCTTTGCTGTCCGGGCATGTCCTTTTTCAATCAGTATTTTTTCCACCGCATCCTGGATCTCTTCCACCGTGGGGATTAATCCTGCAAACTGCTGTCCCTGAAGAAAAGAAACAACTTCCCCGGTCAGGCCCTCGGCCAAAGAGTAATCTTCCCCGCCAACAGCTTTTGCGGCTTTAAAAATAGCCTGGGTGATTTTAGAGGCGTCAAATGGTACGACTCTGCCATCTCTTTTACAGATTTCCTTAAAAGGAAAGCTACATTCAGTCAAAAAACCACCCTTTCACGCATGAATATATATTTTTGCAGGCCGTGGGCCTATTTTAGCGAATTTTTATCATACAACAATTTCTCCAAACAACAAATAGAGGTTTTAGCAATTTTATGTAACTGCTATTTTTATTATATTAAAGCCCGGGGGGTCTGTCCAATCCCAGTTTTATTCACACTCTACAGGACAATCAACAAGAATAGCATCCACACCGATTTTTTTTACCTGTGCCCAAGGAATAACAAGATCATTTTTGCGGGCAATAACACCCATAAAACCCCCGGCACCAAGCAAGATCAGAGCTCTAATAACCCCTTTTTCCAAATCCAGGTCCAGATCACTGATTACCCCCAGCCTTCGACCATCATTGACATTGATGACATCCCGATCGCGCAGATCGCTTAAACGAACCATACCGTGCCTCCTCTGCAGGCCAGCATTTTTCATTCTAATTATATTATACTTTTTTGGTGACAACATAATAAATAGATTGTAAAATAAATTAAAAAAAGCCTGCTGGCAAGCCCTTCTGCGCAGGTAGGATGCTGGTAACAAATATGGTGTTTTTTTGTATTACGTTTGCCAATTGTTTCCGACAAAGGACCACAGTACTGCCTGCCTTATCGAGACCACAGATTGGCAACAACAGTTGCAATCTTAATTCATTAATTTTTTCCCAAGCAACACTTTTTGTATTTTTTACCGCTGCCGCAGGGGCAGGGATCATTTCTGCCAACCTTTTTTTTGCCCCCCGGGTTGCTTTCAAAACGTGTAACCCCGGCTCTGCCAAAATCAAAGGGTTCCTCGGGAAGTGGCTGTAAGTGCGGCCTTTCATATTTTTCAAAAATTTCGTGGGGGGTAAAGCCATTGTTTTCCCAGATCCGGGTATTATTGGCTAAGTTCATGACCAGTTGCACTGTTTCATTAACCTGTTTTTCATCCTTAAAGGAAAAACCATAGTCATTAAACAGGTCGAACATCATCGCCGGTGAAAAACCCTGTTGGCAATACCCTTGCAGGTCGTCTGTAATCAGGGCACCCTGTTTTTCATCACCGTCTAATAAATTTTTAGTGATATGTTCAAGCAGAGCCCGATATTCCTTATTTTTTTCAAAAAAACAGTCGTCCCTGTACTTCAAAAGCTCTGCCTGCGCCGGTATATAAAAAGGTTTCCCCGCACGCTGTCTTAGCTGACTGTCAAATTCATCAAATTCCATAATTGTTTCATGTACAAAGTAGTCGCCGTAAATCCTCACAAAGTCTTGCAGTAGATCTTCTGAAAAATTATGCCTGACTATTTCGATAATATTAATGTCTATCTGTTCTTCGTTTTGCAGGTTATAAATTTCCAAAACCTTTTCCTTATGCACCAAACCATACAGGTTGGTCAGGGAAACAACATAATCCAACAATGTACGCATTAATATATACCTCGCTGCTATAATATTTGTAATTACGCTGTTCCAAATTGAAAAACAGGCCTGTTTTCCCAGCTATGCGACCACCCTTTACAGTAATTGCACCTGCCCCCAGGCTTATTTTACGTTATGATAAAGTTTTATTAATATATTCCTTCTGCTTTTTAAAACCCCTTTTTTAATTTCACTAAAACAGGGGTTTTCTTCAGTACCCCCGCCTAAACAGTCTTTTTATTTTTTGTAACAGGGGAACCTGCATCTTTACCTTGAGGTAAAGATCCCCGTTTTCACCCCCATTTTTCCCCCTGCCTCCCAAACCCCTAAGCCTGATTTTTTGACCTTCTTGCATACCGGGGGGAACCTTTACCATTATTTTCTGCTGTTTTCCCCATTCCTGATAATAATATTTCACCTTTTCCCCTCTGCTTGCCTGTTCAGGAGTTAAAAAAAGTACAGCGTGCATATCCCGGCCCTTTTCAGGAAATTTAATCCCAAAAGCCTTTTCCACCCTGCCCTTTAAAAACTTGCTTAAAATGCCCGCAAGGGGCCCTGTGGGAAAACTTGGCGCCTTACCCTGCCCCTGAAACCTACCCTGCTGTTCCCCAGGGGGTCTGAAGCCATAAAAAGAAATAAACCCCCTGCCGGAAACCCCCGGCCTACGAAAGGTAAAAGTTTGGTACCTGGAACCGTAAAATTCCTTGAAAATATCATCGGCATTTCTGAAACCGAACGCCCTGGACATCTCTTCAAAGATCTGATTAATATCCGAATCCCTGAAAATATCTGCTTCGGAATGGCTTTCCCTGAACCTCTGCGCAGCGGTTGAACCATAATCGTCCCTGTAAGCATCATATTTTTTTCTCTTCCCTGGATCGGAAAGCACAGCATAGGCTTCATTTATTTTTTTCATTCTTTCCCCGGCAGCCGGATCCTCTTTATTCCTGTCCGGGTGATATTGAAAGGCCAGTTTACGATAAGCAGCCTTAACCTGTTCCTGGCTGGCATTATTATTTAATCCCAAGATTTGATAATAGTCCTCTGGCATGTTTTATTTATTCCCTCTGCACTTTTATTTTTCAGATAAATGGGCTGGCAACCCCCTGCATACAGCTACCTATTCTTCATTTATTTAACTATTTCCTTGCCTACATCTTCTATTATAGCCCAGAAAGGTTCCTGAGCTCTAACAATTTACCCCTGCATAGCTTTTTTAACAATATATTTATTAAATGCATGCAGTATTTTACTATATGGATGCCTTGATATGGTTACCATTTTAGATTTACCCTTGTTATTAATTTTATTTTTTATAATCCCAATTAAACTTTTCAACAGTTATCATTTGGTAAGATTATGCAGTGAATTACCTTTCCATGTTCATGGGATTTATATTGGCTTCGTCACAATAAAATCGGCAACAGACTTACCCACAGCCGGCAGTTGAAAAGAAGCGTTATATTTTGTAAAATATAGAGACCATTGCTTAACAGGTAAAGGACGAATCATTGATGAAAAAGCCCAAGGAAATAAAAGTTGCTTTAAAATTGCCTTTAATTGAAATTGAAGGAATCTGGGAGCCCAACGAAAATGAACAACAAGCAGCTTGGGAAATGTATGTTGAACTGATCACCAGAATAGCAGTAGCTGAACTGAAACCTGGTGAAGGCTTGTTGCGTGAAGCCCTTTCTTCCTTGTACAGCCTGTTTGAAACCACCAGAAATATTTTACGTAAATACGGCCCTGGGATTGCAGTGCCCCGGGGAGCTGAAGGTCTGTCCTTTGGCTATTTGGCCGTTGCTATTTTAAATATGGTTTTAAGGCCCCTGCTTTCGCAGTGGCATCCCTTATTGCTGGATTATGAAAACAATAGGGAAAAAACGGTTTCGCTTCTTCAACATGAACAAAATTGGGTAAAAGCAGAAGATTTGCGGCAGGCTCTCAATGACACCCGGCGCATCCTGCTCGCCTATGCCGGCCTGCTGGCACAGGTCGCGGGTGTACCATCGTTAATAATTGTTGAATAAAAAAAATTAGGGAACTAAAAATACCAATTGGCCCATATTTCGCTGGTTGGAATGTACCATTCGTCAACACAAAGCAGTTTAAAAAGCCGGCTACAGATATGTTTGTAGCCGGCTTGAGGATTTCGGGAGAGTAATGCTGGTTTCTATGGTTGCGTTAAAAAACATGTATATGACTGTTGTCAAGATTACCCTCAGGGTTCTGGACCAGCCTTTCCAGGGTAATGTTGCGTTCCAGATTATTCATATTATAGGCTAAGGCCAATTCCCCCTCTTGCAGGGAGAAATTTATGAGAAAACTGAAAAGCACAAAACCCGTCAACAGTAAATGCAGATAACGACGAAAACTGTTTTTGTTTCCCTGCATGGTTAACCCCCCTTGTTATTTATTGGATATGTTTGCGCAGCTGTCCCAACGCCGACTTTTCCAAACGGGAAACCTGCGCCTGGGAAATACCTATTTCATCAGCTACCTCCATCTGCGTTTTCCCCCGGTAAAAGCGCAATGTTAAAATCAACTTTTCCCGTTTATTCAGTTTTTCCAAAGCGTCTTTGACTGAAATTACATTGAGCCATTTTTCATCCTGGTTTTTTTCATCGCTAATCTGGTCCATAACAAAGATCGGATCCCCGCCATCATGAAAAATGGGTTCAAAAAGGGATACAGGTTCCTGGATGGAATCAAGGGCTAAAATAATTTCTTCCCGGCTGATCATCAGCTTGGTGGATATTTCCTCCAGGGTGGGTTCCCTTGCGTTTTGATGCGCCAGCTGATCCCTGATTTGCAAAACTTTATAGGCAATATCTCTGAGGGAACGGCTCACCCTGACCGGAGCATTATCCCTTAAATAACGACGTATTTCACCAACGATCATCGGCACGGCATAGGTGGAAAACCTGACGTTCTGTCCTAAATCAAAGTTGTCTATAGCCTTCATCAGTCCGATGCAACCGACCTGAAAAAGATCATCAACGTATTCGCCCCTGTTGTTAAAACGCTGGATTACACTTAAAACAAGCCGCAAATTTCCGCTGACTAACTTTTCCCTTGCCCCTGTATCCCCGTCAATCATCTGCACAAACAGCTTACGCATTTCTTTATTTTTAAGAACAGGTAATTTGGAAGTATTTACGCCACAAATTTCAACCTTGTTCACTGGAGATATCCTCTCCTTCTGAACTTTAACTGCATCTTATTCTTTAATAAAAGTATTTCCTGCGCTATTTTTTTTATACTGTAAAATTTTATTCCATTTTTTTAATTTCTTTTTTTAATCTTTTGATAATCCGTTTTTCCAGGCGTGAAATATAAGATTGTGAAATACCCAAATGATCGGCGACTTCCTTCTGTGTTTTTTCTTTTCCGTTATACAATCCAAACCGCAGCTGCATAATCTTTTTTTCCCGGGAGGCCAGCTTTTCCATTGCCAGGTAAAGCAGTTTGCGGTCCACCTCTTCCTCAAGATTACGCACCACCAGATCGTTTTCTGTGCCCAAAACATCCGAAAGCAAAAGCTTGTTGCCATCCCAATCAATGTTCAGCGGTTCATCAAAAGAAATTTCGGCCCGTAGTTTATTATTCCTCCGCAGGTACATTAATATTTCATTTTCAATACATTTGGAGGCATATGTGGCTAATTTTATTTTTTTATGGGGATCAAAGGTGTTAACAGCTTTAATTAAACCAATGGTGCCAATTGATACCAAATCATCTACAGTTACACCTGTATTTTCAAATTTGCGTGCTATATAGACCACCAGTCGCAGGTTACGTTCAATAAGTGTCCCTTTCACTTCGCCATCGCCTTCACCCACCTTCAAGCGTTCCAGAAGAGCATGTTCTTCTTCTGAAGAAAGTGGCGTAGGCAGCGCTTTACTGCTGGTTATATAGTTAATGATTCTGCTGTACGGAAAACTAAATTTACGGCTGAAATATAAAAAGGTTAACCTGAGTTTAAGACGTTCTAGAAAAAAATTTTTCATTTTTTCAAACCTTCTTGTTTATTGGCCGAACGCCAGATTTCCAGCGGTAACAACACCTCATATTCCGCTGTGGGGTGAACCTGTTCCGACTGCACACCAATAATTAATTTTAATTGAGACCCCAAACAGTTTCCTTCCTGCCACAACCTAGTATTTTCCGGTTTGAAACCCAAAAGAAAATCCCTCCCCTGAAGTGTACGGTAAGGTACCAGGCAAAATTTTGCTGCTTCGCTAATCCCTGCCAACACTTTTTCCAAACGGTGCCAATCAATTCCGCCATTGTTGCCTAAGAGCCGACCCAATTCCGGTGGCAACAGTTCCTTGACAACAGCATAAGATACAACAGCCACAGGCAACCCGGAAAAAGGTTCCCGCAACAGGTTTCCTGTATCTAAAAAAGCAGAAAGTTTTTTACTTTTTCCACAAAAGCAAATTTCAATTTTTATATTTGTGGTCAGCAAACGAAAATTGAATCTGTCGAGCAAAAAAATTTTTAGGCCGCGCACAACAAAATAAAGCAGGATGCCCGACAATAACAGGTAATAAAGTGAAGGTGCCGGCAGGTAGTAAATACCTTTCGAAAAATCCAAAGGATACTTTCCCCACAAGCTGAAAGCAAAAACCATGCCTCCTAGAACACAAGAACAAAAGTATAGGGTTAAAAACAACAGGGCACCTTGGCCGAATAACCGTGGTCGAAAAGAAATTAAAACCATAAGCAGAGGTACAAGCGTCTTACCAATCCAAGTGTAAAAAGGATGCCAGGAGGGCAGAAAAACAACTAAGAGAAAAGCTGCACCGAGTGCAGATCCGGCTAAAAGTCTGACTAAAACATTTTTTTGATCGGTGATCAAACCAGTCAGCCATAGTAGAAAAAAATTTACTGCTAAATTCAAAGCCATTACCAGATCAAGGTACATCTTCCCCTCCCGCCATAAAGATAAAGGCCGCTTGTTTGTGGACCTGCTTTTGTGAAAAAATATTGGAGCGGTTGACCTTTACCACATCTATTATAACGGGAAAGGGGTTAAAATTTTGTTATAATTTGGCACTTATAAAAAAATAAAAAGGTATAGGCGACCTATACCCTTTGTAGACCTGATTATATTCAGCCAAGGAATTTTTTTTACCGCAAAAATAAGTGCATGCGGTTTAACACCGGCATCATTTTTGCCTGTAAAACAGTGACAGGCAGCCTTTACAACAGTCAGCCGACCGTTACATTACATCACGCCGGAAAACAAATTATTACTAGCCTGTTGCGTTTTTATTACAGCCCCGATCTGCGCCGCCGCAGGAAAGCAGGGATATCAATGTCGGAATCATTTAAGCCGGGACGCAGCACCGTCTCTTCTTTTCTGCCGGGAGTTTTTTTGTCGAAACCTGTTGCGATAACGGTTACCCGCGTTTCCTCCTTAAATGTTTCATCAATTACCGCACCGAAAATTATGTTGGCCTCTGGATCGGCAGCTTCTGAAATTGTTTCGGCTGCTTCATGTATTTCAAACAAGCTCAGATTGTTACCGCCTGTAATATTGATTAAAACGCCACGGGCCCCGTCAATAGAAGTTTCCAACAACGGGCTGAAAATTGCGGCTTTTGCTGCTTCCAAAGCGCTGTTTTGACCACTGGAAATACCCACACCCATTAAAGCCGTTCCAGTTTCTTTCATGATTGTCCGCACATCCGCAAAGTCTAAGTTAATTAAACCGGGAATGGCAATCAGATCTGAAATACCCTGTACCCCCTGGCGTAAAACATCATCGGCAATACGAAAAGCCTCCATCAAAGGAGTTTTTTTATCGACAACCTGGAGCAGCTTATCATTAGGAATAACGATTAGGGTATCTACCTTTTCTTTAAGGGTTAAAATCCCCTGTTCTGCCTGGTTCATGCGTTTGCGCCCTTCAAAAATAAAAGGCCGGGTAACAACACCTACAGTTAAAGCACCCAGGCTTTTGGCAATTTCTGCGATAACAGGGGCTCCCCCTGTACCGGTGCCCCCACCCATCCCCGCTGTAATAAAAATCATATCCGCACCCTTTAAAACCCCTTCTATTTCCTGCTTGCTTTCTTCCGCAGCCTGTTGGCCAATTTCGGGGTTACCGCCGGAACCAAGGCCTTTGGTTAATTTATTGCCTATCTGCAATTTTGTACCGGCCTTTGCCATTTCCAGGGCTTGAGCATCGGTATTGACCACAATAAAATCAACGCCCTGGAGACCGGCATCGATCATGCGGTTAACAGCGTTGTTCCCGCCCCCGCCTACACCGATTACCTTTATTTGTGCGTAAGGTTCCATCTCTATCTCAAAATCTATCATCTTTTTAACCTCCCGGTTCGCAATAGCTGTTTAGTAACTATTGCCAAATGTCCAAGACAAAAGCTTTTACACGCTGCCATATATGATTAAACAATCCTATTTTATTTTCCGTACGCCTGGTTGACTGCCGGATAACATGATTGCGCGCTACATAGCTGATAATGCCCACCGCTGTTGAATAAATGGGGCTTTTTACCCCCAAATATTCGGGTTGGGCCAGTCTGACGGGACAGTCAAAGGTTTCTTCAGCCAGCTCTGCCAAGCCCCTGGAAAGGGATACCCCCCCTGTCAGAACAATTCCTGCCGGGGGCGCCTTGGTAAAACCAAAACGTGCCATTTCTTCCCTGCAAAGCTGCAGCATTTCCAAAACACGGGGTTCAATATAATTGAAAAGTTCCTGCGAAGATATTTTGCGCTTTTCTCTGCCGCTAATATCTTCAATTTCAATATCTTCATTGTCGGAAATCATATTTTCCAGTACGGTACCGTGTTCAATCTTAATTCTTTCCGCCAATTCAAAGGTTGTCCGCAAACCTACAGCCAAATCATTGGTTATATGATCACCGCCGACTGATAAAACCGCAATGTCTTTCAAAGCTCCTTGTTCAAAAAATGAAATCTCCGTGATCCCTCCCCCAAGATCAACTAGAAAAACACCCATTTCCTTTTCATCCCGGGAAAGGCAGATTTCACCGTTAGCCAGCGAATTTAAAACCAGGGCATTAACCTCCAAACCAGCCATATTCAGGCTGCGCAACAGATTGCGTAAAGAGGTCATGGCACCGGTAATAATCATGGCTTCGACTTCCAACCGTACCCCCAGCATACCTACCGGATCACGAATACCGTCATAGCCGTCGACAATAAATTCACGGGGGATCACATCTATAATCTCCCTGTCCTGGGGAAGGGCAATCACCCTGGCAGCTTGTAATACTCTTTCAACATCCTGTTCAGTGATCTCTTTATCATCCCTGGCCACGGCAACAATACCCTTATTGTTAACCAAGCCGACATTTGAACCCACAATACCAACGTTTAGCGGCCCTATCTTTGCCCCTACCATGCGTTCGGCTTCTTCTACAGCCCTGTTTATGGATTCAACGGTTCTTTCCAGGTCTATAATGACACCTTTTTTAATACCTTCAGAGAGGCTTGTCCCCACTCCGATAATATTCATTGCTTCATTGTTTATTATTTCTCCAACCAAAATCCGAACATGAGAAGTTCCAATATCCATCCCTGCTACTAGATCTCGCCTGGTCAACACAGCACCCCCTAAAATAACGGGCCCTCCCTTAACGGTATTCCCTTAACGGCATATAATTTACATATTCCACATTTTTGATATATTTCCTTTTACGGCAAAAATTTATTTTAAAAAGGCTTGTATACAGGGGCCTCAGCTACCCGTAAATCCAGATACCCTGCGTTGATACTGTCTTCAAGGGGGAAATAATGGCTGTGTATATGTTGGAAGACTTCAATTTTCTTAGCTAAGTCAGTCTTTCCCCCCAGCCACACCTCCATGCCTTCATTGGTATAAACAATAATTTTTCCCGGATCTTCGACATTTATTTCAGCCAAGGGCAGGGCGGGCCTGTTTTGCAGGGCCCCCAGAAATATTGTTATAATTTCCCCCCGTTCCGGATCAACAACCTTTGTGCCCACCTCCAGCTGCCCCTGAGGCAAGCCGTTAATCAGGGGCAGTTCGCCGTCATAGTTGTATCTGATACCGGTAAAAGTGCCGTCTGAGGCCAACTCCAGATAGTAGCTATGGTAGGGAACAAGGGCCAGATACTTTTTTTCCTGCACACTGATTCGCAATTTGTTTGGCAAAACCCTTTCCACATCCGCCCCGGCAACCCGGGGCAGGGCCAGAATTCGCTCCCGTAGTACCGGGGGGCTGATCTTCCAAATATTCATCCCTTCTTTAACACCCATGGCCAGACGTACTTCCCCGGAATCAAGCTTGTCCGTTCCCTGAATAGAAATTTCCCCAATAGTAAAATAAGGGGAACGAAGAAAGAGGATTAGGGAAAGGTTGGCAATAATTAGGAGAAAGATGAAGCCCAGTTTATTTTTAAATATCTTCTTTGCTTTGTGCTGGACAACCAGTTCCCGGCGGCCAAAAGAATACTTGTGTGGAGGGGTTTCCAACCTTTTCACCACCCTTATCCGGAAGGCGGGTTAAAAACCCGCCCCCGGTGTGTACTTTTGTTCTACTTTATATTCTGGTAATTTTTGCCCCCAACTTTTGCAAGTCATTTTCAATATTTTCATAACCGCGGTCGATATATTTGATGTTATGTACAACTGTTTGCCCTTCAGCGGCCAAACCGGCCAAAATCAGGGCTGCACCTGCCCGTAAATCTGTAGCCTCTACTTCTGCCCCAAAAAGTTTTTCAACACCCTGGATGTAAGCTGTTCTGCCCTGCACCGCTATTTTTGCCTGTAGACGGTTAAGTTCCTCCGCATGCCGGAAACGAGCTTCAAAAACGCTTTCTGTGATTTTGCTTTTTCCTTGGGCCAAGGTTAATAAAGCCATCATCGGGGCCTGCAGATCGGTAGGAAAACCGGGATAGGGTAAGGTGCACAGCGTTTCCACCGCCTTTAATTTGCTTTCCGTGACCTTGATGCTGCTTTCAGCAACCTGAAACAGAACGCCGGCCTCTTTCATTTTTGCTACTACCGCATCCAGATGGGAAGGGATAATATCCTGCAACAACAGTTCCCCCCCTGTTATTGCTGCGGCCATCAGATATGTTCCGGCAACGATCCGATCGGGAATGATACGGTGTGTACACCGGCCGACGGATTCAACACCCTGGATACGCAACGTTTCTGTTCCCGCCCCCCGGACATCGGCCCCCATTGCATTTAAGAAATTTTGCAGATCAACAATTTCCGGTTCCTGGGCAGCGTTGTTAACGGTTGTTTTTCCCTGGGCCAAAACAGCAGCCATAATCAGGTTTTCTGTTGCGCCAACGCTGGGATAATCTAAGTGTATTTCTGTTCCCTGCAGCCGGGGCGCAGAAGCAATGATAAAATCGCCCTCTTCACTTATTTTAGCACCTAAGGCTTCCAGCCCTTTAAAATGTAGATCTATGGGGCGCGGGCCGATTGAACAGCCCCCCGGGTAAGTTACCCCCACCTTGCCGAAGCGTGCCAAGAGCGGGCCCATCAGAAAAATTGAAGAACGCATTTCCCGCATTAGAGCTTCGGGAATGGTAAACCCATGCAAGTCCCTGACATTAATGCGCAGGGTGTGATCTGCAAATTTTACCTTTGCCCCCAGGGAACGTAATATTTCAGTCATAACATGCATATCAAATATTGAGGGTATATTTTGCAGTACAATATCTTCTGTGCTGCTGCTAAGCACTGCAGCCGCCATGATCGGTAACATGGAGTTTTTTGCACCCTTGACCGCCAGGGAACCCTGCAGTGCAGTTCCGCCCTCAATTATAAACTTCGTCATTTTATCTTCTCCTCTGTTCACCGCCATTTTCACCGATTATTTTAATTTCCAAAACAAGATCTATGCCAAAAGCATCTTTTACTTTTTGTTTGACTGCTGCAATCAGGGTTAATACGTCAGCAGCTGTAGCCTTTCCCCTATTAACAATGAAATTGCCATGTTCCAGGGAAACCTGGGCATCGCCGACCGTCATTCCCTTGGCACCCACCTGTTCTATCAGCTGCCCTGCCGGTTTTGCGGGGGGATTGCGAAAAACACTGCCGGCACTGGGTAAAAAGGGATGTTTGGACCGTCTGTCCCTTTGAATTTCTTTAATTTTTTTGCCGATTGTATTTTTATTTCCCGGGACAAGGTTCAGGGTTCCTGCCAGGATAATGGTCTCTTCTGCTTGAAAGGTGCTCCAACGGTAAGCAAAATTTAGCTCTTCCCGGGGGCGTACCCGGCACCGGCCCTGAAGGTCTATGGTGGTTACCTCCCTGACCAATTCATTGATAGCAGAACCATAGGCGCCGGCATTCATATATAAGGCACCCCCTAAGCTTCCTGGAATACCGGCGGCAAACTCCAGTCCTTCTAAACCCCTGTGGGCGGCCTCCTGGCACAACCTGTATAAGGACACTGCCGCACCGGCCTTTAAACCGCTGTCCCAAAATTCAAAGGTGGGACAAAGCTCACCCAGGTTAACCACTATTCCCCGCAGGCCCCGATCACTGACCAACAGGTTGGTTCCCTGACCAATGATAAACAGGGGAACACTGTGCTGATCAGCAAGCTTAAGCAGACCTTGCAGCTCTGCAATATTTTGGGGAAAAGCCAAAAATTCCGCAGGTCCGCCAATGCGTAATGATGTATGCCCGGACAGCGGTTCCTCTGCCAGGGGCGGTTTGCTTAAAATCCGGCCTATTTTTTTCTTCCAGTCCATGAAGATTTCCCATCCTTTTTAGATATTGACCTGCAGATTTTATACTGTTGGTTTCCTATCTTTTAGAGTACCGACGGCGCCTTTTTTATTTTAATTATTTTATAATATATGTTATGCAGCCCCGGCAAACAGCGTGCTTTTTGGCACTTGTCCATTTACCCCTGCAAAAAAGGGGTGTAAATTTTAAGTAAACATAAGTTTGTAAATATTTTCTGCGGCTTGCGGATAACCCAGCCTTTTACTATTATCCTTCATTTGATTTAATTTACCAGGGTTATTTAATAAAGCAAATATTTTTTCCTGTAAAAGCTGTGCATTTAAATTTTGTTCTTCAATTACTACGGCTGCTCCTTGGCGGGAAAGCTCACGGGCATTAATCACCTGGTGGTTATGGACAACATTAGGGGAGGGAACAACGATCGCCGGGACCCCCAAGGCCGTAATTTCAGCCAGGGTAGTTGCGCCGGCCCGAGTGATCATTAAGTCTGCAGCAGCTAAGGCCAAAGACATTTCCTGCTGGTAAGGACGAACCTGCAAGCGGCCGCCATAAAGCCGGAATATTTCTGCCGCCCGCAGACGGGAAACAACTTCATCGTAGTAAATTTCTCCGGTAATATACAGTATCTGCATCCCTTTATGCCCTGTGGAACGCAATAAAAATTCCATGGTATAGCGGTTAATCCTTTCGGCCCCCCTGCTGCCGCCCACTACCAGTAAAAGGGGCAGGCTGGGTTGCATATTTAACATTTGAAGCGCCGTTTTTTTGCTCACATGGCCCACTTCTGAAGCACGGGGGTTACCGGTTACACGAAGGTTGTTTTGTTTTCTGAAGTACCGGCGGGAGGCTTCAAAAGAAAGACATACTTTATAAACATAGGGGGCAACGAGACGGTTCGTGACCCCCGGGATTACATTTTGTTCATGGATCAAAACCTTTTTACGCTGCATGAAAGCCGCAAGAATTACGGGAGCTGCAGCATAGCCCCCCGTACCGACAATCAGGTCCGGCTTGAATGCGGAGAGGATTTTGCCCGCCCGGTAGCCCGATTTTCCCAAAAAATAAAAAGTTCCCCAAAAATGCAAATTCAAGCGGCGGGGGAGTCCTTTCACCGGCAGGGTTAACAGACGAAACCCGGCAGCGGGGACAATTTTTTCCTCCATGCCCTTTTGGGCACCGACAAAAATTATTTCTGCCCGGGGATTGACTTTTCTAATATAACGTGCCAGCGCCAGGGCCGGATAGATATGGCCCCCGGTGCCCCCACCTGTAAAAATTATCCGCATTTTTTCCTCCTAAGCTTTAACGGTTATAACGTGAAATGTTCATCAGGATACCCATGCTGCACATGGTAAAAAATAAGGAACTGCCTCCTGCGCTGATGAAAGGGAGGTTAATCCCCGTCACGGGAATAGAACCGGTGACGACCCCAATATTCAGTAATGTTTGCACGGCAACCATTGCTGTAACCCCGGTAGCTAAAAGACTGCTGAAATTGTCCGGCGCCAACAGGGAAGTTTTAAAACCCCGCCAGATCAGGACAAAAAAAAGTAGCATAATTGTCACGGCACCCAAAAAACCAAGTTCTTCACCGATAATCGAAAAGATAAAGTCATTCTGGGGTTCGGGCAGGTAATACAGTTTTTGACGGCTGCGTCCCAAACCAACGCCAAAAAGACCCCCCGGGCCCAGCGCATAAAGCGACTGGATAATCTGGTAACCTGTATCCAAGGGATCGGCCCAGGGATCCAGAAAGGAAAAGATGCGCTGCATGCGGTATTTTTCACTTAAGGAAAAGTAAAGCATCAAAGGCAGGCTAAATATAATAAGGTAAAAAAGCTGTTTCCAGGGTATGCCCGCCGCAAAGATAATAATGCCGATTGTCATGGCCAGGGCCACGCTTGTTCCTAAATCGGGCTGTACCAAAATAAGCAAAAAGGAGCACCCTGTCATCACCAGCGGTACGAAGCTGCTGCGCCAAAAGTCCTGCATATTAATATTTTTTTTGCTTAGAAAGGCTGCTGCGAAAACAATCAGCGCCAACTTTGTAAACTCAGCCGGTTGGACTGTAGGGCCGCCCAAGGTGATCCAACGGCGGGCCCCGCCGGTTTCCACCCCCAGCCCCGGGATAAAAACACACAGTAACAGTAAAAAATTTACCAAGAGCATCAGGGGAACAACTTTACGCCATTTCCAATAGCTAAAATTTGTTGTAAAATACATCCCTACTAAACCCAAACCAATCCAGAAAGCCTGGCGGCGCAGAAAAAAAAATGCGTCACCCCGCGATTCCAAAGCGGTTATATAGCTGGCACTAAAAACCATGACCAGACCAAAAGCTGTTAAAATAAGTACTGTAAAAAATATTGTAAAGTCAGGGGGTTTACGCAGTTCTTGCTTTATTGGGGCCTTTCTCATTTATTCTGCCCCTCCTTTAACGATAGTACTGCTGCTTTAAAAGCTTCGCCCCGTTCCTCAAAACTATTGAACATATCCCAACTGGCACAGCCCGGTGAAAGCAGAACGGTATCACCGGGAACAGCAACCTGAAAGGCACAAGTAACAGCCTTTCCCAAGTCAGGGACGGTTTCCAGCTGGGAAAAACCTTCTTTCCGCGCTAAGGCGGTAAAAAGAGGCGCTGCTGCACCCAAAAGAATCATTTTTTTGACCTGGCCCCCGGCCACCGCCTGCATAAACGGCTGCAAATCGCCCCCCTTATGCATCCCCCCGGCAATAAGCACCTTGGGGCCGTGGACGGCACGCAGGGCCTGTATGGCAGCATCAGGATTGGTTCCCTTGGAATCGTTAATAAATGTTACCCCCCGGTAGGTTACCACTTTTTCCAGGCGGTGGGGTACACCGGGAAAATTTTTCAGCGCTTGCACAATCCTGGGCACACCCACACCCGCAGCCCGGGCAATTGCCGCCGCAGCAAGCGCATTTTCCAGGTTATGTTGCCCCGGGATCCTGATCGCCGCGGCCTCACAAATTTTTTGGGGGCGGGAACCGGCTTGCCGGCCACGCAAATAAAGGCAGCCGTCTTGCAGGTACAGGCCCGGGTTGAGTTTTTCTTTGCGGCTGAAAGGCAGGATTTTACCCCCTGCAAACGGGGCCAGGGCCCTTACCAGGGGATCATCCCAGTTGAGTACGGCCCAGTCAGTCTTTTGCTGGTTGCACAAAATCTTTTTTTTTGCTGCTATATACTGTTCCATTGTTTGGTGATAATCGAGATGATCGGGGGTAATATTTAAGATGGCCGCGATATGGGCACGAAAATTATGGGTGTCTGCCAGCTGGAAGCTGCTCAATTCGGCCACAATAGTGTCTCCGGGGGCCGCTTGCCGGACAGCTTCAGCAAGCGGGAAACCGATATTCCCGGAAACATAAACTTTTGTGCCCGGCCGTGTAAATATTTCCCCGGTCAGTGCGGTGGTTGTCGTCTTGCCGTTCGTACCGGTAATTGCTATGAGCGGCACCGGGCTGAAATGAAAGGCCAGTTCAACTTCTGAACAAATGGGGATCCCCGCCTTGCGGGCCTTGTGTAAAAGAGGCAGTTGAGGGTTGATACCCGGGCTTTTAACAAGCAACGACACCCCTGTCAACAGGTTTTCGGGGTGCCCCCCGGCCACAATTTCCACCCGTGGATCAGCCAAAAACTCCTTTATTTCCTGCTGCAAAAGTGCAAATTCCCGGGCATCATTGGCTATAATGCCCGAAACTTCTGCCTGCAGGAGCAAACGGATGGCTGCCCGGCCGCTTTTGGCCAAGCCGGCAACCAAAACTTTTTTACCTTTAACCATCGCTTTCAACACCCTTTACCACCCCAATAAAAGAGTATATTCCAACAAGCCTAGCATGGCAAAACAAAAACCCAGCGCCCAAAAGCCAATTACAACGTGCCATTCAGACCACCCTTTCATTTCAAAATGGTGGTGCAGGGGACTCATGAGAAAAACCCTTTTCCCTGTAAGCCGAAAAATAATAACCTGCAGGACGACGGAAAGCGTTTCCAAAACAAAAACCCCCCCGATAATTACCAGGGAAAATTCAGCTTTAATCAAAATAGCCACTGCGGCTAAAGCTGTACCTAAAGACAAAGACCCCACGTCCCCCATAAAAATACGGGCGGGGTGCAAGTTGTAAATTAAAAAACCAAAACAGGCCCCGATGAGCGCACTGCAAAAATATACCAGATCCGGCATCCCCTGCAAGGAGGCCAAAAAAAGCAGGGCCAAAAGCGTTAGAATAGCTGTGCCCCCGGCCAGGCCGTCAATGCCGTCTGTTAAGTTCACGGCATTGGAAAAACCGACAATCACCACTAAAATGAGTAAAGGATAAAACAATCCAAAATCAACTCGCAGGGAAGTAAAGGGTATCTTTACCAACGTGGAATGGCCCAGATACAGCAGGCCAAAATAAAATAATAAGGAAAATATTAACTGGGCCAGCAGTTTATCCCTGGCCCTGATACCTAAAGAACGCCGGTGAACAACTTTCTGGTAGTCGTCCATTAAACCTAGCAGCGCGCTGCTAAAGGTTACAAAAAGGGCCAGAAAAAGCCCGGGCGTTTTGGGTGCAAAAAACAAAATTACAATTAGAAATGAAGATAAAAAAACAAGACCCCCCATGGTGGGCGTTCCCGCTTTACTAAAATGCCGGCGGGGCCCATCCAGCCTGATTTGTTGCCCATAGCGCTGACTGCGGGAAAAACGTATATAAAGAGGGCAGATCACGACACTTAAGAAAAAAGCCACTGCGGCTGTCTGGTAGATTGCTGGCGACAAAACATCTTCCCCTTTAGTATCTATTTAGCAACTCCTCAACAATTTTTTCCATCTGCATCCCCCGTGAACCTTTTATCAAAATGCAGGAACCCGCTAAGGACAAAGATGCCAGGTAATGCAGTGTCTCCCGTTTGCTTTCAGCCGAAAAAACCTTCGCCGGCGGCAAACCTGCCTCCCGGGCACCCCGGGCGATGTAGGCCGCCAGTTTACCAACTGTACAGAGAAAATCTATCCCTAAGGCGGCTATATGTCTACCTGCCGCAAGGTGCATTTCCTTTGCCTGGGGGCCGAGTTCAAACATATCCCCCAGAACGGCTATTTTTTGCCTATCTGAGCCCCACTCTTTTAAAAACTGCAGCGCAGACCGTACCGATGTGGGATTGGCGTTATAAGTATCATTTATGACCCAGAAACCACTCTTTGTTAACGTTTTTTCCAGCCGCATAGCCGCGGGGATGCTTTTTGCCAGCCCTTCCCGGATTGCTTCTTCTTGCAGGGAAAAATCAAGGCCGACGGCAACGGCCGCCAGAGCATTATAAACGTTGTGTTTCCCCGGCAGGGGGATTGAAAATTCTTCCTGTTTGCCGCCGGGTAACACAGCTCTAAAGGTACAGCCTAAATCTGTAAAAGCATAGCCCAGCGCCTGCAGGGCTGCCCCTTTTTTAAAACCATAGTAACTTATTTCACCGGCATATTCCTGTCCCAGCCGGTTTAAAAAAGGATCATCACCGTTTAAAAACACTTTGCCCCCAGGACCCATGCCCACGAGCAGTTCACCTTTAGCCTGGGCAATGTTTTCTTTGCTGCCCAAAAATTCCAGGTGGGCTTCACCAACATTGGTTATTACCCCCCTTGAAGGCCGGCATAAGGCCGTTAGTAAGGCAATTTCCCCCGGGCCGCTCATGCCCAGCTCCAACACGGCCGCCTGGTGGTCCCTTTTTAAACGTAAAAGCATCAGCGGCAAACCCAAATGGTTGTTCAAATTACCTTCTGTTTTAAGCACATTGTAGCGGGTGGAAAGCACAGCAGCAATAAAATCTTTTGTGGTCGTTTTGCCGTTGCTCCCTGTAACAGCAATAACAGGCAATCCAAACCGGCTGCGGTGGGCGGCAGCTATTTTGTGCAGCGCGTGCAGGCTATTTTCCACAACAATAAGAACCTTGTCCGGCGAAAAGGATTCCCCGGCAAGCATAGGCAGCCATTTTTCCTCCACCAGGGAACCGGCGGCGCCCCTGCGGAGGGCAGCGGCAATAAAAACATGCCCGTTTTCTTTTTCACCGGGCAAAGGGAAAAACAGTTCCCCCCCCTTAACCTGGCGGGAGTCAATCGCCCCGCCCTGAAAACCGCCGCCTGGTTTTCCCTGCCAAAGCTTTCCTGCTGTTGTCTTTAATACCTCTTCCCAGGGAAAGAACATCTATTAATTTTTTCCTCCCTGGCTTTTGTTGGCCAGCCTTTGCGCAATAATTTCTGCGGCCACTTCCCGATCACTGAAAGGAACTGTATAATCACTGAAGACCTGGTAACTTTCATGCCCCTTGCCGGCAATAATCACCATATCGCCGGGCCGGGCCAGTTCAACACCCAACCTGATAGCTTCATAGCGATCCGGTTGTACAGTGTAGCCGTTACCCGAAGCTTTATTTTCCTGCAGCCCGGGTTCTACCTCATAAATAATCTGCCAGGGATCTTCCCCGCGTGGATTGTCGGAGGTTAAGATACAGTAATCACTGTATTTGCCGGCAATTTGCCCCATTAATGGCCTTTTTGCCCTGTCCCTTTCCCCACCACAACCGAAAATAGTAATAATTTTCCCCCGGCAAAATTCCCGGGCAGTTTGTAAAATATTGTCCAGCCCGTCGGGGGTATGCGCATAATCAACAATAACCACAAAATCCTGCCCCAAATCAATCCGTTCAAAACGGCCGGGAACACCTTCAATTTTTTCCAAGGCATTTTTAATAGCCAAGAGATCAACTCCCTCCCGTAGGGCGACAGCAGTCGCCGCCAAGGCATTATATATATTAAAGTAACCGTTCAGCTTTAGGGAAAAACCGGTCTTGCCCCAGGGTGAAGTCAGCTTGTAATGAACGCCTGTACTTTTTAATTCAATTTTTTCTGCACGGATGTCGGCGGGATTTTTTATACCATAGGAAAGGGCCTGCGTTGTTACCAGCCTGGAAAAACTGCTGTAATGGACATCGTCCCGGTTCAATATTGCAAAACGCGGCCGCGATCCCTTAAAAAAACTGCCCCCCATCTGGGAAAAAAACTTACCCTTGGCAGCAAGGTAGCGGGCATGGGTTTGATGAAAGTCAAGGTGATCGTCCGTCACATTGGTCAAAACGGCATAATCAAAATCACAGCCTGCCACCCTGTTTAATTCCAAAGCATGGGAGGAAACCTCCATAATGGCATAGTCGACATCCCTTTCCACCATCAGGCGTAAAATCTTTTGCAAGTCCGGTGCCTCGGGCGTTGTTGCCAGAACAGGAAAATTTTCTGGTCCGATCTGGTATTTAATCGTCCCCAACAACCCTGTTTTATAATTTTGAGCCGCCATGATAGCTTCAATTAAATAAGTGGTCGTTGTTTTGCCATTCGTACCTGTAATCCCCACCAACCTCAGTTTGGAAGCAGGTGAATCATAAAAAAACTGGGAAACGGCTGCCATTGCTGTCCGGACATCAGGAACCAAAACCTTTACTGCCCCCTGGACTTCCCTTTCCTTTTCCAAGAACACAGCAACTGCTCCGGCAGCAACTGCCTGGGGTATAAAATCATGCCCGTCTGCTTTACCTCCCCCCAGGCAAAAGAAAATAAACCCCGGTTGAACATGACCTGTATGGTAAGCTAGACCCCTTACAGGAATATTGGCCTGGCCTTCAACCTTTACGGTATGCAAAAATTTAAGCAGTTCAGCAAGTTCCTTAACGGTACCCAAGGGCGCCCCTCCTCTCGGACAAACTTTCCCTTTATTTTGCGGTATAATATTGGTTGTTGCCTTAGTTATGTAAACAACAATCCCCTTTAATCTTAATCGAGTGGCGAAGAAAAGTAAACTTGCACACTGGAATTTTTATTGACAACTGTTCCTGCCGCCGGTTCCTGTTTGACAACCAAGCCGGAACCGGTAGGTTCTGTCTTTAAACCTAAGTAGTCCAATATTTCGCCTGTTTCCCTGATCGTTAGGCCCTGCAAATTGGGAACTACCACTTCACCGGGGTTTTCTTCATGCCAAAGATCTTCCAAATATACAATAATTTTTGTTTGTAAAGGCACCTCTGCCCCCGCTTTGGGTGTCTGTTCCCTAATTAGGCCGTTCCTGCCCACAGGTTTGAGCAGCAACCCTTCTGAATCCAGCAGCGCGCCTGCTTCATCAACTGTCAAGCCTTTTAATGCAGGAACTTCAACTGAACGCACCTCCGGCGCAGGGGGAATCTCCGACGGTGGAATTTCCAGGTAGGATAACACGTCCTTCATTACTGCCTGGAAGATAGGGGCGCTAATCTGCGACCCCCACTGTGCTCCTCTTTTTGCCCCGTCTACAGTAATATAAAGCAAAATTTGCGGGTCTTCTGCCGGGGCAAAACCAACAAAGGCCAGGATATATTCACCGGACTTATAAACACCACCGGGGCCGACCTTCTGCGCAGTACCTGTTTTTCCGGCGATACGGTAACCTTCAATATAAGCATTGATACCGCTGCCTTCATTAACAACTTCCTCCATAATCCAGGAAACCTTTTGGGCTGTTTCTTTGGAAATAACCCGCCGGATAATTTCTGGGGCACCGCGCTCTATAATCTCTCCAGCGGGCCCTTTGATCTCTTTAATGAGATAAGGCCGCAACAGATTTCCCCCGTTGGCAATAGCGGAAACAGCCATCACCTGCTGCAACGGTGTAACAGATACCCCCTGGCCGAATGAAGTAGTCGCCAGTTCCAAGGGGCCGATTTGTTCAGGCCTAAAGATCAGACCTGTTCCTTCACCGGGAAA
>JAAYRR010000087.1 GCA_012518675.1 Bacillota bacterium
ATCCATTGATCGCTAGTTTCTACAACTGTTTCCAGATCCTGATTCGAAACATGGCTTACAGGTAAAGCCCTTCGTGTCGAAACGATCCCCACTGCGCTGCGGGATACCATGACAACTCTCCTCATCATTTTGTTTTCTTAGATTTTTGTTGCAGAGCCTCTTCTATTTTTTGGTTGGTATTTTTACTGATAAACGGACAAATTTGTTTAAGTATAGCCTGCGTAATTGCTTTTTCACGCGAAGAACCATGACATTTGAAACAAACGCCCTTAACACCGATTAACAAGCCCCCGCCATGTTCCGATTCATCAAGCGTGGCCCGGATTTTCCGAATAGCGGGCTGAAACCTGTCCAGGGCGGCCTGTGCCTGCAAATTTTTGCTTATTTCCTGATATAAAAAGGCAATAAGATCCCTGGACATACCTTCAATAGTTTTTAGAAGCACATTTCCTGTAAAACCGTCACAAACCAGAACATCCGTTTTATTTTGAAATAATTCATTGGCTTCCAAGTTGCCAATAAAATTATTGATATTTTCTTTGATAATTTTGTAAGCACTTTTTACCTGCAGGTTACCCTTGCCTTCTTCACTGCCAATGTTTAACAGTGCCACCCGGGGATGGCCCTTTCCCAACACCTCCCGGGCATAGATCTGACCCATGAGGGCATAATGCCATAGTTGTTCGGGCTTGGCATCCATATTGGCCCCGACATCCAACAACACTGTGCCGGCCCCTTCTAATCCGGGGACAACCGTCAACAGTGCCGGGCGCCTGATACCGCTGATCCTTTCCAGGAAAAGCAGCCCGCCGCCCATCAAGGCACCTGTATTCCCGGCACTAAGCACCGCATCGGCTTCGCCCCGGCGTACCAACTGCATAGCAGTAATCAATGAAGAATTTGGCTTGGAACGGATCGCCAGGCCGGGTTCCTCATCATTGCTGATCACCTCTTCTGTATGGATTATTTTTATACGGGGGGAACTAAGTTTTTTGCCGATACCCCGATAAATAGCTTCTGCTGAACCAACAAGAGAAATTAGCAGATCCTCCTTTTTATTGATCGCCCCAAGAACCCCCTTGACAACTTCAGCGGGTGCATGGTCGCCCCCCATAGCATCGACAGCCACATGTAACATAACCCCCCCACTCCCTCAGACACAAAATGTTTGCAAAAAAAATATCCCCGGCTATCTGCTCCAGGGGATAACCCGGCATTGGCAATAAATACCCCCCCTATTGAACCTTCACTGCTTCCCTTCCTTTATAATATCCGCAGTGGGGGCAAACGCGATGCGGCAATTTAATCTCCTGACATTGCGGGCACTTGGTTAAACCCGGTAGTTCTATTTTCCAGTTTGCCCTGCGCTTGTCTCGCTTGGATTTGGAAACCTTTCCTCTTGGTACTGCCAAATTAAACGCCTCCCTCATAATTTCAGACTAAAGTTTATCCTTTATTTTTTGTAAAGCCGCCCAGCGTGGATCAATTTTTTCTTGCCGGCAACTGCATTGTTCCTTATTTCTGTCAACGCCGCACACCGGGCAAAGCCCTTGGCAGTCCTCCCGGCACAAAATCTTTAAAGGCTGGGACATCAAAAACGATTGCCGGAAATATTCATTTAAGTCCAGAAAATCCCCCCAAAAAACAAACCTTTCCCCTGTTTCCAAATCCGGCTGGCCGGCTGCCCCTTTTGCTGCTGTTGCCTGGTTTGACAAATGATCAAATTCTTCATAAAAATCTTCTTGCAAGCTGTAGCTAAATTTCTGCAAACAACGGCTGCATTCGCCCTGCAGATCTGCCTTCCATTGCCCCTTAATCACTACCCGCGTATGAATAGCGGCGGCCCGCAGGTTAACTTTTAATAAAGGCCTGTCACCTGTACCTGTTTCCAAACTGACTGTGTCCTGGTACGAATAAAACTTCCCTTCATTTTTTTGCAGGTCCGGAATATAAAGTTTCATTCTTGTTCACCCTTTAAAGCAGTATCTACAGATCAAGGCTAATTATATATGAGTATAAATTATTTTTCAAGAATTAACTTCCTTTTTAAAAAAACAAATCAGATCCCGCCAAGGATCTTGTTTACTTCAAAACAACCTTATAGATAATTCCTAAATGTAAATATCCCCCAAATAATAATATATTATCCAACAAGGTGCCTGTGTAAAGTATTTTTCAAAGGACCCCTGCAACAATTACCGGGGAAAAAGCGCGGACAGGTTTTTAAAAGCTGCGGCATTGCAATTAAACAGGGCAGTTAATAGGTGACACCGTCCACCCCCTCCAGCCTTTTATCGCTGAAAGAGACTACAATCCGGTTGGGTATACAGACAATGCTCTGGAAATTGCGGCTGATCCATCCTGTATGCGCACAAATACCCCGGGGGCATAATTCTTTTTTAATGGGCAGCAGGCGTACCCGCCCCCCGCTGATTTCTAAGACGGCAACATGTTCCTTGTTTTCACCAAAAGGAAAAGTAACTGTTTTTTCCGTTTCATCGTTGAAAGACAGTTCCATGACAAATTCCTGATCAACTTGCACCGTAATATATTTTTGCTCCGGTGAAACATCAAAGGAATAATTATAGGCAAAACCGGTAAGGCTCAAAAGCAGGAGCAACCCAATAAATAACTGATCATAAAAGGTAAGCTTAAATTGCATACCGGTTCCCCTTCCTAAGGCGGTTGCCCGCCATCCATATCCCGCTCCAGGCCAGGTAACACCTTAAATTTTTGATTATTACTTTTTTATTATTGCTTTAATTTTTGATTACGACTGTTTTTATTTTTTTACTAATTTTATGTTTCCCTGCCAATTTATAGGTTACACTGCCAATGGCTACCAAATCTTTTCCCTGGTAGATGCGGGTCTGGCCAAAAGCGGTAGCACTTTTCCGGTACAATATTTCTCCCCGGGCGGTAATCACCCCTGCAGTAATCGCCTTAAAATAATTTACCTTTATTTCCACCGTTGCTATCCCGGTTATATCCTCTTCGTTTAAAAGTACACAGCCTGGGGCAGCATCGATCAACGTAGCGATAATCCCGCCATGCAGTGTCCCCATCGGATTAACCAGGTTTTCTGCCCAGGAAAGAGTCAGCCCGGCACAGGGATATTTTAGATGATCTACCCTTACTCCTATTAATTCCAAGTATGGTGAAAGCGGAACCTTCAGAAAACCAGACATCTTTTTATTTCCACCTTAAGTTTGTTTTTGCATTCCGGGCATACCTGTTTAAAAAAACCAACCTTAACCCTGCAACCTAATCCTGCTATTAAATTCCCCCCGCTTATTTCAGTTCCCCTGCAATTTTTTGCAAACTATCCCGGTAAACCTGCAAATCGTCTGCACCAAAAAGCACAAAACGAACCCGTTCCGGCTTAGTGTTTTCCTGCAAAAATTTAACGACCGTCCGCAGTGAAATTTCGGCTGCTTCTGCCAGGGGATAGCCAAATATCCCGGTACTGATCGCTGGAAAAGCAATGCTTTGGACATTATTTTCTGCAGCAAGGCGGAGGCTGTTCAGGTAACAGCTTTCTAAATCTTTGGCATTCTGCAGCGTGTTATTAAAAACAGGCCCCACCGTATGAACAACATAGCGGGCCGGAAGGTTGTAGCCGCCGGTTATTTTGGCCTCCCCGGTTTCACAACCCCCTAAATTTTGACACTCTGCCCACAATTCCGGGCCGGCAGCCCGGTGTATAGCCCCGGCCACGCCCCCGCCGGGAGCTAAACGTTTATTTGCAGCGTTAACAACAGCCTCTGTATCCTGTTTGGTAATATCCCCCTGTACAATTTCCAACAGAGAGCTACCAATCTTTAAGCTTGTCTGACCCAAATTACCCGCCTCCTGTTAAAAATTATATCTTTTATTAAACTATTAAATCAAAGGTATTTAATCATTAACCAGTGGTTTTCTGCCTGGCCCGTTTTAATAAGCAGATAAGCGCCCTGCAGGTTTTCTCCCTGGAGAGCAAATTTAATTTTTTGCGGCTCTTTTTTTAGCAGGACATAAAAACCCTTTTCCTGGAGCAAAACCTGCCCGGCCCCATAATTACCTTCAGGAATTTCACCTTCAAAATCCAGGTAGTCCAAAGGGTGATCTTCAACTTCAATCGCTAAGCGGCGTTCACCCTTTTCCCGGGGAAGACCTTTGGGCAGCACCCAGCTTTTTAAAACACCTTCAGCCTCCAGGCGAAAATCCCAGTGCAGCCGGCGTGCATGATGTTCCTGCACAACAAAACGCCCCTCTACCCCGGGGGGAAATGCCGGCAGTGCGTCCCCGGAGGCAGCCGGTTCCGGCGTTTGGTTAAAATTTCTTTTCTGCCTGTATTCCTCTAAACTGTCCATTTAAGTTAGTCCTTTTATGTTTTTTTGGGAAAAACAGTCTTCTGCAACTATTATAACATAAGAGCTTTCATTAAAAAAATTGCCTGATTAAAAAAAAGGAAAGGCTATTCAACAGCTTGAAATTAAGATAAAATATTATTTAAGCTAAGAAAGGTGGTTTATTTTTGTTGATGATCCTGCGCAAAGCCAAAATATCAGATGTAGACAACATGGCCGCATTAATTAATTTATACGCCGCAAAAGGAAAGATGCTTTACCGGAGTATACCGTCACTTTATCAAAAAATCAGGGATTATTCTGTTGTTGAAAAAGAAGGGGTTATTATCGGTGTAGGGGGGCTGCATATTCTTTGGAATGATCTGGCAGAAATTTGTTCCCTGGCCGTGGAGCCCCGCTATATAAAAAACGGATTGGGTTCGGCCCTGGTCCACAGATTGTGCCGGGAGGGTAGAAGGCTGAAAATTGCTAAGGTTTTTGCCCTCACTTACCAACCCGGGTTTTTTGAAAAATGTGGTTTTATGCGCATTGACAAAGAAAGCTTACCACAAAAGGTATGGATGGAATGCGTAAATTGCCCCAAGTTTCCCAATTGTGATGAAACTGCACTCATTAAAAAGGTTATTTAATCCCCTTACCTTGCTATAATATGACAACAAGGAGGTAACTGAGATGCCTATTTTACAAAACTTAATGGAGGAAATTGTTTTTAGAACCATTGACGACCTGGCACCCGGGAGAAAAGTTTGTACATGTGAACAGTGCCGGTTGGATATTGCGGCCTTAGCGTTAAACAAACTGCCCCCGCGCTATGTTGTTTCAGCTAAGGGGGCCTCTTATACACGGGCTGATTTTCTAGAAATTCAAAAATATGTTGATGTTATTGGCGCCGTCACCAAAGCCATAAAATTAGTGCAAGAACACCCGCGACACAAAACCATGGGATAAAAATACCCTGCCCCGCACTTTATGCTTTGACCATGCCAGCCGCCCGGCCGGCATGGCTCGGCCTGATTGCCGTTGTTGTTTAAGTTGTTGTTTAAACCAAAGGGGTTTAAGACAAGGCCGCCAAATGTTCCCAGTCACTTTCCGTAATTATTTTAACTCCCAGCTCCCGGGCTTTTTGCAGTTTTGAACCCGGGTTTTCGCCGGCTACGACATAATCAGTACTTTTGCTTACACTGCCGGCAACTTTCCCCCCCTTTGCTTCAATTATTTCCTTGGCCTCACGGCGTGTGTATTGGGCCAGCGTACCTGTAAAGACAAAAGTAACACCCTGTAAGGGCAACCCTTTTTCAACTTCCCCGGCTGCGCCTCCAGGCAGTGCTGCAAAATTAACCCCGGCCCGGGCCAATTTTTCCAGGACCCGCTGTGTTTCTTCCTGCCCAAAAAATTCTTGCAGGGAGGCTGCTATTTTAGGACCGACTTCTGTTACGCTGAGCAGTTCCTCCTTGGTGGCAGCAACAAGCCGCGGCAGCGTCTGAAAATGAGCAGCCAAAAGGCGTGCCGCACGGTCGCCCACAAAACGGATACCCAAGGCGGCAATCAATTTATGCAGGGGGTTTCCTTTGCTTTTTTGCAGGTTTTCCAGTAAATTTTCTGCAGACTTCTTTCCCATCCGCTCCAATTTGCAGAGGTCTTCCTTATGCAGGGAATATAAATCGCCCACATCCTCCACTAAACCGGCAGTGTATAGTTGTTCGGCCAGGGCCTCTCCCAGCCCCATGATTTCCATGCCGTTCCGGGAGGCAAAATGAACAAGGCGTTCTATTAATTGGGCAGGACAGGCCGGGTTTAGGCAGCGCAGGGCCACCTCGCCCGGAAGGCGCTTGAGATCCCTTTGGCAGGAGGGGCAGGAAACAGGCATCAAAAAAGGTTTTTCCCGCCCGGTTCTTTTTTCCTTTAAAACCTCTATAATTTCAGGGATGACATCCCCGGCCTTGTGCACAAGCACTTCGTCCCCAATCATGATTTCTTTTTGCTTTAAAATATCCTCGTTGTGCAAACTGGCCCTTTTTACTACAGAACCCGCCAGGAGAACCGGCGCCAGTTTGGCGACCGGCGTTACCGCCCCGGTGCGGCCCACATTTACATCAATATCCTCCACCCGGGTAACCGCTTCCTCCGCAGAAAACTTAAAAGCAACCGCCCACCGCGGCGCCCGGCTGGTAGACCCCAACTGTTCCTGTTCGTCAAGACTGTTGATCTTCAGCACAGCCCCGTCTATTTCATAAGGGAGTTCCTTCCTTAAACCATTCATGCGGCGGCAAAAGTCCAGGGCTTCCTCAAAGCCGTTGAGCAAAGTTACATGCGGGTTAACCCTGAATTGGAGTGCACCTAAATATTGCAGCGTTTCCCAATGGGTAGCCGGAAATTTTATTCCCCGGATACCGTTTAAGGAAAAAACAAAAAGATCGAGCGGCCTTTCAGCCGTTACTGTTGGATCCAGTTGTCTCAAGGAGCCGGCTGCTGCATTGCGCGGGTTGGCAAACGGTGGCAACTCCTGTGCTTCCCTGCATTCATTCAGTTTTAAAAAACCCTCCCTGGAGATGAAAACTTCCCCCCGGATTTCCGCGGTGATCGCATCCTTAAGCCGCAAAGGCAGGCTGCGGATCGTCAACAGGTTATGTGTTATGTCCTCGCCGTAATAACCGTTACCCCTGGTTGCACCCCTTTGGAAAATACCTTCTTCATAATACAAAGAAACCGCCAGGCCATCAATTTTGGGTTCCCCCACCCAAGAAATTTGCCCGGCAGCAATGTTTTTTTGTAAACGCAGGTAGAAGTCCCGCAGATCTTTTTCTGAAAAAACATTTTCCAGGCTAAGCATTGGCAGAAAATGCCTGACCTGCTGAAAAGCAGACGACGGCGTACCCCCAACCCGCCTGGAAGGCGAATCAAGGGTCACCAGCTCCGGGTAAAGACTTTCCAGTTGTAAAAGTTCCTGCATCAAGGCATCAAATGCAGCATCGCTGATCTGGGGAGCATCCAGAACATGGTAGCGGTAATTATGTTGTGCTATTTGCGCCCTCAATTCCTGCAGGCGTTCGGCAGCAGCCTTTTTTTCCATTATTTACGGACCAAAGCACGGTGGGCAATATCCCGACGGTAATATTTACCTTCAAAATCGATCCCCGCCGCCAGTTGATATGCTTGTTTTAAAGCCGATTCCAGATCGGCGTCCCAAGCCGTGATGCCCAAGACCCTCCCCCCGGCAGTTACAACCTGCTGATTTTGAAAAGATGTTCCGGAATGAAAAACCACAGCTTTCTGCATAGCGGATGCTTTTTCCAGCCCACGGATTTCTTTCCCTGTTTCATAAGCCCCGGGATAACCCTCTGAGGCCAAGACTACACAGACTGTAGCACCGGCCTCCCATTCCGGCGGCCAGAGTGAACGCAGATTTCCCCGTGCAGTTTCATAAAGAAGCGGGAAAAGATCGGTCCGCAAGCCGGGAAAGAGCACCTGGGCCTCAGGATCGCCAAACCGCACGTTAAATTCCAAAACCTTCAGTTCGCCCTCCGGGGACACGATAAGCCCGCCATAGAGAACCCCGCGGTAGGTAATGCCTTCTGCCCGCAGACCCTTGAATACTGGTTCAAAGATTATTTTATGTACCTCCCGCAACATCTGCGGCGTAAGCACCGGCGCAGGGGAATAAGCCCCCATACCCCCCGTATTGGGACCGCGATCCCCCTCATAAACAGCCTTATGATCTTGCACAGAAGGCAGTGTAAAATAAGTATCGCCGTCTGTAACGGCAAAAACAGAAACCTCTTCACCCTGCAAAAACTCTTCAATGACGATGCTGTCACCGGCACTGCCAAAAATTTTGGCCTCCATAACAGCGTGCAGAAACAGGGCCGCTTCCTCATAGTCCGGCGCGATCAAGACACCCTTGCCCGCAGCCAAGCCGTCAGCTTTCACAACCAAGGGATAGCTTGCTTTTTTCAGATAATCATCAGCTGCCTGCAAACTGTGAAAAACTGCAAAAGCAGCGGTAGGAATTTTATATTTGGCCATAAAATTTTTTGCCCAGATTTTGCTTCCTTCCAGAAGTGCACCCCGGCGATCGGGGCCAAAAATAAGCAGGCTGTTTTCTTGAAACAAATCTACAATCCCGGCAGCTAAAGGGGCTTCCGGCCCTACAACAGTGAGACAGATTTTATTTTCCCGGGCAAAATGCAGGATCCCTGCCAAATCATCAACATTTATGGGCACACATTCTGCAAGGGCTGCTATACCGGCGTTACCCGGAATACAAAAAATTTTCTTTACTTCCGGGCTTTGTGTCAATTTCCATACTAGAGCATGTTCCCGGCCTCCACCCCCAACAACCAGCACACGCAATTATAATACCCCCCTGAAACAAATATTTCCTTTGTAATTCTAATGCTTAAAATAACGTTTCCCGGTAAAAAGCATAGCTACATGATATTGTTCGCAGGTTTCGATCACTTCTTCATCACGGTTGGAGCCCCCCGGCTGGATAATTGTCGTCACGCCTTCCTTAACGGCAATTTCTACACCGTCCTTAAAGGGGAAAAAAGCGTCAGAAGCCAGCACACTCCCTTTAATTTCTTCACCTGCCTGGGCGGCGGCAATTTTAACCGCACCGACACGGCTCATCTGCCCGGCACCAATCCCCAGAGTCTGCTGCCTTTTGGCAATGACGATCGCATTGGATTTCACATGTTTGACCACTTTCAGGGCAAAAAGAAGATCTTTCATTTCCTGTTCCGTCGGCTTTCTGGTAGTCACATTGCGCCATGCCTGTACCTGATAGACTTCCTGCAGACCGTCCTGTAAAAGAAGCCCGCCACCCACCTTTTTGAAGTCAGGTTCATTTACTTTTTGGGCGGTAGCCAAGGCAATTTCCAGCAGCCGCACATCCTTTTTGCGGCCCAAAACCCGCAGGGCTGCTGGGGAAAAAGCCGGGGCAGCAATCACTTCCAGAAATATTTTGGACATTTCCAAGGCAGTCGCTTCATCTACTTCCCTGTTCAAAGCTACTATGCCGCCAAAAATAGAAACCGGATCAGCAGCATAGGCTTTGCGGTATGCCTCTAAAAGGGTGTCCGCCGCACCGACCCCGCAAGGGTTGGTATGTTTGACGGCAACAGCAGCCGGCTCTTCAAATTCCTGCACTATTTCCCAGGTGGCATTGAGATCATTGATATTATTAAAAGAAAGTTCTTTCCCCTGAAGCTGTTTGCCGGCAGCCAAAGATGTTTTGCTGGGCAGCGGCTCCCGGTAAAAAGAGGCCTTTTGCTGTGGGTTTTCCCCATAACGCAAATCCTGAACCTTGGTAAAAGGCATCGTCAAAATGGCAGGAAAACGCTCTTTTTTAGCACTTTGTTCCCGCAGGTAATTGCTGATGATACTGTCATAATAGGCTGTATGCGTATAGGCCCCTACAGCCAGATTATAACGGGAAGACAGGGACAGATCACCATCCCGGCGCAACTCCTCAACTACCGTGCTATAGTCCCCCGGTTCCACCACGACAATAACGTCCTGGTAATTCTTGGCTGCTGCCCGGACCATCGTCGGACCGCCAATATCTATATTTTCAATAGCCTCCTCCAAGGTAACGCCCTCCTTGGCGATAACCTCTGGAAAAGGATAAAGATTGACCGCAACCAAGTCAATGGTTTCAATACCGTGTTCCTGTAGTTGCTGCATATGCAAAGTAGAGTCCCGGCGCCCCAGAATGCCCCCATGAACAAGGGGATGCAAGGTTTTTAAACGTCCTTCCAAAATTTCCGGAAACCCGGTCAGTTCGCTTACGTCCTTGACTTCCAGTCCGGCATCCTGCAAGGTTTTAGCTGTTCCCCCTGTGGAAACAATTTCCCAGCCCATTGCTTGCAGTTCCTGTGCAAAAATAACAACTCCTGTTTTATCAGAAACACTGATCAGGGCTTTTTTAGGTTTCATTTTGAAAACATCTTCTCCCTTCTATTTCTAATTTTCCTTCAATAAAAAGTTGGATGGCACGCGGGTAAAGACGGTGTTCAACCTCATGAATGCGCTCCTGCAAAGAAGCTGCCGTGTCCTGCCCATAAACAGGTACAGCCTCCTGTAGGATAACCGGGCCGGTATCCAGGCCTTCGTCAACAAAATGAACAGTACAGCCACTGACTTTTACACCATAATCCAAAGCCTGCTGTACACCCTCCAACCCCGGGAAAGAAGGCAGCAGCGAAGGGTGGATATTCATTATCTTACCCTTGAAACCGCCTACCAAAACAGGCGACAGCAAACGCATATACCCCGCCAAAACAACAAGGTCAATATTTTTTCCCTGCAGCAGGGTCAAAACCTCCCGGTCAAAAGCTTCCCGTCCGGAAAAATGGCGCGGGTTAATATAGACGGCCCCAATACCGTGACGCCTGGCCCTTTCCAGGGCATAGGCATCCTTTTGATCGCTGATTACAACCTCTACCCGTCCTGTAATTTTCCCGCCTTCCACAGCGTCAATAATAGCCTGCAAATTACTGCCAAAACCTGAGGCCAGCACTGCCAATCGCATCCGGAGCACCTCCTTAAAAAAAATCAGTTTCTGATTTCTACACCAGCCTCTTGCGCGTCGTTTTCCTGTATAACACCAATTTCCCAGGCCTTCCCGCCATTTTCTGCAATCCAGGCCAGAACATCCCCTGAAGACTGCGAGGAAACAACAAGCACCATACCGATCCCCATATTAAAGGTACGGTACATTTCCCCCTCCGGTACGTTCCCATATTCCTGGACAAGCGGAAATACAGGGGGCACTGTCCAGCGATCCTTTTCAATGACCGCTTTTACCCCCGCCGGCAGAATACGGGGCAGGTTTAGCTTGAGGCCCCCACCGGTAATATGTGCAATCCCCTTGACAGTAAAATCCTTTAAAAGAGACAACACTAAGGGAACGTAAATTACTGTCGGTTTTAACAGTTCCTCCCCCAAAGTGCGCCCCAGCTGTGGCATAAAAAAATCCGGGGCCAGACCTGCATGTTCGAAAAAGATCTTTCTCACCAGGGAAAAACCGTTACTGTGCAGCCCGCTGGAAGCCAAGCCTACGAGCCTGTCCCCGGGCACAATGCTTTCGCCCGTAATTATCTTTTCCCGGTCCACAATGCCCAGTGCAAAACCGGCCAGATCATATTCTCCCGGGGCATAAAAACCGGGCATCTCTGCTGTTTCACCTCCCAACAGCGTGCAGTTTGCCTGGCGGCACCCTTCCACAACACCACCGACAATTTCCTTAACCTGTGAAACATCAATCTTGCCCACCGCTAAATAGTCAAGGAAAAGGAGAGGCTCGGCACCCTGGACAACTAAGTCATTAACACACATGGCCACAGCATCAATCCCGACTGTATCATGTTTACCCGACATAAAGGCTATTTTTAATTTGGTCCCGACACCGTCGGTGGCCGCGGCAAAAACAGGCTGGCGGTAAGAACTGAATTTGGGTTGGAAAAGACCGGCAAAACCGCCCAAATCTGTTAAGACCTCGGGGCGAAAAGTGGAACGAACCATTTTTTTAATTTCGTCCACAACCTTTTCCCCGGCTTCCAGATCCACCCCGGCTTTTTTGTAATCAAAACTTTCCATAAACCACTGACAGCTCCTTTAAAGAGGATATTCACCGGAAAAACAGGCCATACAAAGGCTGTCCGGCGGCAGACCTACCGCCTTTAGCATACCCAGGCGGCTCAGGTACTGCAGTGAAGTGGCCCCGATTTTTTGGCGAATTTCTTCTACTTGCCGTTGGGCACCAATCAGTTCGCTGCGCTCCGGGGTATCGATGCCATAGCAACAGGGGCAAATAATAGGAGGTGAACCGATCCGCAGGTGTACCTCCTTTGCCCCAGCCTGCACAAACATATTTACCAACTTTTTACTGGTTGTGCCCCTGACAATGGAATCATCCACGACAACCACTTTTTTACCCTGAACCACCTGCTGTATGGGGTTAAGTTTTAACTGGACACCGATATCGCGAATTTCCTGGTCCGGCTGAATAAAAGTGCGCCCGATATAACGATTTTTGATCAGCCCCATTTCATACGGAAGACCCAGTTCTTCGGCAAAACCGGTCGCGGCCGCCAGGCTGGAGTCGGGCACCCCGGTAACCAAATCAGCCTGCACCGGATGTTCCCTGGCCAGCAGGCGGCCCAGCCTTTTGCGTACCAGATGAACGTTTTTACCGTGTATATCGCTGTCAGGCCGGGCAAAATAAATAAATTCAAAGACACATAAAGCTGTGCGTGAAGAGGGTAAAACCTGAATGCTCTGTAGACCCTCCTTGCTGATCACTACCATCTCCCCGGGACGAACGTCCCTGATTATTTCCGCACCAATTGTATCAAAAGCACAGGTTTCCGAGGCCAAAACATAATGACCCCGCCACCGGCCCAAGGATAAAGGACGCATAGCATACGGATCACGCAACCCAATCAGCCTGTCCTCGGCCAGAAAAAGAAAAGAGTAGGCCCCGTGAAGGGCAGGCAGAACACTTTGCAGGGCAGATTCCAGTTTGCTGTGGCCGGAGCGGGCAATCAGATGGGCAAGCAGCTCGCTGTCGGTCATGGTTTGAAAAATGGAACCTTCCTTTTCAAGCTTTTCCCTCAGCTCGCCGGCGTTAATCACATTTCCGTTATAGGCTACAGCCAAGTTTCCCTGCCGGTAACGGACAAGTAAAGGCTGTGCATTTTCCGGGCGGGCCTTTCCCCGGGCAGAATAATAAACATGCCCCAAAGCACCGTTCGCGTCAACACCCTTGGGCCCCCCTTGTAGACGGGGGAAAACTTCGGCTACCAAACCCTGGCCTTTTTTAAGATGAATGTTTTGGCCGTCGCTCAAAGCGATGCCTGCACTTTCCTGACCGCGATGCTGCAGGGCATACAAGGCAAAGTTTGTTACCCGGAACAAATCCTGGCCGGGGGCATAAACACCAAATACCCCACAGGCTTCTTCCATTTTATCAATACCATAAATACTTTTCTGGTTATTTCCCTGCTTCCCCCTAGAATTATGCCAAGAAGCAAACATAAAATACATCCTTCCACAGCTTATTATTAACAAAAATTGGTGTTGGGAAACAAGAATATCTGCTGGCCTTTTAGCACTCTTGCAACAATGGTATAAAAGCAAAAGCCCGCAACGATCAAATGGTCAGGGCCGGTTTTTCTGCAAGTACTGCAGGTACTGCCGGTAACCGCTTTTCTGTAATTTTTCGTTCTTTTCTCTGACTCCCCGGGCCAATTCATTTTTATAGTCGGCTATTTTAATGCGCAGTGCCGGTTCCTTGACAGCACAGATCTGCGCAGCCAAAAGCCCGGCGTTATAGGCCCCGTCAACGGCCACTGTAGCCACGGGAATACCCCGGGGCATCTGCACCATGGCATAAAGGGCGTCAATGCCCCCCAGGGGGGAACTGCTGATCGGAACAGCAATCACAGGCAGCGGTGTCAAAGCAGCGATAACCCCGGCTAGATGTGCGGCCCCCCCTGCGCCGGCAACAATCACTTCAATACCCCTCCCGGCAGCACGACGGGCAAATTCTGCTGTCTCCTCCGGCACCCGGTGCGCCGAAGAAATTTGCACCTCAAACGGTATTTGAAATTTTTCCAGGGCATTTAAACATAAAGACATGACGGGCAGATCAGAATCGCTGCCCATCACCACACTGACAATCGCCATATTTTTGCATCCCCCTGACAGTGAAAAAACAATGAAAGCCCTAAAACGCCAAAAAACGCCCCAATCCTTTTTCATCTTACCATAATAAAACCATAAATCCAGCTTTAAATAGTACAGGACTGTATTTATTTTAAGAGGGCAAGGAGCCCTGTTTTTCATTTGGACAACTACAAAACAAAGCGTTCATTAGACAACGGGCACAGACAACAGGCACGGTTTTATTTCCTTTATACTAAGAAGCAAACTGCCCCTTTATTATTCCCTTCATTTAAAACCTCCGCGGGCCGGGGTTTGACAGCCGCCCTTGCTCCCTGCAAAAAAAAATGTCCCCCTAAATTTTTGTTGCAGATCGGTGGACGAACAATGCGTACATTTAACTTCTTTTCGCCGGGAAATAGAAGTCCGCACGGTGAATTCTTTTCCACATTTTTTACACAAAAATTCATATGTTGGCATTATTGAGACCTCTGTTTAACATTGAACTTGTTTATATTTTAACACCCCCTGCCTGAAATGCAACCGGGGGACGTACCTGGGGGTTTGTTTCTTGTTTTCCCTGCGGGATCAACAACAAGCCTGGCATTCAATGCTAAATTATTACATATTTAAACACTGCGCCGGCTACGGGTCAGGGCCCCCTGATTACCAAGATCTTTATAAATTGTCAACCGCGTTGAAGAAAAAAGAAGCTAAACACACAACGGAACAATTTTAAAAAGCAGCTAAGGCAGCGGGCAGGATATAAGCCCCTGCACCCCCGGTTGCAATGGGTTCAAGAACTTTTTAGCGCCTATTCCCACTCAATCGTTGCCGGGGGCTTTGGGGTCAGATCGTAAACAAAACGGTTTACCTGAGGAATTTCCTGTACAATTCTGTCCGAAATGGTCCGCAGAACGTCAAGGGGAAAAGGGTACCAGTCGGCTGTTACCCCATCTTCACTGGTCACCGCACGCATGGCCACGGTATGCGCATAAATGCGGTGTCCCTCCTTCACGCCTACGCTGAGAATGCCGGGCAGGACAGCAAAAACCTGCCAGATCTTACGGTACAGGCCGGCTTTTTTAATTTCAGTGTAAATAATAGCATCGGCCTCCTGCAAAATAGCAATTTTTTCAGGCGTAACCTCGCCTAGAATGC
>JAAYRR010000011.1 GCA_012518675.1 Bacillota bacterium
AAACCCCGGAAACCAGGGGAAACCCGTTGGTTTTGCCCGCGGCTGCCCTTTCCATTTCCATGCTGGCAGCGACAATGTACCTGCCCTTTATGAGACCCTTATTTTCTACATTACCACTGCATTTTAAAGATTGGTTCCTACTGATAGCCAATGTCTTAGCAGCTAGTAAAATTGATTCTTTTTTGGCGACCGGCACTGCTAAACATATACAGGCTTTACAGCCTGCACCTGCACCTGCCTTAAACCACAATCAAACTCGCCAGCAACATACTTATTATAGCAGGGAGCCGGTTTAAAAGCCTTCCCTTCCAACCGGAAAAGCTGTTTTAGTGTTTGAGTTCATCACCGTTGTGTCTTGCAATACCGCAGCCTTTATAATAAAATATAAGCGCAAACGTTAGTTAAATGTTCGTGTCTTAAGCAGCATTTTGAACATCCCGGGAGGGGAAAAATGTTTGGATTAATCGGTTGTGGAACCATGGGCAGTGCTTTGCTACAGGGTATTACCGGCAAAAAGCTGGTAGATAAAGACAAGGTTATTGTTTTTGATCTTGATACTAAAAAAACTAGAAATTTAGAAGAAAACTTAGGGGTTAAAGTTGCTGCCAACCCCCTGTCGCTTTGTTCGCAGGCTAAGAAGATTTTTTTTGCGGTTAAACCCCAGGATATGCAAAAACTGCTATTACAAATAAAAACTGTCCTCCGACCCAGCCATCTGCTTATTTCCCTCGCGGCCGGGTTACCAATTAACTTTTTCCAGGAACGGCTGGGGCAACCTGTAAAAATAATCCGGATCATGCCCAACACCCCCTGCCTGGTAGGGGAAGGGATGTGCGTCATGTGCAAAAGTGCAGACGTCTCCGATGCAGAAATACATGAAATTACCACCTTGATGAGAGCCTTAGGCCAGGTTGTCGCTTTAGAGGAAAAACATTTCAGCGCTGTAACCGGGCTTAGCGGCAGCGGTCCGGCCTATGTTTTTTTGGTGATTGAAGCCTTGGCCGACGGAGGCGTGGAAATGGGTTTAAACAGGGACGTGGCCCAGCTTTTAGCAGCACAAACTGTTTTGGGCGCCGCAAAAATGGTTTTGAAAACAGGGGAACATCCTGCCGTTTTAAAAAACAAAGTCACCTCACCGGGAGGCACCACCAGCGCCGGTCTACTGGCACTGGAAGAAGGCGCATTAAAGGCTTCCTTCATCAAGGCGGTAAAAGATGCCGCCCAAAGGGAAAGAGCCTTGTCTAACCCTGATTAATTTTTAAAAAACACACTATTATAACCGGAGGGGAACTCCTTGAAAGACAGAAGATCCCTGGATGAAAAATCAATTAACAAAATTGTAATCAAAGTAGGCACCCGCCTTTTAACATACGAAACTGGAAAACTAAACCTGAGAACTATTGAAAAATTGGTCAGGGAGATGGCCGACCTCAAAAACCAGGGCAAGGATGTAATCCTTGTTTCTTCCGGAGCCGTAGGGGGGGGAATAGGCCGTCTAGGCCTGCATGGGAAATCCCTGTCTATCCCTGAAAGACAGGCCGTTGCTGCCATAGGCCAAAGTTTATTAATACAATTTTATGAAAAAATTTTTTCGGAATACGGCCATATTGTAGCACAGGTATTGCTTACAAGAGAAGATTTGGAAGAACGGACACGCTATATAAATTCCTGCAACACACTGTCCCATCTTTTAAAATTTGGGGCGATCCCAATCGTCAACGAAAACGATACCACTTCCACCGAAGAAATTGAATTTGGTGACAATGATAAGCTGTCCGCCCTGGTAGCCACACTAATTGACGCCGATCTGCTGATTATCCTTACCAATACAGAAGGTCTTTACACTGTTAACCCCCACCTGGACGATGCAGCCACCATTATTCCTTTTGTGGATGAAATAACCCCTGAAATTAAAAATGCTGCCGGTAAAACGGCAGAGGTGCTGGCCCGGGGGGGCATGATTACTAAAATAGAAGCTGCCGAAATTGTGATGGCTTCCGGCATTGATATGGTCATTGCCCATGGCCTACAGGATAATATTATCCGACGCATCCTGGAAGGGGAAAAAGTTGGCACCTTTTTTGATTCCCAAAAAAGCTACCTGCGCAGCAGAAAACGTTGGATTGCTTTTGCACAAAAGATGAAAGGTGCCCTTCATGTCGACCCGGGTGCAGAAGCAGCTTTAATCAAAGAAGGAAAAAGCCTGTTGCCTATTGGCATAACAAGGATTGAAGGCGATTTTTCCAAAAATGATGTGGTCAGCATTTGCGGCCCCAGCGGTCGCGAAATTGCCCGGGGGCTAACTAATTACAGCAGCCGGGATTTGAATAAAATTACCGGGTATCAGTCCTTTGAAATTAAAAACATCTTAGGTTATTCAGGCCGGGAAGAAGTAATTCACCGTGATAACCTGGTCCTTTGCTGATACTGCTTTTTACAGACAAGCCCCAACGGCATGGTAAGTTTTAGGAAGGCTGCCACTAACAAAAGGCTAATTTTAACACGAAGGGGGTGACACTAATGCTTGATCTGGTCGTTTCCCTTGGCTGGGGTGCGCTATCCCTGACATACGAAAAAGTTGAAAACATTTTCCATACAATTACTGCCAAGGGAAAAGCAGGTGGAATAAATAGTAAAAAATTTATCCGTTCTTTGTCAGAAAGGGGGACCCGGGAAAAGGCAGCTTTTAAAGAAAATATTAGCAATAAGATAGCGGGCCTTCTTAAAAAAACAGACTTTGTCAGTAAAACTGATTTTTTAGAACTTGAAAACAGAATCAGAACCCTGGAAGAGATATTGCAAAAAAACTGCGGGAAAACACCCTAGCTGTTTTAACCAGCGGCCCGTGAACAGTCACGGGCTTTTATTTTATTTTTTGCCTTGAAGGCTTGCAGGTGGCAGGTGATATGGTTTGCACAGAAAAGCATATTTTAAAAGATTCCGGGATATTTTACAAACACTGATCAACTACGGCTTTGGTCAGTTAATTCAACGTACAGGTATCAAAGAACTTACCCAGCACCTGCCTTTATTTTTAAAACAACAGGAAGATCAACATTTCAAGGAACTCTCCCCGGCAGTAAGGCTACGCCTTGCACTGGAAAAACTGGGTCCCACCTTTATTAAATTTGGACAACTTTTAAGTACCCGGGCCGATCTGCTCCCCCCTGACTATATCCAGGAGCTGCGCCTTCTTCAAAGTCAGGTTCCGTCCTTCCCCTTTGCTCAGGTCAAGGAAATAATTGAAGCGGAGCTAAAAAGCCCCTTGCAAAATCTTTTTAACAGTTTTGAAGAAACCCCTTTGGCTGCAGCTTCCATTGGGCAGGTACATAAAGCTACCCTGCCCGGGAAGAAAGAAATTGCAGTAAAAGTTCAAAGACCGGGCATTGAAAAGATAATTGAAGTTGACCTGGCAATTTTAGTGGAAATAGCTTCCCTGTTGGATAAATACACTTTTGCCGGCAAGCTGTATCATTTCACCGCTATAGTACGGGAATTTAGGAATACTATCCGCGCAGAATTAGACTATTGCCAAGAGGGGCGCAACGCCGCACGCCTTAGAAACAACTTTAGTTCAGAGGAAAGTGTTTATATCCCCAAAATATATTGGAAATATTCCACGCCCAAGGTTCTCAGTATGGAATATATGGCTGGAATAACGCTTAATAACCTAAAAAATATGGAAAAAGAAAGGCTTTCTACACGCAAACTTGCAGAAAATTTAAGTAAAGCTTTTCTGAAACAAATTTTAATCGATGGTTTTTTCCATGGTGATCCCCATCCGGGAAATATTGGCATCCTTGGTAACGGGGAACTTTACTTCCTGGACTTTGGTATTACCGGTTTTTTGCATGATGAAGAACGGCTGGCCTTTGGCGAACTGCTGCTGGGAATTATCAACCATGACATGGACCGGGTAATGTATGCTTTACCAAATATTGCCGCAATACCTGAAGATACAGATAAAAAGTTTCTTAAGCTGGAACTGAGGCGTCTACAGGAAAAATATTATGATACACCCTTACAAAACCTATACTTTGGCCGGGTTATGTATGAATTTATGGAAATATCCTTTAAACAGCGGATTATCCTTTTTCCGGAATTTACCATTTTAGCAAAAACCCTTGTTACCTTAGAAGGACTACTGTCTGATCTGGAGCCAAATTTTAGCATTGCCGAAATGATAGCCCCTTTTAGTAAAGAACTTTTGCGTCAAAAGTTTTCCCCTGGGAAAGTTATTGCCGGGGTTAACAGACACCTTGGTAAATATCTGCGTTTAATAGAAATTTTACCCCAACACCTGAACACCGTTCTTGAAAAAGGGGCAACTGGCAATATAAAAGTTAAAATAGAATTTGTAAACACGGAACGAATTCTCCACGCTTTTAACAGTATGGTAAACAGGATATCCTTCAGTATTGTTTTAGCCGGCATAATTGTTGGTCTTTGCCTGGCATTACGGCTTACGGGGGTAACACTTTTTCGTTCTTTCCCCCTTGCAGAATTTGGTTTAATTTTTGCTGCTATAATGGGTTTTTGGTGGCTGTGGTCTATGTTACGCTCTGGAAAACTATAACAGATTTATAAGGGAGGGGATGAGGTGTTCTGGGTAGCTGTTGCAGCATTCGTCTGGCTTTTCATTCTCCTATTTTTACGTCCTGTTTTAATAAAATATTGGAGTGCAGGTTTTTGGGGTATTCTTGGGGGGTACTTCCTTAACGATTTTTTTATTAAAAATGAATTCTATTCTTTCAACAATACACTATATCCCATCCAGGGGATCCCTGCAGCCTATTTTGTCCTGCTGGCAGGGTTGGGCGTTGTGATCATCTCTTTTTTACCACAAGATAAAATCTGGCAGCTTCCTTATCTGCTTTTTTTAGATGCTATTTTTTCCGGTCTGGAGCTGTTCATTGCAAAACAAGGCTTTCTGACCTATTTTCAATGGACCCTGTACCACAGTTTTTTGTTTAAATTATTCTTCTTAATCACTCTTGTCTGGTTAAGCAGTTTAACAGTTAAGCACCGCAAAAACAGTTATTATTTTGATCGAAACGCTTTTTAAGCTATTTCACACGACAACCAACCTGCATAAGTTTTTCATTCCTCCAAAAAGGAAAAGAGTCTTCAGTCACGAATTATTTTAAATAAGCGAAACAGATCTTAACCAGGGAGGTAGGAACATTGACGGATTCACCAAAATGCCCAAAATGTGAAAACCAAGACTTTGAAATGGCTGTAGTTGAACCTGGAAACTGGCGGTTTAAGGTAATGTTTGTACAGTGTACAAAATGTAAAACAGTCGTCGGCACGATGGATTATTTTAACCTGAGTACCTTAATCCATGAATTAAACGAAAAAATAAGTAATATAGAAACGAGTCTGCAAGAAATTGAATATGAAATAGGAAGGTTAAAAAAAGGAACATCTGCCTAAAGCACAGGTTGCAGATGCATTTTACTTTAAATATTGTATTCTACTTTTTTATTGCGGGATCAGCCAAATCCCGCTTTTTTATTCGGAAATAACCGGCAGCCTTTGTAACACAGGGCTAAAAGTTATATTGCAGCCCGAAAAATATAAACAAAATAATACCGGGGCAAACACCTGCATCCAATAGTATTTAGGTAACCCGGGCCTAAGGCCCGGGCAGGGTTACTGACATTAACGGCCCCTTAGCCTCGGCCTGAGTATATTTAAAGCACCCAGCACCATCGAAGCCAAACCAAAGCCGGTTATACTGTCACCGGCCCGGCCACCGACAAGCCTGCCCATTCCTGTTAAAAGGGCACCCAAACCAATGATCATCTTGCCGGTAGACATTTTATTTTTTCTTATAAACAGCATGGTGTTCACCCCTTTTTATTGTTTCACAAAAACAAAAAATTATTGCTACCGAAACTTAGATCGCTTGCAAAAAGTTAGCAATCACCTGCCAACATTTATTAAAAACTGTTCCTTTTCAGGGTTTAGTTTTTGCTCTTTTTGTTTTTTTGCAGTAAAATGTTCTTTACAGGAAGGTCGTGGAGGTATGTTTGCGTGAAAACTGGAAAACCGTCTGGTTTTTATTTCATAGAAACTTTTGGTTGTCAAATGAACGTTTATGATTCGGAAGTACTTGCCGGGTACTTGGAAAATATGGGCTACCTGCCGACAACCAAAGAAGAAAAAAGTGATATTCTATTGCTCAATACCTGTGCAGTAAGACAAAAAGCTGAGGATAAAATTTTTAGCAGGCTGGGCAGACTGCGCTCATTAAAAAATACTAAACCGGATCTGATCATAATTCTTTGGGGCTGTGTAGCACAACAAAAACATGTCGCCCCAAAAATTAGGGAAAGATTTGGCTTTGTAGACTTGGTAGCCGGTCCCCATGCTTTGAAACGCTTCCCAAAATTATTGGAGAAAGCACGCCTTGCCTCCCACACAATAGTTGATACCGAAGAAAAGGGGAGCAGGGAGGACACCCCGGTGAAAAGAATGCACGGCATTAAGGCCTGGGTGCCAATCAGCCATGGGTGCAATAACTACTGTACCTATTGCATCGTACCCTTTGTCCGGGGACCTGAAAAAAGCCGGCACCCCCAAAATATCATCCGTGAAGTAGAAGAACTTATAAAAACCGGCTATCGGGAAATTACCCTTCTGGGGCAAAATGTTAATTCCTATGGCAAGGATTTGGAAAGGAAAATAGACTTTGCCGATCTTTTGCAAACCCTGGATCGCCTTGCAGGCCTGGTTCATTTAAGATATATGACTTCCCACCCCCGTGATTTCAACGAGAAAATAATCCGGGTCATCAGGGAGGGAGAAAAAATTTGTGAACATTTTCACCTGCCTTTTCAATCAGGAAGTAACAAGATCTTAAAGCTAATGAACCGGGGCTATACCCGGGAATATTACCTGGAACTGATGACTAAAATTAAAAAGTTAATTCCCGTTAATGCCTTGACAACAGATATTATAGTCGGCTTCCCGGGGGAAGAAAAAAAGGATTTCGAAGAAACACTTGATATTGTTGAAAAGGTAAGGTTCGACGCGGCTTTTACCTTTGTTTATTCTCCCCGCCAGGGTACCAGGGCCGTCAATATGAAAAATCATGTTACACCGGCCATAAAAAAGAAAAGAATCATGCTTTTAAATGAAATACAAAATAAAATCAGCCTGGAAAAAAATCAGGAACTGCTGGGAACAAAACAGATCGTACTGGTAGAGGGCAGAAGCAAAACAGATACAAACACCTATACAGCCCGCACCAGGACAAACAAGATTGTTCATTTTTCTTCTGCTAAGGATCTTTTAGGGAAATTGATCACTGTCGAAATCATTGAAGCCAAACCCTGGACCCTACTGGGAAGATATACCTGAAACATTTTACCTGCAAGCACTGCAAAACCCTTTTTCTGACGCTGTAAATAAGATCTTTGTGGGGACGGGATCAAATAAAACTGCCTTAAAAAAAAGAACCTCCCAACCGGGGGATGTTCCTTATGGTTGGTTTCTTGTTTAATCTGTTAAAATAACTTTTAACGCTAAAACCGGCACATAATTGAAGCAGCACCAACCGTAGGATGCGCCCCCCCGGTTGCCCGCCCGGTAGGTACTGGCACCGTGCTTTCGGGGCTGCAGGTTGACGAAACATACGAATTATTATATATTGAAAGTAAATATTAACTAAAAATAGTTGGGAGATAGAGGATGCAAACTATTGAAGAACTCCTGCGATCAAAAAAAATTAAGGTAACTCCCCAAAGAATGGCAGTCTATGCTGTTTTAAAACAAACCAAAGAACACCCTAACGTAGAAATGATCTATAAAAAACTTAAACCTGACTATCCTGCTATCAGCCTGGCAACTGTCTATAAAACCGTAGATATGCTAAAAAGGATTGGCCTGATCCAGGAACTGAATGTAGGGGACGGCAGCCTGCGTTTTGACGCCAATGCCCAACCCCATGCCCACATTTATTGTAAAGGTTGCGGTAAGGTAACAGATATAGATAATTTTTCTTTTGCACAGCTCCAGAACCAGCAAACCTGGGAAGATATTGCGGCAGAAACAGGCTTCCAGGTTTCTGCAGTTCAACTTTATTTTTATGGTTTGTGTTCCCATTGCCGTCGAAAAAACAGCCCTGCCGATACTGCGCCTGACACCCAATAACATTCATTTTAAAAATTAACGCTAAAACAAAGCGTCTGTCGTTAATAAAAAAATTGAGAACCTGTTTCTGAGGTGATATATTTTCATGAGCAGGCTTACGCCTATGATGCAACAGTTTAAAAAAATAAAAAACGAACACCCCGATGCGATTCTTTTTTTCCGGGTCGGGGATTTTTATGAGATGTTTTTTGATGACGCCATCGTTGCCTCCCGGGAACTGGAAATTGCTTTAACCAGCAGGGACGGTAAAAAAAAAGAAGCCATACCCCTGGCAGGTATTCCCTACCATGCAGCGCCCAATTACCTGGCCAAGTTTCTGGAAAAAGGATACAAAGTAGCAATCTGTGAACAGACCGGGGAAGCCGGCAAAGGCAAGGGTCTGGTAAAAAGAGAAGTTACGCGGGTTATTACCCCCGGAACCATCGTTGAGGAAGATCTCTTACAGAAAGAATACAATAATTACCTGGCTGCTATTGCCCGAGAAAACAACAATTTTGGCCTTGCTTTGGTTGATATTTCTACCGGTGAAATTCAGTCCTTTGTTTATAAAGGTGATGAAAATAACAACCCTGCAGCACAAATCTTTGATCAGCTGTCCCAGCTGAAACCGGCTGAAATAATTTTAGAGGATTCACTTCCCCAAAGTTTGCCAACCCTGTTCAAACTAGATAAACAGAAAAATTTTACCCTGATCAACAAAAAAACCTTAGCATTAGGTAACCCTGAAGCGGCATGGGCAGCTTTGGAGGAACAACTCCCTGCAGAACTTCTGCAAAAATCAGGTTTGCAAGATTGCCGGATAGCAACGTTTGCTGTGGCCCTGGCCATAAAATATATCCTTAAAATGCAGCAGGGATCGCTGGCCCATATTCATTCTCTGCAGCTACATAAACCTGCTGAAGCGCTGTTTTTGGATGCAATTACCGTCCGCAATTTGGAGGTTTTTGAAGCCCTTTATACTGGTGAAAAAAAGGACTCTTTATGGGGTGTTTTAAACAGAACAAAAACAGCAATGGGGGCCAGGCTCCTTCGGAGGTGGCTGGAAAGACCCCTTTTGGAAAGGGAAGCACTAACACTGCGTTGGAATGCCGTGGAAGAACTTAAAAATAAACAACTTTTAAAAGACGACTTGGCCGGCTTGCTTAGACAGTGTTATGACCTGGAAAGACTTAGCGGGAAAATTAGTTTGGGTTATGTTAACCCCAGGGATTTATTGGCCCTCAAAAAAACCCTTCTTTTATTGCCGCAGGTTAAACAAATACTACAGCAAACAGAGGCTGGGCAATTTAAATATTTAGAGGCACAAATTCCTGTTTTAACGGCACTTTCAGAAAAACTTGATCTGGCCATCAGTGATGAAGCACCGCCAGCCCTGAAAGAGGGCGGTATTTTTAAGGAAGGCTACCACCCTGCAATAGACGAACTACGGCAGATCACCAAAAACAGTAAGCTGTGGCTGTTAGAGCTAGAAAAAAAGGAAAGGGAACGTTCCGGTATTAAATCCCTAAAAATAGGTTTTAACAGGGTTTTTGGATATTACCTGGAAATAAGTAAAGCCAACCTTGGGCTGGTACCGAAAAATTATATCAGAAGGCAAACCCTGGTTAATTCCGAACGTTTTATCACGGAGGAATTAAAAGAAAAGGAAGATCTGATTTTAAATGCAGCAGAAAAATTAAACCAGCTTGAATATGAACTTTTTGAGAAATTGCGCCTGCATGTCGCCCGGCATATAAAAGAACTGCAGCAAGCAGGCAGTATTCTTGCACAGATCGATTGTTTATATTCACTTGCCGATCTTGCTTCCTCCCCAGGTTACAGCAAACCACGGCTTTCTACAACCAGGGAAATTAATATTCAGGGGGGCCGCCATCCAGTTGTAGAACGCCTGCAAGACACTGTTTTTATCCCCAATGATGTTTATTTAGATGAAAAAAATGAAAGAATTTTAATGCTTACCGGACCGAACATGGCCGGTAAAAGCACCTATTGCCGCAGTATTGCCCTTATTCTTTTGATGGCCCAGATTGGCAGCTTTGTACCTGCCACAAAGATGTGCTTTTCCCCGGTGGAGCGTATTTTTGCACGCGTAGGGGCCAGCGACGATCTTAGCGGGGGAAGAAGCACCTTCATGGTTGAAATGGAAGAAACAGCAACAATTTTGAAAGAAGCCGCCCCCCATAGCCTGGTGATTATGGACGAAATTGGCAGGGGTACCAGTACATACGACGGGATGAGCTTAGCACAGGCCATCCTGGAATACCTGCATCAAAAACCGGGGGTAAATGTCCTTTTTTCTACCCATTACCACGAACTGACAGCGCTGGCAGAAAAATTGCCTGCTTTAAAAAATTTTACTGTTTCCGTAAAAGAAAAAGGAGAAAAAATTATTTTCCTACGAAAAATTATTCCCGGCAGGGCAGACAAAAGCTATGGCATCAATGTGGCACGGCTGACCGGGCTGCCGGCTGAGGTTATCACCAAAGCATACCAGATTCTGCAAAATCTTGAAACCCTAACAGTAAACCCGGCAACAGAAACAGGCGGCGTGGCCCGCACTGCCGGAAACAATATTTTGCCGGCAGGAAATGTATTGGAAAACAATTCGCCTTCTTATTTTAAAAACAGAGACGGACAGCTTTCCCTTTTACCTGATACAGACAAAAACAAAGAAAACGTCCTGTTAAAAAAAGAAAAAGAAGTTATTGGGGAGATCAAAAAAATGAAGGTTGTCAATACTACTCCCATGGAAGCCCTGAATACGTTATTCAGGTTGCAGTCGCAGTTGTTTGCCGGAGAAAATAGAACAGGGGAGGGGGATCAATAGGCAATGCCCATCCGTATCTTAGATTCCCGGACAGCAAATCAGATTGCTGCCGGAGAGGTAGTGGAAAACCCCGCCACGCTGGTTAAAGAATTGCTGGAAAACTCCCTTGATGCCGGCGCCAAGCAGATCAGGATTTTTTTGCAAAAAGGGGGCCTGCGGGAGATTACTGTTATTGATAATGGAATGGGGATACCCCCGCAAGAGGTTCGCCGGGCCCTGGAAAGACATGCTACCAGCAAAATTACCTGCCCAGAAGATCTGCAAAGCATTCAAACCTTGGGGTTCCGCGGTGAGGCTTTGCCCAGCATTGCCGCTGTAGCACGGCTTTCTATTACTACCCGCCACTGTGACGAAGAAAGCGGTATTCATGCTTTTTTTGAAGGCGGCCGGGAAAAAGCATTTAAAGAAACCGGTTTTGCCGTAGGCACCAAAATAACAGTGCAAGATCTTTTTTATAATACACCGGCAAGATCTAAGTTTTTAAAGGGAACAGCCGCCGAAACAGCAAGGGTTACCAGGACAGTTCAACAGCTGGCCCTTTCCCGGCCTGATGTCTCCTTTACCCTTTACAGGGAGGGCAAACTGTTACTGGAAACTGCCGGCGATGGATGTTTACTGCATGTAATTGTAAAAATATACGGCGGCACTCTCAGCCGCGAACTTGTTGCACTTAATTTTAGCGCCGCAGATCTAACTTTAAACGGCTATATCAGCAACCCGACCTACAGCCGACGCAGCAGGAACCTACAAGCATTCTTTGTTAACCGCAGATTTGTGCAAAGTCCGCTCCTTAGAAAAACCCTGGAGCGCAGTTATACCCGCATTGTTACCTCCAGAAGATACCCGGTAGCTTTTCTTTTTTTAAACCTGCCCCCGGATAAAATTGACGTCAACGTTCACCCCGGCAAAACAGAAATTCGCTTTCAGGATGAAGCAGGAGTGCAGGATTTTTTGGAACAAAGTTTCAGCAAGGCTTTTTCCCCGGCCTACATTTTAGCCAAACCCTTAGCTAAACCAGCCGGGCTAAAAGCGCCCCGCCATCAAACAGCGCTGCCTGCACAACAGGAAATTATAAAGGAACACAACGCCACTTTTAGAACCGGCCAGGTTTTTCAAGCCGGTCCTGCCGTTCGAAACATACCAGCCCCTGTAGGCAGCAGCGATGTTCTGTTCAAAAATACTTTCCTGGATGAATCTGCCTTCGATGGGTTTATCTTAGGACAGGTTTTCGCAACATATTTGGTTTTAGTCAAGGACAACGCTCTTATTTTTATAGATCAACATGCTGCCCATGAAAGAATCATCTGGGAAAAATTACAGCGGCAAGCAAAGGCAAAAAAACAACATGTCCAGAAAACTTTACCTTTCACCTTAGAGCTGCCGCCGCCGGCCGCAGCAGAATTTCAAGAAAGGATAGGGCCGCTGCGGGATTTAGGGTTAGAAATAGAACATTTTGGTCATAATACTTTTATAATCAGGGCTGTACCGCTTTTTATAAAAGACATTTTTTCTGCTGAAATGTTTAGGGATATTTTCGAGGATCTTTCCCTGCAAGAACTTGCTGCACAGGAATTTTTAAAGGAAACCCGCCTGCAGCTTGCCTGTAAAGCAGCGATAAAGGCTAACCAGGTTTTAACAACAGCAGAGATGAGAACACTGCTCGAACAACTTAAAAAATGTGACAACCCCTTTTTTTGCCCCCATGGCCGGCCCGTAATGTTCAAAATAACTAAAATAGAAATGGAAAAACAGTTTAAAAGACGGGGCTAAGGAAGGGGGAATAAAATGACTGCACAACAAAAACAGCAAACCCAGGAACGTTTAATACCCCTTCTGGCTGTTGTGGGGCCTACAGCAGTGGGTAAAACCAAAATTGCAATATCCTTAGCCCAAAAGTTAAACGGAGAAATAGTATCAGCCGATTCTGTCCAGGTCTACCGCCACCTGAATATCGGCAGTGCCAAACCCACAATGCAGGAAAGACAGGGTGTTCCCCATCATCTGCTTGATATTGTTGAACCTGACACAAACTTCACGGTTTACGATTACCAGCAGCGGGCCAAAAAGGTAATTCAGGCAATTAACCGCCGAAATAAATTGCCGATTTTAACCGGGGGGACCGGTTTATACATCAAAGCAGTTTTAGATGATTACCATTTTAGCAGCGGCAAAACCAATGTTTTAATTAGAAAACGGTTGCAAGAAGAGCTTGCGCGGCAGGGTAAAGAACATTTTTACCGGCGGCTGCAGCAAATTGATCCGGCCACAGCAAAAAAAGTACACCCTAATGATCTGCGGCGGATCCTAAGGGCACTCGAATATTTTTATCTTACTGGGGAACCAATCTCCAGGCAATGGGAGCGCACTAAAAAGAAAAAAAAACATCCCTACCGCCTAACCTTAATTGGATTGACCATGCAAAGAAATATTCTTTATGAAACTATTAACAAAAGGGCTGAACGGATGCTCGCAGCAGGTTTGCTGACTGAAGTAAAACAACTGTTAGCTAAGGGATATAAAAGCAGCCTGAAATCGCTTCAATCCTTGGGCTATTACCACTTGATCCGGTATTTGGAGGGAAAATGGGACTGGGAAACCGCTATATCAGCTTTTAAAAGGGATACCAGGCGTTATGCTAAAAGACAGCTTACATGGTTTCGTGCAGATCAAAGGGTTTGCTGGTATACCTTGGAACCGCAGGCAGATTTAAACCCTGTTTTGGATCATATTTGTTCCAAAATAGAAGGATATTGATATCATTTACCGAATATAGTGTAAGATAGAGAAAGGAAGGCGATTCCCGTGTCGAAAGGGATATTTAATCTTCAGGACAATTTTTTAAACCAGATTCGCAAAGAAAATATGCCCAGCACCATTTTTCTTGTAAATGGCTACCAAATAAAAGGCAGCATTCGCAGTTTTGATAATTTTACCATACTGTTGGATGTAGATGGTAAACAGCAATTAGTTTATAAACATGCTGTTTCCACAATCGTACCTTTTCGTAATGTTACCATGAACCTGATGCCTGCTGTCGAGGAACGGGAAACAACTTAAAGACAGCGACAGCGGTGGAACAAATTAAAACTGTCAAAAACCTGAAATTAGATTTTGGCTTTTTCCTCCAGTTATTGTACCTGAAGGGGCTGGTTTTGTTTTAATATATCCCCGCATTATAACCTAAACATAGTGAAGGCACTTGGTTACAAGTGTCTTTTTGGTTTAGTTATCGTTAACCTGCTTTCATTAACAGGTTTGCAACTTTAATTTCCCGGGGGGTAATTTTTCTATGAAATGGTGGCAATTGGCAGCGCTGCAACCCAACGTTGCCCAAATTATTGCAGAAGCAGAAAAAAAAGTATGTGAACAACACCAAAAAATTGCAGCAGTCAGTTTGTTTAACCAGGCCAAGGTTTTAAAAGCCTTTCAAACGGCTAAAATTAGCGAAGACTGCTTCCATGCCAGTGCCGGATACGCTTACAATGATTTAGGAAGGGAAAAACTTGAAGAACTTTTCTCCCACGTTTTCAAGGGTGAAGACGCCCTGGTCAGGCCACACTTTGTTTCTGGAACACATACAATTTACAGCTGCCTAAGAGGGTTGTTACGCCCGGGAGAACGTCTGCTATCGATTACAGGTTTACCTTATGATACCTTAACCCGTGCCATCAGGGGTAAAAAACAACAAACCGACGCTGCTGCAACCCAGCATTCACTTCAGCTACGCCCAGATGAAGGCACACTGCAGGATTTTGGTATATCCTTCGCAAGCATGGCTCTGAAGGATTTCCGGGAACCCCGAAACGAAAACAGCCTGCGAAAAGCGCTCCAAGCACCTACTAAGGTGATCTTTATTCAGCGTTCCAGGGGCTACGATCCCCTGCATCCATCGCTTACAATTGCAGAAATTGGAGAACTAATTGAAAGGGTCCGCTTTTTCAACCGCAATGCGATTATTATGGTCGACAACTGTTACGGCGAATTTGTTGAAAAAAAAGAACCCTTAGAGGCAGGGGCTGACCTACTTGCAGGCTCGTTAATCAAAAACCCCGGGGGCGGGCTGGCGCCCACCGGCGGCTATGTCGTTGGCAAAGAAAAGTATATTGAACAAATTGCCAATACGCTTTCTGCCCCTGGTCTGGAAAAAGCGCTGGGGGCCTTTGACCAAAAAAGGCTCTATTTTCAAGGTTTTTTTATGGCTCCCCACTCGGTTGCAGAGGCCCTCAAGGGTGCTGTCACCATAGCTGCCGCCCTGGAAACACTGGGTTACCAGGTAGAACCCCGTTTTGACGCCCCCAGGGGTGACTTAGTGCAGCTGATGTTCCTAGATAGTAAGGAGGAACTGGAAAAGATATGCCGGGCCGTACAAAGTTTTTCCCCGGTAGACTCTTTTTTTACCCCGGTGGAGGGTAACACCCCCGGATATTCGGTGCCAATTTATATGGCAGCGGGAACGTTTGTCCAGGGTTCCACCAGCGAATTCAGCGCAGATGCCCCTTTGCGGGAACCTTTTACTGTCTACATTCAAGGCGGCCTGACATACCAGCATATTATCCTGGGGCTGGCTGGTATTTTAGAAGCCTGCTTAGCAGAAAAGTCTGATTAAGCCAATGACCTTGCCCAATAAACGAACATCTTTGGATAAAATTGGTGCAAAATCCGCGTTTTCTGGTTGTAGCCGCACATAGCCCTGCTCCCGGTAAAACCGTTTTATTGTGGCTTCATCCCCAAGCAGGGCGACAACAATTTCACCGTTTTCAGCAACCGGCTGCTTTCTAACAACTGCCAGGTCCCCGTCAAAGATACCTGCATCCTTCATGCTGGGCCCCTTAACCTTTAAAAGAAAAACGGTTTCGCCTTTAACAATTTCCTCCGGTAGGGCCATATAATTTTCGATATTTTCTTCTGCCAGGACAGGTATGCCGGCTGTTACCTGCCCCAACAGGGGAACCAACCTAATGTTTTTCCTCTGCCTTATTTTAAGGTTGGAAGCCGGATCCAGGATCTCAATCGCCCGGGGTTTAGCCGGATCCCTGTAGATGTATCCTTTTCTTTCCAATGCCTTTAGGTGGGCATGCACAGTTGAACTGGAACGCAACCCCAAAGCCTGGCCAATTTCCCGCACAGATGGGGGATAGTTTTTTTGGGAAATTTGTTCAACAATAAAGTCTAGTACCTCTTTCTGTCGTGGGGACAATTTTTCCAAAAGGCTCAACCCCCTTAGTTTCCGTTTATTGTATTTCGTAAGAATTATAACATAAAAGGACCGCCCCCGGCAAACAATGGTTCGCAATTCGGCCCGGTTTAATAACAAGGGGGGAGGGGCGGCCGCAGTATTTTAGGTCCCCGGCAGTACAGTTCGGACATTGTTACCCCGGCAACTTAGGTTTTTACATGAAACCTGTTCCGGAAGGCATTATTATTATTCAAACTGGCCTGCATATTAATTAACTTGTTAATGCTGTCCAGGTAAGCTTTGACGCTGGCTTCTACAATATCTGTACTCACACCGCGGCCAATGATTATTTTATCCTCATGGGTTATCTTAATGGAAACCTCGCCCAAGGCGTCCATACCATGGGTTACAGCCCGCAAATTATAATTTTCCAGGCGGGTATCGATCTTCGTGATCTTATCAACCGCCTTATAAGCAGCATCAATAGGGCCGGTGCCCCTGGAAACCTCCTCCAACAGCTCGCCTTCTTTACGCAAACGCACCACGGCTGCCGGCACTGTTCCGGTCCCGCTCACGATCTGCAAATAGGTTAGTTCGTAGGTCGGCTCGGCAAAAGAAATATCGATTAGCAGTGCCTCCAGTTCCTCCGGATATACTTCCTTTTTTTTGTCAGCAAGCTGCAAAAAGTTTTGGTAAAAGGTTTCAAATTCCTTTGCGCCCAACTGGTAGTTCATTGTTTCTAGCTGGTGGCGAACGGCATGGCGCCCGGAACGAGCAGTAAGGTTCATCTGTGCAGCCTGCCCCCCGATTAAATCCGCATTGATTATTTCATAGGTCCTTTTGTCCTTCAACACCCCGTCCTGGTGAATACCAGAAGAATGAGCAAAAGCATTAATGCCGATAATGGCTTTGTTAACCGGAATGGGAATGCCCGTTAATTTACTGACCATCCGGCTGGTACGGTAAATTTCCTTAAGGTTAATCCCTGTTGTAAAAGGAAAATGATCCGGCCTGACGATCATCGCCAGTACTATTTCTTCCAGAGCGGCGTTGCCGGCCCTTTCACCGATACCATTAATATTACATTCCACCTGCCTGGCCCCGTTTTGGATGGCGGCCAAACTGTTATAAACAGCAAGGCCCAAGTCGTTATGGCAATGCACACTGAGCATCGCCTTGTGGATGTTGGGAACCTTTTTACGGATTGTTTTAATTAACCCTCCATATTCCTCTGGGGTGGCAAAGCCCACCGTATCAGGAATGTTGACCACGGTTGCACCGGCGTCGACAACCGCTGCGACTACCCGCAAAATATAGTCCTCCCGCGATCTGGTCGCATCCTCCAGGGAATATTCTACGTCTGCAGTCAAACTTTTAGCGTATCGCACCGCTTCAACCGCTTCCTGCAGGCAAATTTCAGGATCCTTGCGCAGTTTTTTATCCATATGAAGGTCAGAGGAGGCCAAAAAAATATGGAGGCGGGGTTTGGCAGCATCTTTAACCGCTTCCCAGGCACAGTCAATGTCATCCTTGACAGTTCTGGCCAGGGCGGCAATCACCGGCCCTTCAACTGTTTTGGCTATTTGCTGCACAGCACGAAAATCGCCGGGGGAGGATATGGGAAATCCGGCTTCAATTACATCAACACCCAACCTGGCCAGCTGGCGGGCTATCTCCAGTTTTTCACGCGCATTCAGTTTGGCTCCCGGCGTTTGTTCACCATCTCTTAAAGTGCTATCAAAAATTATTACCCTGTTATCCATCTAAAACACCTCTCTTTAACGTTAAAAAAACCTTTTAATATTAAATTAAACATTAAAAAACCTTTCGCTCCAACAAAAAGCTAGAGACGAAAGGTTGATCTTCCGCGGTACCACTCTATTTGACAGATCTAAAATCCTGTCCACTTCTTAAGTGTCCCTTTTTTAACGGTAAGGCCCCGTCAAACCCTACTCAACCCCGGTACAGTTCCTGAGGCTTATAACAAGATTAAACACGAAAAACAAAATAAAACAAAATATACGTTGTTCATGTAAGCCGGTCCGGGGAAATTTCAGGTTGCTCCTCACAGGGGAGTTTCAAAAAGTGGCAATGGTTGCACTCACAGCAAAAAGGCAACTCTCTGTACACTGTCAAACTTTTCTACTGATCCTGTTCATTGGTTTTTTTAGTAATTTGTCAATTTGATTAATAGCTTATACTTATTCGGGCCCTTTGTCAATCCCTTTTGTAAAAATACCCAGAGCCCGGGGCAGAATATTTAACTTAATGTATAAAAGGATGTTGTTTGTTGCTTCCACCAGAACCCGCGTCAGCCGGCGCCGGCTATAGAAGGAAACCGACAATGGTTCAACCCAGTTGGTGCCTGCCGGCGTAGATCCCGACAGGAATAATGCTTTTATTCCTGGACCCCCAAGATTCAACCAGCCTAACCAAAGAAAAATTACTGGGCGGGGCCGGGGGCGTTCAATTAGTAACGTCCGATAATATATATTATGTAAACTAAAAAAGGGGGAGCCAAAAAAATGCTGCAAAAAGGCATCACATAAAAGGAACTTTCACACATTCGCATGTTTAAACGTTTACATGTTAAGACAATATGTTAAAACACTGCTCTCAGTAAGCATATTTAATTTACGGCAACAAACAAAGTCATTAAAACCCGCACCTGCAAAGAAAAACCACAACCGGCTAACTTCACCAACGCGGGGCCTTTTACGAATCTAAATTACAAGAAAATATTTTGCCTTTTTTTTCTTGCCGTTTCTTTAAATACTGTGGCCCGAATATGTGATATAGTATTCATGCAGTTAACAATTGCAGCCCATAATTTTAACTGCAGTTTACACCCCGCTTGTTTTTTTGCATAGTCTGCAGAGTCCCTACAAATTGGAGCGTAAAAATATGTTCGTTTATGTTTTTTCCATAGTGCTGATTGTTGCTTCCAATGTTTTATATAATATCTGCCAAAAATCAACCCCTGAACATGCCAATCCCTTTTCTGCGTTGTTTGTTACATATTTGGTGGCAACCTTGATAACCGTTCTTATTTTTTTCTTAAACAAGGCCGCTCACAAAAACCTTTTCCATTCTTTTAAAGACCTGAATTGGACGAGCATCGCCTTGGGCATTTCCATTGTTGGTTTGGAGTTTGGGTACCTGGCAGCTTACCGGGCCGGTTGGAAAATAAGCTTAGGTTCTCTGGTAGCCAATATAGCCCTGGCCTTGGCGCTAATCCCGGTCGGGATACTGTTTTATAAAGAAGGCTTTGATGTTTATAAAATAATCGGTGCCATTTTTTGTATCATCGGTTTAATACTGATCAGCAAATAACAGCAGCTGCACCGGGGTCCGGAGCCCATTTGGCTACGGCAACACTTGACTTCACGACTTGACTTCAACTTAACTTCACGGCAGTCAATGCTTACGTAAAACCCCGAAAAACCGCACCATGCAGCTGCAGGTC
>JAAYRR010000088.1 GCA_012518675.1 Bacillota bacterium
TTTCTAACCCATTCAGTAAATTCTTTTTTGGCTTGTTCAGTAGGGCCATTGTGTTTGCTAATAATCTCGCTTGCTTTTAAAAATATTGACTTCACATTTTCGGGTCGCACCATAAATGCACGGGATCTAGAACTGCAAAACAATATGTATTCGTGTTGAATAGCCAATTCCCTTGCCCCCATCATGGGGTTCAGTTTATCCCAAATAGCAGTACCAACATAGTTGAATATTTTCTTTAATAATATTTGGAGTCGTTCCTGCTCATTTTCGTCTATGTGACATGTAAGCGTTCCTTCTGGCAATAGAATATCGTTTGAGATAAAGAAACGATCAGCAATCATTGATAGCCATGATGAATGGCGGTAGCTATTTTTGTAAATAAATCCGCTTACATCCGTATTATAGGGAGGATCTATATGAATTTGTTTAACCTGTTCCCGGTATTTTTCCCGCAACAAATTCAGCGCCTGCCAGTTCTCACTGTGCACCAAAAGACCATCGGTGATTTCATCTAGATTATCGAAGCTGGCCAGGAGACGGTCAATAAAATCAGTAGGGAAATGGCGTGTATCAAGTACCAGTGTGGGGTGATGTTTTAGGAATTTTAACCGCCGTTCATTTTTATTTTTACCGATAGTTAGCAGGTTCTCTTCTTCGTCAATATGAAATAGAGCCTTCCACTCTTCCCACTGGGATTTGCAGACGGCAATTTCCGAATAAAATTTTTCGGGGATTTGCCCAACGGTAATACAGTAAAAGGTATCGGTAATAAATTTACGCTTTTCCCAGAGCATCTTCTGAAATTCTTCGATCTGGGCTAAAAATTCGATGATCCGACCACCTATATTTTTAATCAGGCGCATCGTTTGGAACCAGCCTTCGGCCAGGCTTTCACCGGCGGCCTCCATTTCCTCCAGGTTGAGCACTTCGTTTTTAAGGTAAAAATCTAGTTCCCGCAAGAGAAACCCTTTCAAGTCCTTATGGATAAAAAAATCACTGGTATTACGCCGGGTATACTGGCGCAGGTGGTGCTCCAAAAAAGTCATCTCCCGGCCATCACTAGCGCTGCGTTTTTTCGTTTTAAGCGCCACCATTGCTGCAGTTGCCTTCTCAATGCTTTTCTGTCCAGGTATATCTTCTACCGCCTTTGCAATGATCGTTTCCTGTTGATTCCTACGACCGTAGGCAATGGTTTCCTGCTCATTAAGCGGCCGGAATTCAAAGGGAATCGTTAAACTTTTTGCGGGCTCGTCCCAGCTAATTTCCTTTAGCCGGGGAATGAAAAAACGTCTTTCCCCCTTGACATTATCTTGTTCTACATCGGCGGCCAGCAGTTTGAAATGAACCGTGACCCCCTGCGGCCCTTGCCAGCGATAATTGGTGAAGTGTTCGCCGGTTTTAATATAGTACTGGTCGCGGTTGGCCCAATAAAGTATAACTTCTTCGCCATTATAGGGGATAGCGTAACGTTCCCATTTAGAGTAACGGCGCTTGGAGATAAAATCACCGTCCTGCCAGTAACGATTAAAAAAAGCATAGAGATGATTGTAAATAACAGCTTCCAGGGCCTCATGACCTCTTACAGATTTCGCTTTCTCCTGAGCCTTTAGATAATCCCGGCCGTAGGTGGTATCATGATATTTGATCAAATTGCCCGCCGGATCCAGGGCGTCCCTGCTCATCTCCAGCACCTTCTCTTTCGCCGCCTCCAGTTCTTTTGCCGCCTGGCCCTGCCTTGCTAAAGCCCCTTGTTCCAGTTCCTTGGAGATAGCTTTGGGTAAAGCTTCAGTAATAAAATGAACCAGCAGGTCGCGTTTGCGATTCATAATACGGTAAATACCAAAATCCAAATCGGCACAATCAAATTGAAAAAGTTCGCGCAACAGCTGCTGAAATTTAATAAGATGTTGTCCCAAAAAACATTCCTCCTTCTAGAAAAACGCACCCGTTAAAATGGTTTTGCCTGTAAGGTTTTTTATCACCATTTTTTTAAAAGCTAGCTATTTATTTGGGTTTCGGAACAATAGCATGAGCAACAATATTACGCATAGCTTTAATACTTCGCCTGGGTATTTCGGGGTTATCGAGCACAAAATCTTGAGATAGTCTGCCGGCTAATTCACCTTTGAAGAAAGCAGATCATAGCTGCATTTCGATATATCTTATCCGAACTAATAAGATGTTGCCGGTAAAGCCATATAACGTTAATGGATGCTATCGGCAAAAAATAGGCGTAAGTGCCGCTGTTCCGCCGTTTATTGCATCAGCCTGGTAGGGGCAAATCTTTTCAAGGAGGCTGGCAGAGCCCCGCTGGCTAGCCCGGTTTGCTAAACAGTTCGTCAATGTTGAAGGAAAGATCCGGGAAGCTGGGGTGGGAAAAGGCGCCTTCACACGCCCTGACCATGGATACATAGAGTCCATCCCGCAGCTCATAGGCCTCAATAAAAGCGCCCTCCGGGTCTAAAATCCAGTAGTGAGGAACCCCCGATGATTGGTAATGGTTTAGTTTCAACACCCGATCTTTTCTACCACTGGAAGGTGATAAAATCTCCACGATTAATTCCGGGACACTGTCTACCGGATCATTGCGTGCCGGCCGGCTGCCGGGCAGGTACATCAAGTCCGGCTGAACCACGGTATGCACCTCCAAATTTAAATCCAGCGGAGCGTTGAAGATTTCGGCTTTTGGATCCGTTTCATGAAAATAATCTTCAAGTATCCGCTGTAATCGCCGGGAAACTCTTTGATGTTGGAAGGAAGGGGAGGGATCCCGCACCAGTATCCCATTGATAACTTCATGCTGAAAACCGGGCTCTTCGGGAATTTTTACATAGTCGCTGTACGTCAATTTTCTTCCACCCTCGTAAGAGACGGGTTCTTCCCTTACCGGGGTTGGGTTTGTTTCCCCAGATAGGGCCTTGAGCACCTTTTGCCTATTATAGCGGTACTGCCTGTTACTAATTTCCACAAAGGGTATTTTCTTTTCCCGGGTGTACCTCCAGATAGTATCCACAGAAAGACTTAAGGAATCGGCCAACTCCTGGGCAGTAATGAGTTCATCGCCAGCGTTCATAAAACCACCTCCACCTGGCATTAGTTTAAAACAATAATTAACCAATGTCAACTAATATCAACACCGCAAATTATTTCCAGACTGCCCAGGCCGTGCGCAATTATCTGCCAATTCCAACGGCTTGTGGATTTTAACTTTATCATGGTTTGAATATTCAGGATAAGGGTTGCACAATATAATAAAAAAAAGGGACTTTAATAGCGGTTAGTACAGCCCTTGGTCCGCAGAAAAGTGTGGTTTTCTTATTCCATGCAGCATTTTTTTCTGCTGCAGATATAATTGCCCTTGAGCTGGGAAAGATCATGCCCTTCATGTGCCAGGAGTTTTTCCCTCAAGTAACCGGCCCCGGTTCTGCATATTCCTATTCCTTTTTGTGGAATTACGCGGTGGGTCGGTAAAAAATAAGAAACGGGGTTCTTTGCAACGGCATTTCCCACTGCCTGGGCAGCCCCGGGTTTCCCCAAAATTTCGGCAATACCCTTATAAGTAACAACCTTCCCCGGTTCTATTTCGCTGACAGCCCTAAAAACACTTTGTTGAAAATCCGTAAAAGCAGCCAGATCCAATGGCATGCTATGTTTACCGCTTTCCAGGAAATTTATTGTTTCCCCTATAACCAGCTCTTCCATGGGATCGTGCTCTTGTTTTTTTTCGAAAAGCTTCAGATCAACGTCCAGGGCACCCCTGCCAGGCTTTAAGGATAGGTATTTTAACCCCTTGGAGGAAAAAGTTAAGCTCAATATATCTGTTTCTAGGAAATCTATAATTTCTTTGATTTTCATGACGAGAGAGCTTTCCTGCACCCCTTACCTCGCTACGTTTGGTTATATTTTAGGTATGATTAAAACTGGCCGGTTTTGTCTTCAACTTCTTAAATTATTAAAAAATCCGGATCATACGCAATCGATCAATATTGTAGTATACCCCATTTTTGCTGTCCTTAAAGCGGCATGCACATCGGAAAAATTCCCTGGTGAGCTTCTTATGCCGCCAATGTATGGCGGTGTAAAATCAAAATCCTTATATTGCTCCAACGAGTGGATAAATTCTTAGGCGGCAAAACCCTATGAGCCTATAACTGAACCTTCTTAAAGTTTCCCGAAGGAGATCATGATAGCGGTGCCCCCTGCAGGTGGGCTCACGGCCCAGATACGGCCGTAAAAAGGCTGGCAAATTTACCGCCTCCATCTACATTGGTCCGTGATTCTTTTTTTTTAGAAGCGATTCCGGCAATTTTTTACTGCTCATTTTTCCTTTGCACGGTGATCACGACGATTCCCGGCCTGTTGAATAACCTCGGCACAGCCGTCGATTCCCGCGCTAACCCCCGGCTAACAATCAACACCGTTTCCCCCAGGCAGTATTTTCCATTGGTGTACCGGGGGAAAGGCCTTGATTAGGCACATTCCTATGTTGCAAAGTCCAAGAGTATAACTGTACCTGTGTACTTCTTTTTTCAAGCATCTTTTCTATAGCTCTATATTGTAACCAGTCCCCTTTTCGGGGCTGCTTAGAAACATAGCAGTTCATTAAAGTGTTTACGGCCGGATTAGGGGATTAGGATCGGTTGTGCAGGGCAAAATTAACGATCTTTTTTGTATTCCTCAATGCTTTGCAGCCTTTTTTTGTAGCCTTCAGCTAACCTGCTTTGTGTGATTTGCAACTCCTGTTGCAGGTTCTGAAGAATACTGCGAACCACTTTTTCTGCGCTCTTAACTTTTTCCAGGGAATCGTTAATCCGTGACTGGACAATCCAGTCCACAATCAGCCCATCAAAAAAATAGTCGGCAAAGGTGGCAAATGCGCCGATGTCAATGGAGATGCCCGTAGAAAGATGTAGATCCACATCTTTAAGTTCCCGGCCAAACCGGTGCAGTGCCTGCTGGGTGTTATGGGCGTGCTGCCGGGCGTCATCAATGCGTGAATGTTTTACTGCTGTGGCAATCAGGCCGCCGCCAAGCATGTCCCAGACCCCCCAGCTCCGTGCGCTACCAAGGGAATCCTCAACCTTTTGCAGCAAGGCAAGGGCATGTTTCCCCGCTTCGATCGCCTCCACAAGTTCTTTCCGGGTTGCCTTCAGTTCTCCCAATTCCTCGGACAACTCCAGCAAATACCGGGCCTGACTGTCCCTGCTGGAAAGGATCAGGGCCTCCTTTTTAGCCAGCAGTTCCCAGTAATTGTCCCCCACCGCCTCCAGCGGCTTAAGTTGTTTTATGACCGCGTGCTCCTGGTCTTCCAGGTCCTTTACTTCACTTTTACAGGCATCATATTTGAGCTTGGCTGCCAGGTATTCCTGGCGCTCTTTTTCCAACTGCGCTTCCTTGCTGCCAAGAACCGTCAGAAACAATGCGGAAAGGCTGAGCCCCTCCAGCTTTTTGACATCGCGGCCTTCTTTATAGAACATTTTTGTTAGGCCGGCCAACTTTACCCGTTCTGCTTCCAGGGACTCCCTGATCTGCAACAAATCCTTATCCAGTTTCTGCTTATAGCGAATGTCTTTCCTGGCCGCAGTTAACTGATTATTCAATAATTCAAGCACTGTTCCGCCCTCCCCCCAAAAAATAACCCTGGATTTCCTTCTATCGCTATTATAGACTAACTAAACGGCCAGAGGTTCTGCAAATTTGCTGTTGTAGAGGTTGGCGTAAAAACCGTAAATGCTCTTTCTTCCCCTATTTCAATACCTTTGGCTACTTTCCAGGTTAAAATAAGCGTGGAACTTGCAATAATGGTTTCCTAGCCGTCAGCCATTAAGTGAGCTTCAGCTGGGGTTTTTTATTTTGTTTTAGCAGGGTAAACTGCTAGATCGGGCAGAAGAGCCGCAAGGTAAACACCCTCCCCCTCAGCTATTTGGGAGACAGACATGTTTGTAAAATCATAATTCAGCGTAATGTAGCGGCTTACGCTGCCTGAGGCGCAATAATTAATGTTGACTGGAATATTTGCCCGGAACAGAATATTTTTAATGATCCCATCTTGCTCCCCGATCTGTTTCCAAATATTGTCCGCACCTTTAAATTCAAGAAGTTGCGCAGGAGTGATTTCGGTTCTGCCGTATTCACAGAGGCCGAGATCATAATAAGGGGTGCAGCAGGGACAGTCCCCACTGCATACTCAACCAATGCAATAGGGACTGTCCCTGCTGCACGCTCTGTCCCTGCTGCACGCTATAAGCCGTCTAATGATGGTATTAAATTTCTAAAGGGGACGCCTATATTTTTAAACGGAGAAACGTCTTTTCAACAGCATCAAAGGCAAGAACGGAACCATCGCTAATATATTTTAGGATATAAATATACTGACCGGAAACAAGCTCATCCTGTTTTTCTACTTGCTGATAGTATATTTGCATTTTGTTCAGGGATGTTTCATTTTCATTGCTGCTATAAATGGTTCCACTTCTAACATCCTGAACCTTCCAAAAAAGGTCGGCGTCTTGGTAGACGATGTAATCATCAATTAATTCCAAAGTAAAATCAGTTGTTGTCGGGATGACGCCCTGGGGGACCTTGCCTGCAGGTGGATCAAAGTTCAAAGCATAGGATTGCAATATTTTCATCTGCTGCAAATTATCCTTATCCATCACCAATAAATCAGAATATAACTTTTTTCGGAAGGGTTCAATTTTGCTTCTGATACCCAGTAAGTGTTTCTTCTGCACAGCATTGCCGAATTTAAAAACAAAGGAGTACCCATGCAATTCATCAGGCAGGTAAACGTCCCAGGCAGATTCGTTCCCCGTTTTATGGTTTAACTCGATCATTTTGGCCTTTAAATCATCTTTGGTCCCAATATTTTCATTGTACAATAACAGCACTGTTTTTTGGTCATTTGATTCCAGCATTGCCCCCCAGTCATACCCCTTACGGGAAGTTAAGTCTTTTACCAGGTCAAATGCCAACGGCGAGGTTTTTTGCAGAATTGTTTTTTGGTCAGGAGCACTTTTTTTGTTTCTGCCTATTTGCATCGCGGAGTCGGCGGCAGCATGATCTGGCTCAATTAAAAGCGTGTAATCAGAATATTTACTGGAGGACTTACCATACCATTGGTGAGGAGGGTTGAAGGCAATTCTCTTCTTAAAATACTGGTTTTTTTTATCCCAGTAACAATCAAATAAACTGATGCTTTGCCCGTTTTGCATTACATAAATGTGCGTTTCTAGATCCGCACCTTCAGGGCCGGCCACCTGGAAATTATTAAAGGCCACTACAGAAAACTCTATTTGACCATATTGCACCCAGTCATCAAAAAGAGGGAAAACTTTGTCTTCATTTCTTACAAGTAGAAGCCACCGTTGCCCTGTATCCCAACCCATCAGGCTATCAGGACATCGTTCGGCAGAAGTATACAGCTCTATACTTTCATCCCGGCCATCGTTTAGTACGTCAAAATACATTCTTTCCAAAAGGGTAAGATCTGCTGTATCACAGGTGTCTGCAGGGAGGATCACAGCGATCCCCTGCTTTTTTTGCACTAATTTAGTTACCCCTAAAATTGCCAAAAGCAATAAAAAAAGAACGATGCCTGTCCAAACAGTTTTTCTTTTGATTTTTAGAAACCTCTTTTCTAACCCCTTTCAATGGTTATCAATAAATTTTAGGGATTTTGTTTATTTCTGAAATAGATGTAACTTTAGTATCACTATGCCATGTAAAGTGTTTCGTATAAAGTTCATATAGTTTCCCAGATGTAGAGATAACTTTATAGTCTGTAAGCATTATAGCAAATTTTGTCATACTATCATTGATTAGCAAATAAGGAACAAGCCCCGGGTATTGTCTATTCGGTACTGTAAGGTATAGCCGCCCTCATTCTTTTATATATTTTTAGACAAAACGTTATGATGGCCCTATTGGGTTTTTCGTTTTTTCACCTTTGCATAACCCAATTCTTGTTTTCCTTGGCGGCGTTTAAGACCAAACCAAGGGCGACAAAATTGGCGATCACCGCCGAACCACCGTAACTAAAGAAAGGTAGTCCGATTCCCATCGTGGGCAAAAGGCCAACCTGCATGCCTACACTGCCAAA
>JAAYRR010000089.1 GCA_012518675.1 Bacillota bacterium
ACACGCCATTTCCCTACTGATTTTATTGACCGTCTCCTGGCCAGCTTCGATAATCTAGATGAAATCACCGATGGTCTTTTGGTGCACAGTGAGAACTGGCAGGCGCTGAATTTGTTGAGGGAAAAATACCGGGAATGTATACAGTGTATCCACATTGACCCTCCCTACAACACCCAGACCAGTGGGTTCCTGTACAAGAATAATTACAAACATTCTAGTTGGCTGGCGATGATGGAAAGTCACCTGTTTATAGTACGAAATCTGATATCTGAGAAAGGGCATCTGCTATGCCATATTGACGAAAACGAATATGAACGCCTCAATATTTTTATGGATACTTTAGGGATTGCTGATGCGGGAACAGTTATTTGGGATAAGCGCAATCCGATGACCGCTGGGCGGGGAATAGCAACGCAACATGAATATATTATTTGGCGTTCCTGGGTTGACGATTCAATTTATCAAAGGAACACGAACATCATGGAAATGCTAGCAACTGCAAAAACTATAATTGACAAACATGGCGGGGTGTCTACCGAGGCTCGGGAGGAATATGCTAATTGGATTCGAGAGAATACCAAGCTTACCGGGGGGGAGAAGGCATATCGCTATTTAGATGAGAAAGGTCGCATTTACCAATCTGTGAGTTTAAGGGCGCCTGAACCCCGCACAAACCCAAAGTTTTTTGAACCATTGATTCACCCTGTTACAAAAAAACCATGTGCTATTCCGCCAAACGGTTTTTCCCGAACACCTGAAACGCTAAAATTAATGATTACACGCGGTGAAATACTTTTCGGAGAGGATGAAACAACACAGCCACGCCAAAAACGGTTTTTAACAGGGGAATCCAGGATGCAGGCGCGTTCAATCATCCAAGACGCCAAAAAAGGAAAAGCAGACCTGGATGTTCTCGGTTTAAATTTTCCTTATTGTCACCCGGTATCATTATATAAAGAGCTGGTGGCCGCTACAACAATGTCAGGAAAAGGTATTGTTTCCGACTACTTCGCCGGATCCGGCACCACTGGCCACGCCGTGATCAACCTTAACCGGGAAGATGGGGGGCGGCGCAAATTTATACTGGTGGAGATGGCCCAGTACTTCGACACCGTGATGTTGCCTCGCCTTAAGAAGATAACCTTTTCGTCGGAATGGAAGGATGGCAGGCCGGTCCGCCTGGCTACCCCGGAGGAGGCGGAAAGAAGTCCCCGCTTAATCAAGGTTATCCGGCTGGAATCCTACGAAGATGCGCTCAACAATATTGCTTTTGATGAGCCCTCGGGTCAGCAGGTTCTTCAGTTTGAAGATTATCTCCTGCAGTATATGCTCCACTGGGAGACCCGAAACTGTGAAACCTTGCTCAATGTGGGGAAACTCACCAGGCCTTTTTCGTACCAACTTTCCAACCATAGGGATTTGACCGCCGGCCGAATAAATGGCGAAGCCCCGGTGAAAAATGTGGATCTTCCCGAAACCTTTGCCTATCTAATGGGTTTATTTGTAGAGAAGAGACAAGTGTTAAGCGATAACGGACGACGATACCTGGTTTATAAAGGAACCACGCGCCAGGGGCGCCGGACAGTAGTAATTTGGCGGGAGATCGAGGGCTGGACGGCTAAAGATTTTAAACGGGACCGGGATTTCGTAGCTGGAAATAAACTGACCAGGGGCATGGATGATATCTATGTTAATGGTGATTCATCCATACCAGGAGCGCAGGCCTTAGAGAAGCCTTTTAAAGAGAAAATGTTTGCCCCGGTGGAGGTGTAAAATGTGACCCAACAGGCAACAAATAAAACCGCTGGTAGCACCCACTACGTTAAATTAGAAAACCGGCTTGTTTTATTGGCTTGGCTCAATAATCTCTTGGGTTACAAGCAGAACAAGGATCTCCTGGAAGACGCCAAAAATCTTGCTGAAGGCTTCGATGCGTCGGGCCGCAGTTTTATCTATTATCACTTAATTAGTCGTGGTAGCCAGGTCAAGATACCGAAAGAGGATCTTGAGCGCTATGATGAAAATATATTTATTCACCTGCAGGCGATGAACCGGGGCCGGGCGGTGCCGATTACCCTGCGCTATTTTCAGCACTTGGCGGCCCTTTACACCGAGATTTTCCTAGATCGCTATTTTAATCACCGGGTCCAGTTGATAGCGGATTTGAATGCTTTTGTGGCCGAACGAAATGCCGCCAAGTTGCCCGGTGGGCCGGCTGACGAAGGGTTTGTGGAACCGGATCTGGCCAAGTTGGCTTTCTGGATGGCTACCGGTAGCGGCAAGACACTGATTTTTCATCTGAACTATTACCAGTATTTACACTATGCTACCGAGTTACCGGATAATATCCTGCTAATCACCCCCAACGAGGGCTTGAGTGAGCAGCATCTCATTGAACTTAGTGCCTCCGGTGTTCCCGCCCGGCGCTTCGATTTAAATTCCGGTGGTCTTTTTGCCGGGGGCCGAAATACAGTGCAGGTTATCGAAATCACCAAGCTGGTGGAGGAAAAGCGAGGCGGTGGAGTTAGCGTGCCGGTAGAGGCCTTTGAGGGGAACAATCTTATTTTTGTTGATGAAGGGCACAAGGGTAGCGGGGGAAAGGTCTGGCGCGGATATCGAGAAGCTCTGGGAAAGACAGGTTTTACTTTTGAGTATAGTGCTACCTTTGGACAAGCACTGGGTGCAGCCCGCAGCGATTATCTAACTGTAGAATACGGGAAGTCCATTGTTTTTAATTACTCTTACCGCTATTTTTATGGCGATGGGTACGGCAAAGATTTTCACATCCTTAATTTACAGGAAGATGGCTTGGAAGAGCATACCAGGATATTGTTTTTAGGGAACTTACTCTCTTTTTATGAACAACAGCATGTCTTTCAGGAAGAAATCGATGATTTGCGGCCCTACAACTTGGAGAAGCCGCTGTGGGTATTCGTTGGTTCTTCGGTTAATGCTGTTTATACGAGGAGAAGAAGGAAACGGAGCGATGTGCTGACCGTAGCCCGTTTTTTGCACCAGGTTTTGGAGAACAAAAATCGCTGGGTGCAACGAGGAATTGAAAAATTGCTTGCCGGGAAAAGCGGGTTGGAGACAGTCGATGGCAAGGATATATTTGCGAAACGCTTTCAATTTCTAAGAGAAGAGAGATTGGCCGCCGCGGATCTTTATACCGATATTCTGAAGAGATTTTTCCATGCCCCGGCGGGTGGTGCTTTACATCTCTGTGATCTTCGAGGCCATGAGGGAGAATTGGGGCTGAAAGCCAGCGGCGCCGATGATTATTTTGGTCTTATCTATATTGGGGACACCGCGGAATTTAAAAGACTCGTGAAAAATGACCAGGCGGGCCTAGTTGTAGAAGAAGATGTAATTTCCGGTTCATTGTTTGAAAACATAAATCGTCCTGATTCTAAAATTAATACCTTGATCGGTGCCAAAAAGTTCATAGAAGGCTGGAATTCCTGGCGGGTCTCCAACATGGGCCTGCTTAATATTGGCAGGAGGGAGGGTTCGCAGATTATCCAACTTTTTGGGCGGGGTGTACGCCTGCGGGGGAAAGACTTTTCGCTTAAGCGCAGCGCGGCCACCGAAGGATCTCATCCCCGGTGGGTGCCCTTGCTGGAAACGCTAAATATCTTTTCAGTGCGGGCCAACTACATGGCCCAGTTCCGCGATTACTTGGAACGGGAAGGGGTAGAGACCGAGGAAACAGTTGAGCTACAATTATCTATTTGGCCTAATGAAAAATTTCTAAAGCGGGGATTGGTGGTGCCCCGGATGGAAAAGGGACGCAATTTTGCAAAGGAGACCGCCTTTTTACTGGAGGTCGACCCGGCAGTGCAGGTGTTGGTAGAGATGTCCGCCAAGGTACAGGCCTTGGAAAGTGATACCGCAGGTTTGCAGGAAAGCGAGGGACGCAGTGGATCATATCAGTCTATTCCAGGCAAAAGCCTGGCGTTAATAGATTGGCAGCGGGCTTACCTTGATTTGTTAGAATATAAAGAACGCAAAGGAATGGAAAACCTTGTTGTTGCCCCGGGGGTAGTACAAGAAATCATCGAAAATAGTAATTACCAGCTGGTTGTCGATGAAGGCGTGGTTGCGCCACAAACCTTTAAAGAACGGGGCTTACTCCAAGAGGTTGTGATACGTATTTTGCGGAAATATGTTGATAATTTTTACCGGCGCCAACGCGAGAAATGGGAGAGCGGCCATCTAGTATATAAGACCCTCGATAGGGATGACCCGAACTTGGCTCTTAATCGCGAGATGGTACGGGAATGGACCGAGGGAACCTACCTTCTAAAAGTAAAAAAATCTGAGACAGATTTGCTTGCATCGATCGAAAAACTCCGTGAGGATGTGGAGCGCCTATATGAAAGTGAGACGGGTGAACTGGCCCGCATCTATTTTGATCGACACCTTTACCTGCCCTTGCTATTAAAACAAAAGGATAAACTTATCGCTTCCCCGCCGGGACTGGTAGCAAGTGAAGAACGGTTTGTGATCGATCTTAAGGAGTACTGGGAGAAAGAAAAAGATAAGGCGATGAATGGAAAAGAAATATTTCTCCTGCGTAACCTGGGCCGGGGAAAAGGAGTGGGGTTTTTTGAAGAGCGTGGTTTTTACCCGGATTTTATACTATGGATAGTAGATGCTACCGGGCAGCGGGTGATTTTTATCGAACCCCACGGGATGATCCATGGCGAATCCTACATTCATAACGAAAAGGCCAGGCTTCATGAGCGGTTGCCCAGGCTGGCGGAAAAGATGGAAAAACGTAGCGGGAGAAGAGACATAACCCTAGATTCATTTATTATTTCTGCCACGTGCTACGAGGATTTATACAAGCGCTTTGATGACGGCACCTGGGATAAGGCCAGGTTTGCCGACAAACATATTTTATTTCCTGAACGTGACGCGGGGTACGATTACATAGAAACAATGCTTGGTGGGTAAGAAAACAGTAATAACGGCAGAACAGGGGTTCAAGCTATTCGGTAATAGAGGGCCGGAAGGACCATTCCCAAAAAAATTGTAACCAATCACGCCGGATTTATAGCATCCTGTGGATACCCGGGAAGTAAAAAAACACTAGTTGTTGAAATCGCCGGTTGGTCAATTAGTGTGAGTGCCGGAACAGACCCTGAACTTTTAAAAAGGGTAAGGTAGTCCGGTTTTTCCGTACAGCGGCATTGGTTAACCTGCTTAATGATTCGCAAAAGAAGAGTGGGCTTAGCTACCTAAGGAAAGATATCTGCACAGCATGCTGTTATAAGACTTGACGGTATTGTAGGTATAAATCACGCAGTATCAGTAAATCGTTAAATTTCTTAATGTAAGGCTGAAATGCCATAACCGTATACCTCCTTGAAATAAAAGTTTTAGATCTGTTAAATGGCATTCTTATTCAAGGAGGTGGTGGCCTAGGGAAAATAAAATAAAAAAAGTTGTTGGTTGCACAAAAACATGATACGATAAGCATAGTGGCAGTACCTCACATGTGGCTTGTTTTGTGCCAACATAACAATACCCTATATGTGGGCGTACTGCCATATTAAAATATAAATAACTTGAATGAAAAAGGTTTTAAGCTATCGCTTTAGCGATTTTGTTCAATTCAATTTAAGGTTTCCCATTAAAAAGAGCGCAGTCAGGGCTATAAATTTACGTCTGAAACGATCACTGCCTGTGATCTGGGGGAGGGGAGAATGTGCAAAACAATACTGGTTTGCTGGATAAAAAAAGGCTGTTGCAGATATTTGATTACCTCAACGAAAGGTTGCAGGAAAATCAGCTGCAGTTGGAAATAACGATCTATGGCGGCACTATTATGACCTTGGTCTATGATCACAGGCCCGCAACCAAAGATATAGACTGTGTTTTTTCTGAAATAAATTACAAATTATTAAACAATATATTAGATCTTACTAAGTATGCCTTTAATCTTCCTGATGGGTGGATCAATGAAGAAATTAAAGAACCGTTGAAATCTATTATAAAAGAAGATAAAGAAACCTATAAAACATATTCTAATTTAAAACTATTAAAACCCAGAGGCGAACAGCTATTGGCTATGAAAATATTGTCTGCCAGGCCGGAACCAGCCAAGGATTTTATAGATGCCAATATATTGTGCAAGGATTTGAATATCAAAACCAAGGAGCAGTTGCTTTTGGTATGTGCAAAATATATACCGTTAACCCTAGTAGGGGAGAGACAGGTTGTTTTTATGAAGTATTTAGGGGAGGATTTAGGTTATGATTGGCAATAAATACCTGCAGGAATTGTTCAAATGCCCCGATGAAGATACCGCCTTGAACCAATTGTTGGAGTTATTAAGATCAAAAGATGCCAAATTAATGGACAGCCTTGCCAGGCCTGTGGATTTAAATTTATGTAACCATGAAGAAATAATATTTCTGACTAAGGTAGCGGCTCTAGTGGATTATTATCTGCAACTGCATGGTATCGAGGTTCCGGCATGGATCAGGGATGAAAAACTGGAATTTGAGCGGCCGTATTACCATTCTCAAAGACTGAGTGATTTTGAGAAATTTAAGTTACAATATACCAACCCTTCCCCATTTAAGATACGAAATGTTTATTTTGATCTGAAAGGTATTGAAAGGATATAAACCAGGCAAACCTTCTTTCTATACGGCAGGTATCTTCATGCCAATAGGCTCAAGAAACATATCAC
>JAAYRR010000090.1 GCA_012518675.1 Bacillota bacterium
AAAGGCCAGCCCGCTGCGGGGCCTGACCTGACCTTCATAGCCTTCAGGGATAGCCAAGGCTATGCCGGTTGGTATTAATTTTGTTTCCCCCGGCTGCAGCGGTGTTTTTGCTTGCACTGCAGCAGTCAGATCTATCCCTGCAGCATATTCTGTTGCATAACCAGGCAAAGGAAGACCCTTTGCATGGGGTAGTCTTTTAATTAACACTTTTAGTAAACCCGGGCTTCCAGTATTTTTGTGCATTTTTTATCCGCTCTCCTCCTGCTGACTAAACATTTCCCCGGCCGGCAGGCCCTAAATTAATGGTTAAAGGGAAAATTGCAGTTTTTTCAAATTAACAACTTACTTTAGAAAGTCATGCTTAGTGTATTTTTTAAGCCTGCTTTTGTCAAATAGTTTGTCCGGCAGGCCGGGTTAACCCCCGGCAGGGAATTAACTATATTAGCTGGTATTCAGGGGGCATCAGACCGCGTGGAAAATTTCCAAAAGGGCGGCGATCCACCTTTTAAATGGGTAAAATGTTTTAAACATTATCCTGCCCAGATCATTGATACCCAAAAACAGGCCTGCCAATAAGCTTAGGTAGAAAAATTTTTCAGAAATAGTTTTTATACCGCCTGACGCCAGCTAAGGTTTTGTTTACAGCAGACAATTTATGATTTTTGTCCCCGGGTTTTATTCCCAAATTTCAACTACCAACAGATAACCGTGGGCGGCTGCCTTAATCATAATAAATCTGTCGGTACTGTTTCTGAATTTAAAATCAAGATGGTTTGATACTGTCGCGTCCATGCCCCGGGGCACATAGTCAACTGGCAAACTGTGCGGGTAACGTTCTACAATCTCCAGCCCAGCCTGCCGGGCGGCATTATACAGGGTGGTAGAAACCTGGCAAATGCCCCCTCCATAACCGGGGACCACAGTGTTGCCCACAATTATAGGTGCCAATTCATATCCGTGTGCGGCGTCACGGGGCATAGTGGCCCTGTTAAAGGAAAAAACTTCTCCTGGGGCTAACAGAAAATTGTTGATCTGGCCGGCTGCGATGCTGATGTTTTTCCCCCGGCCGCCGTTTCCGTATCCGGTAGCAAAAGAACTTTTTTTGTGCCGAATCTGTTTATATAGATCGGCAGTTATTTCCGGCTCCAAAATTATAATTACCGGTTCCAGAACAGCACGCGACCGGGCGTGCATGACCAGCTTCACCGTAGCTTGTACATCAACTTTTTGCCCGGGCTTTGCCGGCAATAGCTGGCCTGTGAGGGGGTCAATAAAGGGGTTTTGAGGTTGTCTGAAAGCGTTTTCTGCCAGTGAAACAACCTCTGCATAAACTTCATGTTGTAATTTTCTGCCTAAAGGTATATCAGCTAAGTATACCCCCTCCGGCACTCCGTACTTAAGCCGCCTGTAGCCGTCCCTGATACCCAAAGCCAGACAACCGGTTAGCATTAACAGGGCGATCAGGGAAAGTGATGTTCCCTTAATCATCAAAATAACGCTTCTTCTCATTTTATTACAGCCGGAGGTTCATCCGGGTTTAATAATTCAGCCATTGTGACCAACTTAAATCCTTTGCTATTAATAATGGGCACGATTTCCGCAAAAAGATCTACCGTATCTGCTGTGGGGTGCGCAAGAATGATCGCCCCCGGATGCAGATTTCCCAAAACCCTCTCTTTCATTTTTTGCAACCCGGGTTTCATCCAGTCCACCGTATCAATAGACCACATCAGCATACGCATATCCTGGCGGGCAACTGTTTCCAACACCAGTTCATTATAAGCACCTTTATGCGGTGTAAAATAACATGGTACCTGCCCGGTAGCTGTTTGCACAATTTCATTTACTTCCCTTAAACTGTTTTCCATTTCTTCAACACTTATTTCTGTAAAGACAACAGCATCACTAAAGCCGTGATTGGCTATTAAATGCCCCCGGTTGTTAATTTCCTGCAGAAGGTCCTTGTTTTTTTGTGCCCACTTCCCCACAACAAAAAAAGTGGCCTGCGCATCCCCGGCAGCGAAGATTTCCAACATAGGCAAAATGTGTTCTGTCCCCCAAGCCACATTGATCATCAAGGCAACCTTCTTTTTCCGGGGGTTGCCCTTTTCAATAAATGCCCCGGGATAATCCTGCATGGTAATCTCCGGGCGCAAAGGTTTTAAAACCGGGTCCACCTGTTCATTTTTAGCAGCAGACATAACTTTAGCAACTGTTTCCGGGATATCAATTTCATAGCCCCATAGCTCAGGTATAACTATGTCAAATTGGGGGTCAAACTGAGCATCAACCGGCTTGATGCGCCAGCTACCAAATGCCGCTGTAACGGCTGCCTCCACTTCCTCCCGGGTTAGGCCTTCTAAACCCTTTTCTCCAATAACCACCCCTGGTTTGACACCATAAGCTTGCCTTTTAAAGTATCCCGTGTAGCTGTCCCTGAAAAAAAGCGCACCGGCAATTAAAACTATGACCAGTAAAAAAGCATACTTCTTTTTAGGGGAAAGAAAAACAACAAACATCTGCTCACCTTCCAGGCAAAGGAAATTTTTTTTCGGCATATTCCAAAATCAAATCTGGGGAAGCGATCGTGTACCCTTTCCACCGCAGGAATTCAATGATTGGAGGCAGGGTTTCCAAAACTGCAGGGGTTGTAGAATGAAAAAGGATTACCGCCCCGGCATGAATTCGTTCCTCGATATGGCTGATTACCAATTCCATTTCTAAATTTGAAAGCGTTAAGGCATTAATGCTCCAAAGCAGGGTATAGCAGCTATTTTCACTGGCAATGCGGACAATTTTAGCGTTGTATTCCCCGTAAGGGGGCCTGAAAAAAACGGGTTTTGCAAACAGTGTTTCCCTGCACAAACTATTAAACCGGTTGATTTCCCCTGCAACCGCCTCCTCTCCCATAAAGGGAAGTTTGCTGTGGGTATAAGTATGGTTACCAATCCAGTGCCCCCGATCAACAATTTTTTTTGCTGTTTGCGGGTATTTTTTTAACCACTGGCCGCTTATAAAAAAAACTGCCTTAATTTCATATTCGTCCAGCAGCTGCAAAAGGGCTTCCAGTTGGCTTTCACCCCAAAGAACATTAAAAGTAAAAAATACAGACATATCCGTCCCCTCCGCCTGGAATACCGGTTCAGGACGGCAGGATGATTTTGAAACAGAGATGGCGCTTACGGTAACGATGGTGACCAGCAACACACAAAATATCAAAAAAAAAAGAGGCTTTTTCATAATTTAAGACCTCAAATTTAACCTTTACAATTATTCTTATTAAATTGTTATAGAAAGTATTCCCCAAAAAATTTTATTGTTTAAAGTAAAGAACATAAACCTATTTAGGTTTATGTTCTTTATTAAAACGTCGTTGTCGTTTACGGGGAACACCAGCCGCCCTTTCGCCTTGAAAACTGCTTGTGCTGCGTGATGACCTACCGGCGTCAGCAGGCAAGGCTTCCCGCCGGGAAAGGTTTATCCTGCCCCGATCGTCAATATCAAGCACCTTGACCTGAACCTGATCGCCTACGTTAACTATGTCTTCAGTCTTGTTGACCCGGAAACGTTCCAGATGGGAAATATGCACCAACCCTTCTTTTCCGGGCAGTATTTCTACAAAAGCTCCATATCTTTCAGTACGGGTTACCTTGCCCAAGTAGATCCTTCCCGGTTCTACTTCAGCCGTCAGGTCCTCAATAATCTGCTGGGCCTTATGCCCTGCCTCTGCATCCATAGTCACAATAAAAATTTTACCGTCAGATTCGATATCAATTTCTGTTCCTGTTTCAGCAATAATTTTGTTAATAACCCTTCCCCCGGGCCCGATGACATCACGTATTTTTTCAGGATCAATCTGCAAAGTCAGGATCAGCGGGGCAAATTCGGACAGTTTGGGTCGTGGTTCACTAATAACCTGGAGCATTTTTTCAAGTATAAAGAGATAGCCTTCCCGTGCTTTATAAAGGGCTTCTCTAAGAATTTCCCAGGATAAACCTTTTAATTTAATATCCATCTGCAATGCTGTAATACCTTTCTGTGTTCCTGCTACTTTAAAGTCCATATCACCTAGAAAATCCTCGATCCCCTGTATGTCGGAAAGAATGGCGTACTCATCCCCTTCCTTAACCAAGCCCATGGCTATTCCTGAAACCGGTGAAATGATGGGTACGCCGGCATCCATCAGTGCGAGTGTAGCCGCACAAACACTGCCCATGGAACTGGAACCGTTTGATTCCAAAACTTCTGATACAAGACGAATTGTATAGGGAAAATCCCCTTCACCGGGAATCATTGTTTCCAGGGCTTTTTCCGCTAAAGCACCGTGTCCTATTTCCCTCCTGCCGGGACCGCGCATAAAGCCTGCTTCTCCAACACTATAAGGGGGAAAATTGTAATGATGCATAAATCTTTTTGATTCTTCAATGCCCAGGCCGTCCAACCTTTGCATGTCCCTCAAAGCTCCTAAGGTACAGATATTTAAAACCTGAGTTTGGCCCCTGGTAAAAAGCGAAGAGCCATGGGTCCGTTTAAAAAGCTGAACCTCACATGTAATCGGCCTGATTGTATCCCATTCCCGGCCGTCGGGACGCAGCCCTTCCTTTAAAATCATGGAACGCAAATTCTCTCTGATTAAACGTTCGATCATTGTTCTGACATCTTGTTCGTGATCGGGAAAAAGTTCCAGAAAATGTTCTACGGTTTCTGTTCTAACTCTTTCCAGCTCACTTTCTCTTTTTAGTTTTTCCTCGACCCGTAAAGCTTTTTTAAGGTTATCCAAACAGAAGTTTTCAACCTCGGAGCCAATCTGGGCGTCGGGTTCAAAAGGTTCAACAGCAATTTTTTCTGCACCTATTTTCGCTACAATTTCTTTTTGTAGCCTGGTAATTTCCCTGATGACTTCATGCCCTGTCATAATGGTTTCCAGCATCTGTTCTACAGAAACCTCTTTTGCTTTGGCTTCAACCATCATCACTGCATCTTCCGTACCGGCAACAGTAAGATTTAGCAAGCTCTCTTCACTTTGTTCAATAGTAGGGTTAATCACTGGTTTCTCATCAATCAGACCGACACTAACTGCAGCAATTGGCCCCATAAACGGTATTTTAGAAATTGACAAAGCTACGGAAGCACCAATAATCGCCAACGGTTCAGGCGGGCAATCCTGATCCACAGAAAGAACCGTAACAACAATATGCACGGCATTACGAAAATTTTCTGGAAACAAAGGCCTAAGGGGCCGATCAATAAGTCTGGCAGCTAAGATTGCTTTTTCCGTGGGCCGGCCTTCCCTTTTAATAAAGCCCCCGGGTATTCTGCCTACGGCATAGAGTCTTTCTTCATAATCTACCGTTAGAGGGAAAAAATCAATACCTTCACGCGGTTCTTTAGAAACTGTAGCTGTTACCAAAAGAGCGGTATCTCCATAACGCATTAACACTGCCCCGCTGGCTTGGCCGGCAATTTTACCTGTTTCAATTGTCAACAGCCTGCCGGCAATATTCATCTGAAAGCTTTCCAAATAACATCTCCCCTTGTTTAGAAAAGCGGGGAAACCCCGCTTTTAAAAATTATTTTCTTAGGCCTAGTTTTTCAACCATAGTCCGGTATCTTTCCGGTGCATTGTCCCTTAAATAGTTTAACAAACCTCTGCGTTTTCCTACTATTTTCAGCAAACCTCTCCTGGAATGAAAGTCTTTTTTATGTGCTTTTAGATGTTCGGTTAGTTGGTTAATCCTTCTGGTGAGGATAGCAATCTGCACCTCCGGGGAACCGGTATCATTTTCATGATTCTGATATTCACTGATAATCCTGTTTTTTATGTCGCTCGGTAAAGCCATCTCCCTCACCTCCTTTTCTTTACCATAACCAAGACATGAATAAGCCTTGCAAATGCCGTTTGGCCTGCAGTCTAGCAAATTCTATCATATTGCCTGATCCTTGTAAATATTACATTTTTATATATTTTTTAAGTAAACTGTTTTTCCCTAAAATTGACATATTTATTTTTAATCAGTTCCCGTGCGCATTCCACATCCTGCGCAATCTGGCGGCTTAGGCTTTCAGCATCCTTAAAAGCAATCTCGTTCCTAATTTTGCACAAAAACTGGATGCTTAATTCTTCACCGTAAATATTTTGGGCAAAATCTAATAAAAAAACCTCCACCGTTGTCTGCCGGGCTGTGCTAAATGTGGGCTTAACACCTATATTTGTCAAGGCAAATATTTTTTTATTTTTCCAGCAAGCCAAACAGAAATATACACCGCGTGCAGGCAGAATCAAATCCCCAGTTACATCCAGGTTGGCGGTAGGGTAACCCAGTTTCAGGCCCCTTCCTTCACCACGCACAACTTTCCCTTGACGTGTAAAACGAAACCCCAGGCATTCTGCAGCCCTTTTAACTTCGCCCCTGTGCAGCAGGTCTCTAATTAAGGAACTGCTAATAATCTCATTACCGCTCATTACGGGCGACACAATTTCCACCTGGTAATCAAACATCTTACCCCACTGCAGCAAATCATCAGCCGTCCCTTGTCCCTGCGCGCCGAATGTATAGTCAAAACCAACAACTACCCCGGCAACCTGTAGCTGATCCACCAGGTAATCCTGCACAAATTTTAAAGGGGAAAGCCTGGCCATTTCCGGTGTAAATTTTTGAATAAACAAGAAATCCAAGCCCAGTTCCCTTAAAATTTCAGCCCTTTCTTGCAAAGTTGAAAGGAAGAAAAAATTTTTATGGGGATAAAGCACCTTGGCGGGATGCGGATCAAGGATAAAGACAGCACTTTGTAGATTTTTTTCCACTGCCTTATCTTTGAGCCGTTTTATAATTTTACGATGGGCAATATGCAAACCATCAAAATTACCCAAGGCTAAAATTAGCCTTTGCCGCCCGGCTTTGAAGTTGGCAACATCATAGACTAACCGCATAGCATCCACCCGAACCTTTTTTAAATTTGGATCATTTTTTCAGGTTTCAATTGAAACCCCACTGCCCGGTCAAGTTTCCAGCCGGCCAAGCCGGCAAATTCCCCTGTTGTAGTATATACCGGTAATATTTTTCCGTCAACCGGTTCCCCGGAAGCCCCCCCTGTTTGGGCCTGCAGTTCCTTAAAAGGGATATATTGCCCTTGTAACAGCTTTTTTATGCCCTTCTCTCCCGGGCATAGACGTTCCCTGTCTAAAAAAGGATAATCCAAAGGCAATAGTGCCTGCCGGGCCCTGGCAACACCGCTGGAAAAAACAGGATCATCCAATGTGCAGGCCTGTGCAAGCTCAAACGTCCCCACTTCTTTCCTTAACAGGAAGGACATGTGCCCCCCGTATCCTAGCGCAGCACCAATTTGGGCACAAAGGGTGCGGATATATGTCCCCTTGGAACACCCTATTTCCAACAGAATTCTTGTGGGCGGGTAATAGGCAAGCATCTGGAGCGAATGGATTTGCACTTTACGGGCGGGACGTTGGACAACGATCCCTTCCCTGGCATATTCGTACAGCTTTTTGCCTTTTTTTTTGATCGCTGCAAACATAGGCGGAACCTGTTCAATTTCCCCCAAAAAAGAAGTGAGTATCTTTTTTATTTCCCCTTTCTGCAAAGAAATGGGTCCCTCTTCCCAGTCGACAGTTTTCCCCGAGGAATCATCAGTATCTGTAGTTAAACCTAAGAAAAGTTCTGCCCGGTAAACTTTGGGGAGGTCCATCAAATAAGAGGAAAACCTTGTAGCCTGCCCCAGCAGCAGGGGCAAAACACCTGCCGCCCCGGGATCCAAAGTACCGCCATGGCCAACCTTCGTTCCCGGAAAAAGCCTGCGCACATATTTTACAACATCGTGCGACGTCAACCCGGGGGGTTTTAATATGTTTAAAAAACCATTCAATTTAAAAACCCCTTTGGATTTATTAAGCAACGGCAGTTAACCATAATTTATTTTGCCGGTAGCAAAAAATCATTTTCTTCAAGTTTTACACTGATCGCCTGCAGCACGTTTTGGACAACAGTTTCTGGTTTGCCGGGGATTGTCACCCCGGCAGCCCGGGCATGCCCTCCGCCGCCCAGGGATTGGGCAATAGCAGCCACATCAATATTTTTTGAACGAAAACCAATCTTGGTTTTACCTTGATCTGTATGATAAAAAAGAACCCCCACTTCTGCTTCTTCAACATTTCTTAAATAATTGATAAAGCCATCCAGTTCAGCTGACTTAGCTTTATTGCTTTGCAGCATTTTTTCGTAAACATTTACCCAGACAATTTTTTTATCAGAATCAAATCGAACGGTCGAAAGGGCATCACGCAGGAGCAAGAGGGTGGAGAGGGGGTACTCATCAAAAAGTTTACGCCCCACTAAAGAAGGGCTGACACCTTCTTCCAAAAGCTCTGCGGCAATCCGCAGGGATAACGGTGTGGTGTTATTATATTTAAAGGAGCCGGTATCAGAAGCAATAGCCACATAAAGATTAAGACTGATGTCTTTATTTAACTGCAGCCCGTTGTCCTGCATAAATTGAAAGATGATTTCTCCCGTAGAAGATGCAGCAGCGTCGACGAACTGAACATCACCAAATTGATCGTTGGTAATATGATGATCGATATTGACGATCTTATCAAATTTTGAAACAGCTCCCTGAAAATAGCCAACCCGTTGCAGGTCATTGCAATCCAGCACAAAAGCCAATCCTTTTCCTTCCAAAGGAGGCAGGTAATCTTTAATATTTTTAATGCCCGGCAAAAAAGAATAACGTGCCGGGATTTCATCCGCACATAGCATTTCCACCTTTTTACCTTCAAGTTTTAGGGCGCCTCCCAAGGCCAAAGAAGAGCCGATCGCATCACCGTCAGGTCTGATATGAGTAAAAATATAAACGCTGTGATAATCATCCAGATTAAAAGGCAGCCTATACTTATTCATCTTTATTTTTTTCAACTCCCGTATCTGTATCCAGGCCCAGTTCTTTAAGCACTCCTTCGATACGAGCACTGTATTCCAGGGTGCGATCAAGGTGAAATTCAATTTCCGGGATATGACGCAGGCGAATTCTTTTACCTATTTCATGGCGGACAAACCCCTTGGCTTTATCCAAAATCTTTAAGGCTTTTTCCTTTTCCCCTGCATCACCATAAACACTGACGTATACCTTGGCTAAACCTAAATCCCTGGAAACCTCTACGGCCATGACACTGATTAGTTCCATCAGGCCCGGATCTTTTAATTCCAGGCGTAAAATTTCGCTAATCTCTTTTTTAATCTCGCCGGCAACTCTTTGGAAACGCTGTTTACCCATTTTAATACCTCCCCCGGGAAGCCATGGAACAAAAACAAAATCTAAACCTCTACTTTTTTCATTTCGTAGGCTTCCAGTATGTCCTCTTCCTTAAGGTCATTAAAATTTTCCAAAAGGATACCACATTCAAAACCGGTGCCTACTTCACGCACATCGTCTTTAAAACGTTTCAGGGACTCGATATTTCCTTCATGTATAACAACCCCGTCCCTGATAACGCGCATTTTGGCATTGCGTGTAATCTTCCCTTCAGTTACATAAGAGCCGGCAATGGACCCCAACCTGGAAACCTTGAAAATTTTCCTTATTTCCGCCTGCCCCATCACTTCTTCCTCATACTTTGGTTCCAACATGCCTAGAATTGCCGCTTTGACATCGTCAATGATTTCATAGATAACCCTGTAAAGTCTGATATCTACACGTTCTTTTTCAGCCAGCTTGCGGGCATTGGCCTCCGGCCTAATATTATAGCCGATAATAATGGCGCCCGAAGCAGAAGCAAGCATCACGTCAGACTCAGAAATGGCCCCGACGCCCTTGTGAATTATTTTTAACTTAACTTTTTCGTTATCAATTTTCAGCAAAGATTCTTGTAAAGCTTCAGCAGAACCCTGGACATCAGCTTTAATGATAATATTTAAGTCTATTTCGTCATCCTGGATCTGCTTAAAAAACTCGTCAAGTGAAACAGGTTGCACCCGGTGCAAGGTAGCTTCTCTTAATTTCTCGCCCCGTTTCTGTGCAATCTGCCGGGCCAGTTTTTCATCACCAACCACTATAAAATGATCACCGGCCTGCGGCACCTCAGTTAAGCCTAGAACTTCCACCGGTGTAGAAGGAAAAGCTTTTTTCACCCTGCGCCCTTGATCATCAATCATAGCCCGCACCCTGCCAAAAATATTACCGCAGATAACAGGGTCACCAATTTCCATAACCCCGTCCTGAATCAGCATGGTAGCCACCGGCCCCCGGCCTTTATCCAATTTGGCCTCTACGACTGTACCCCGGGCATGGCGGGAATAATCTGCTTTCAATTCAGCCATTTCGGCTAAAAGCAAGATCATTTCCAAAAGTTCTTCCAAACCTTGTTTTTTCAGGGCACTGATATTTACAAAAATAATATCTCCGCCCCATTCTTCCGGTATGAGGTTGATATCCGCCAACTGGTTCTTAATCTTTTCTGGATTAGCTGCAGGCTTATCAATTTTATTGACAGCCACTATAATGGGAACCCCGGCCGCACGGGTATGGTTAACAGCTTCGACCGTTTGCGGCATTACCCCATCATCCGCCGCTACAACCAAAACAGCAAGGTCAGTCACCTGTGCCCCGCGAGCACGCATGGCTGTAAAAGCCTCATGACCCGGGGTATCCAGAAAAACAACCTTTTTGCCGTTGATTTTTGCTGTGTAAGCCCCTATATGCTGGGTAATACCCCCCGCTTCAGAAGCGGTAACATCTGTTTCCCTGATAGCATCCAAAAGAGATGTTTTACCATGATCAACGTGGCCCAGAACTGTAACAACAGGGGGGCGCGGTTTCAAAACCACTTTACCTTCACCCTCTGCTTCCATAACATCCAGCAGTTCTTCATCAGGATCCGGCGTAACATCAAATTTTATTCCATACTCTTCTGATAATATCTCCAAAACATCGTCATTTAAATGCTGGTTTATATTACAAATTATACCCAAGTCCAACAGTTTGCCCAATATTTCTGAGGGCATCACATTTAACCTGCCCGCCACTTCTCCAACCGTAACCCGTCCTTCCAAAGCCAATGGTGCGGGTGCCTTTTCCTTTTTTTCCCTGGCCAGCCGGGCACTTTTTCTGGCTTTACGGCCCACCCGGGGGGGGGTTTTCTCTATTTTTTCTTTTTTGATGGGTGCCGCCGCTTGCTTTTCAGCCGGGGCCTTTACTGCAGGCGCCGTTTCTTTCTTTTCTTCTGTTTTCGGTTCAGGATCCTCACCAGATTTCACCTCACCAATGGGTTTTACTTCACCCTTGGTCAACATTTCAAGCACTTTGCTGGCAACTTCCTCCTCCAGGGTGCTCATATGATTTTTAACTTCTATTTTCATTTCCTTAAGAATAGGTATTAATTTTTTACTGCGAATGCCTAATTCCTTAGACAGCTCATATACTCTAACTCTGGCCAATTACAACACCTCCATATAATTTTTGCCCTCCTTACAAATACCACAGATTTCCTGGAACAAACCCCGTCATTTTGGGCAGGCCGGGTCAAATAAATGCCCCGGCAATACCGGCGGCAGCTGTTAATCCGCTAACTTTTCCCTTAGCAGCTGCAGGATATCCTCTGCTAAAGTGGTACGCAGGCTTTTTTCCAGCGCCTTACTACGCAGGGCTTTTTGCAGGCAATCAGCATGCGGGCAGATATAGGCCCCTCTCCCCGCCTTTTTGCCGGTAACATCCAGTTCAATTTCCCCTTGTGGTGTTCTTACAACGCGGAGTAGTTCCCTTTTATTTTTCATGGTACGGCAGCCCAAACATAATCTTTGAGGGGTTTTTCTTTTTCTTGCCATTTAGCGCTTCCTCCCGCTAAAAAATGCTCTGTCCTTAGTCGTTCCGGATGCCCTAACTATCCGTCTGCATCTGTTGCGTCTGCGTCTGTTGCGTCTGCGTCTGTTGCGTCTGCGTCTGTTGTGTCTGCGTCTGTTG
>JAAYRR010000091.1 GCA_012518675.1 Bacillota bacterium
GGTTCCCAGCCACCGCTGTTCATCAGAAAAAAATATTCCTTTAAACCAAGCAAAGAGATGGCCAAAATGATCAAACCATACCAATAGCCACCCTTACTGACAAAAAAAAGGAGTAACGGTATGCCCAACAAGGCTGTCCATACTCTTTCGCGCAGCATAATGCTTACACCGCCTAAAACTTACTGACGCCGCCAAACCTTCGCTCACGCTGCTGGTATTCCAAGACGGCCTCCCAAAAGTGTTCTTTTTCGAAATCAGGCCAAAGTACATCCGTAAACCACAGCTCTGTATAAGCAAGCTGCCAGAGTAAAAAATTGCTGATGCGCAGCTCACCGCTGGGACGGATTAACAGATCTGGATCCGGCATCCCCCCACTGTAAAGATATTTCCCGAACATATCTTCTGTAATTTCATCCACGTGGAGGTGGCCGTATACAATTTCGCTACAAAGTGTTTTCACCGCATGGATAATTTCGGTACGGCCCCCGTAATTAAACGCAAAATTCAGGATCATGCCGGTGTTTCCCCGGGTTTTTTCCAGTGCAGTATCAATCGCCTTTTGTGTTCTTGCCGGCAGCCCGGCCGGTTCACCCATAATGCTCACAACTATATTTTTTTCAATAAGCAGCGGCAGCTCCCGCTGTAGGTACTCCTCCGGTAAGCGCATTAAAAAATCCACTTCACGGGGGGGCCTTTTCCAGTTTTCTGTAGAAAAGGCATAAAGGCTTAGGATGCCCACCCCAATCTCATTTGCAAATTCCACAATTTTTCGCATTGTCTTCATACCGGCCCGGTGGCCTGCAATCCGCGGCAGGTACCTTTTTTTAGCCCAACGGCCGTTGCCGTCCATAATAATTGCCACATGCCGGGGAATTTTTTTACCGGCCGTCAGCCCGCCCGGTTCCAGTTCCCTCTTGTTTCCAGCCATGGTCATCACCTGCAAACCTATAAATATACCCCCAACAGGGGGTAAAAATTAAAAATTATGCGCTTAAGTTATTTCTTTAGCAATAATCAGCTCCAACAGATCATCTGCAAGCCAAATTTGTTTTAAAACACGGTACCTGACTGCCCCCGGCCGGTTTTTTTCTTGCATAAACCGCGACAAAAAGGGCGGGACAGTTTCTTTTAAACTGTACTGAATACCTTTGCCTGTTAAAATATTGCCGGCTTCTTCCAAACAATAGGCGGTAACATCAGGAATTTCCTTTTTCATTTTTACCTTTTACTTTCCACCCCAAAATTATACTTCCATAACTTCTTTTTCCTTTTGTGCCAAAAACTCATCAACGGCCCCAATTTGTTTATCTGTCAGCTCCTGCACTTCCCCCTGGGCAGTCCGCAGGTTGTCTTCAGATATATCACCTTTTTTTTCCTGATTTTTTAACAGATCGTTTGCTTCCCGGCGGATGTTTCGGATAGCCACCCGGGCCTCCTCTGCTTTCTTGCGAATGGTTTTCACGAGTTCCTTTCTTCTTTCCTCTGTAAGCTGGGGAATAGCCAGCCGGATCACGTTGCCATCGCTTTGGGGGTTCAAACCCAAGTCGGATTTTAAAATA
>JAAYRR010000092.1 GCA_012518675.1 Bacillota bacterium
GGTTTTCTGTTTGCCCGCCGGTGCCTGCTGTTTCCGCCGGGGACAGTTTGAACAGGGCCACCGGGTAACCGACGCCAAAGGGGCCTTCATAAGATAAGATTTCCGGCTGCACCGGTAGGCCGGCCAGGCTGCCCAGGAGAATAATCAGGGAACGCAGGCCGCATTCCCCGGCGGCAGCAACCAAGGCCGGTTCCATAGACAGCAGTTTTTCAACCTGGTAATTTTTAAGGTATTCCACAACTTTTTCATCAAATTCCCGGCCCCGCGGATCATAGCCTGCCGGGGCCCCCCTGATCAGCCGGTGGGACAGATCGGCGCTGGCCACAATAGCCACGCGGCGGCCGACAGCATCCACCGCCTTTTGCAGGGCCTGCCCCAAACGAAAAAGATCGTTATCGGGAAGCAGGGCATAGGTCAGGGCCACACAGCGGCGGGCTGTACCGGCAGCCTGCAAATAGTAAAGGGGCACGGTAACGCCGTGATCCAGGGGAATTTCTTCCTGCCGGGGTCCGGCCTGCAGTTGGATTAAGTCGATGTTTTCCCGGCGGCCTGCTGCTGCCAGGGCCTGCACCAGTTCCCGGTCATTTTCTGCCGCCAAACGGATCTCGGGGGCGCCAAAGGCGCTGAAATCACCTGTTAAATGTTCCGCAGCCAAAACAACCGGTGCTTCCCTGTGCAGGGGGCCGTGAGGGGTAATGATAAGCACTGTTTCCGGCTGCACTGCTGCAATGGCGGCAGCAAGAGTTTCTAAAGCCTTTTGCGTGCGGCGCACCTTGGCAATTTCCCGGCCGCCGACCGCCGGGATTAGCATTGGGGGATGCGGTGAAACACCCGCAATTAAAATACCCACTAAAAATACCTCCTTGACATACCCCCCCCGGGTAAATCCGGGGGATTCTAACGTCATTGACAAATGCCTGCCGGGGCAGGTCTTACAACTTCTCCTTTAAGGGATAATATAAACCCGGGCCTGTTTAAAAAATAGCCCGGGTATCTGCCGGGCCTGCTAAAATTAGCAGCCGGGAAGGGTTTCAATTTTCTGATGTCGAAATATCCTTACATTGCACTACAGCACACTGCACACTATAATCTACAGGGTATAATTAATAGAAAAACATCTGCTGGATAAGTTGGTAATTTCTCTGAATAGCCTGCTGCCCTTTGACCGTCTGCATGTGACCCGGCAGCAACCAATCCACATCTGTGATGGCAGCCAGTTTTTTCACACTTTTTTCCAAGATCTGAATATCGCCGTCGGGCAGGTCTGTGCGGCCGATGCTCCCGTAGAAAACAACGTCACCGGTTATTAAAGCACGCTCGGCCGGAAAGTAAAAGCTGAGGGAGCCGGGGGAATGCCCGGGTGTATGTAAAACCTGGATAATATCCTCTTTGCCAACTGCCAGTTCCCCTTCCTGCAGGAAGAGATCTATTTTCGGTTTTTGGGGTTTACGCCCGGTCATCTGCAGGTAAAAACGGGCAATGGCTTCCATGTGTTCTTCTTCATCTTTGTGCATGGCCAGCGCTATTTCTTTCTGTTCCTTGAAATACACTGCTGCTTCGCAGTGGTCGGTATGGCTGTGCGTGCAGAGAAGCAGATCCAGCTGTTCAGGGGTAAAACCGTCTTGTTCCAGCCCGACGAGTAGCCTTTGCAGGCATCTTTCACCAAGTTCATTTTGGATGTGCCCCGGATCGATCAGGATGATTTTTTCGCCGGCATAGAGATAGGTGTTGCAATTGTTGCCGCTGCCCTGCCAGGGGTAGCAATATAGTTTTTCAGTTATTTGCATCTATTTTTCCTCCTTTTGTGCAAGCTGATTATACTGATTATATCATAACTAATAATATTATTGTGAGGAGATGATCGCTATGGAAAAAATGAAGTCGGCCCTGGAGATTGCCTTGGAGAAAGCCAAAAAAATGGGCAGCCCGGACAAAAAAGGGGACCGGGAGCTGGAAAGCCAAAAATATATTCAAGCAGCCCTTTCTTTAGGCAGCGCTTTTCTGCAGGGTAAAATCGGGGCGGAAAAAATTGTGGAAAATTTGCGCCGTTACCCGGAAGAAAGCCGGGAGGCAGCCCGGGAGGCTTTTTTGGGGGCAATCACCAAAGAAATGGACCTGGCCAATACCCCGCAGATCTTAGACGCGGTGCTTCTTCTGCAAAAAGACGCCGGGGTGCAGGCGGCCTGTACCACCTTAAAAACGTTTCATCAGCAACTGCAACAGCAGCTGCAAACCCAAAAAGCCGCCCTGCAAGCAAACAGCTTTGAACCCCTGCTGGAAAAAATGGGCCTTACGGGCCTCGGGGGCTCGGCGCTGGTTGGGTTTAACACCCAGCACCTGCCCGGCTGGGAAGAAACAAAGGCACAGCTCCTGGCAGACTACGAAGAACAGCTGCAGCACTTCCGCAAGGCCCTCCCCGGGAGCAAGTAACGGGCGACGGGTGGTGACAGGGGGATGGTTTGGAGTGACCCCCTTACAGTATACACTTTGGGGACGGTTAAAACCCCCGCTTTTTAAGCTATTAATTTGTGTTGTATATAGTCTTTAGGGGACAGTCCCCCTGTCACCACCCCTTCCCGTGGCACCTCCCCGGTGCTAGTACAAACAGCGGCGGCCGGCTTTGTAGGCCTGCAGATCGGGCCAAAATTTGACGATCACCAGCGCCACCCAAAGGAGGCCGCAAAAAAAAGCCCCCCAGCCGGCCAGGTAGAGCAGGTAAAAAGGCAGGGACAGCATCCCCAGGGCTGCGGCAGTGTTGGTATCGCGCAGCAAAATAAGCAGCACGAACATTACGGCTGCTGCTACCAAAATTGCACCCGGTGCAAGGCACAAAAGGGCCCCGGCAGAAGCTGCCAGGCCCTTGCCGCCACGAAATTTTAAAAACAGCATCCAGTTGTGCCCGGCCACAACGGCTGCGGCCGCCAAAAAAGGCACGGTACCCCCCGGGGCAGCTGACAGGGCCAGACAGACTGCCAAGTAGCCCTTGCCCGCATCTAAAAATAGGCTCAACAAACCGGCCCATGGCGAAATAGAGCGAAAGGTGTTGGCGGTGCCTACGTTACCGCTGCCCACCCGGCGTAGATCCTGGCGCCAAAAAAGGGCCACTAAGAAGCTGACCGGAATGGAACCCAGGACGTAAGCCAGCGCGACAGCGTTGATGGCTGCAAGATGGGGCAGAGCCGGCATCAGAACACCTTCCCCCTTTTTGATTCATAACCGATTCCCCCTGATCTCCTTTGGGGTCTATCCACCTTTAAGTTTATAAGAATACTGATCTTTTTCCAACCCCTGTCTCTCCGGTTTTTATGTCGCCCCTTGGTCGGCAGCCTGTTCCAAAATGCCGGCCAGTATTTCTTGGCCTAGCCGGTCTACTGCTGCAAAGCGCAGGTGTGGCCGGTAAAGGCTTTCCAGTTCCTGGTAGCCGGCCTTGGCCTGGGCTAAAAAGTGGAGAGCTGCTGCCAGGGCTTCGTTGCAGCTTTGGTCCAGGCTATTTTTTTCAGCCTGCAGCCTCCCCGGCAGGGCGGCCATAAACTGCCGGCTGTCTATTTCCCGGCAGTTGCCGGCAGGGGTGATACTATGCGGGACGGTATTGTTAACCAGGGCGATGCCAAGCTGGGGAATAAGCAGGTGATCAATTTTTTCAGGGTGGAGGGCACAGTGGAAGGCTTCTACATAGAAGCCGCGCCACAAGGCGGCCTCTGTAATTCTTCTGATTATTTCACTCTTGCCGCTGCTGTATTCCCCCTGCAAAAGGTAGACGGTGGATAGGGGTTCCAGCAGGGTAGCCAGGTGGTGCACAAACCCTTCCGGGGCAATTGCCGAGGCAAACAGGCGGCGCACCCGGCCCCCCCCCTCTGCAGCTTGGGCGGTAAAAATTTCTGCCGTCAGTTTTAAGGTAAGGTTGTCGAAGGCACCCTGGTCTAATACGCCCGGCAGGCGGTAGTAACTTTCTGCCGCCTCCAAATAGATCCCGGCGATCGCCAAAAGCCGGTGGGCCTGTTTAAAGCGCCGGCTGATTTCTGCTTCTAATTTTATAATCTGTTCTTTATTTTTTCGCAGGCCGGCAGCATTCCAAAAGCGCCCTAAGTCTATTATTTCCCCGGCGGCGCCCGGGAAGGGCGGATCGAAAACATGCGGGAAGGTTCCGTCCACTAAGGCGGTCTGCAGGGCCGGAATGACCAGCCCGTCAAGCGATGTGCTGTCGGAGGCACAGTGATGGTATTCCAGGTCATAACCCTGGGCCTGCAGGGCCCGGCCTATTTTGCCCATCAGGGTTGATTTGCCGTTTCCCGGCCCCCCTTTAATAACCCAGACCCGGCTCTTTTCCGGTGCAACTATATGTTCAAAAAAAGAAAAAAAACCCCGGGCAGAGTTTGAACCGGGAAAAACCCGGCGCAACTTCCCTTTTTCCTGCATGAAAATCCCCTCACTTTTGTTTTATTTTATGCTTGGGAAACAGGGTTGTGTCTGGCCTGCTTTTTCAGGGGCCGGCTTTTTGGGGGAAACCCGGGACAGTTGCCTCCCGGGTGACAGAGGTCGGTTCTCCTGTCACCTTCCCACCCCTGCCCCACCCAAGGATAGGAATAACAACAAAAAGGTGACAGGAGAACCCTCCCCTGTCACCAGTTTGCTGGTTAATTTCTTTATTGGTTATGCTTCTGTTATATTTCGGTTATTATTTTTCGGTTACCCCTTTATTATACTTATTCTGTTATTATCTTATTCCACTGTTTCCATTGCGAAATCTTGCCGGGATTAAGTCGCCCACTGTAGCGCTGGCTACACCGATTACTGTGTCGGCACCGCCGTAGTAGACAAGGATTTCATCGTCGGCATCTAAAATTTCTTTATCTTCCACAGATACTGCCCCGCAGGTAAAGACTACGTTGGGAACCCAGCTTTGGCCGGAGGTGCCTTTTTCATAAGAGGTTGCCGGTTCCAAAATGGGGTTGGGCGACCGGTAGAGCACTTCTGTGGGATCGTCCAGGGCGTTTAATATAACACCCAGGCGGTAGCAAAGACTGTAATCCACCCCGTGGTAGATCAACAGCCAACCGTATTTTGTTTTAAGCGGCTGGGCCCCGGCACCGATTTTAACGGCGTCCCACATCATCCCGGAACGGATTCCCAGGACTATGTTGTGCCCTTCTTTGGGCCAGGGGGCCTCTAAGGTGTCTGCAAAGGTAACCCAGATGCTGGGGATAATGCGGTGGAACATAGCCAGCTTGCCGTCGAAACGTTCTGGAAAGAGAATGGCGTCTTTATTGGGCAGGCCCGGGAAAACAAGGCCGTGCCGGTACCACTGGCCCCAGCGCCGGTTGATCATATCGTCTATGTCAATGGAAGCCAAGGCAATCTGGGGTGTAATCCCGTCGTAGGCTGTATAGAGCATGTAAACCCGGCCGTCAATGGCGATCAGGCGGGGGTCTTCACAGCCCATGCCTTCACTTTTATGTTCCGGCACAAAAATGGGCTCGGGCAGCCGTTCGTCAATACGCAGGCCGTCCCTGCTAAGCGCCAGGCCCAGGCGTGAAATACCGTCTTCCCCCACAGCCCGGTAGACAATGTGAACCTGGCCGTCCAGCCTGATGGCACCGCAGTTGAGCACATATTTGCTTTCCCAGCTGTTTTCTTTAATCGGGGTCAGCAAAGGATTATATGGCGATCTGGCCAGGTGCCGTGCTGGCGGGGGCTCTTTTTCCAACTTCTGCGGCAGGATAATTTTTTTGTCTACCTTGAAGGCTTCCAGGTAAAGGGCCGACAAGTCTTCAGATTCCCGCCCCTGCCCCATCATCTCCATAACCTTGGCATACATTTCTTCCCGGTTGCCGCCGGTTTCTTCCAGACAGCGCATAAACAGTTCACCGTTAAACCAACGCCGTTCGATCAACAGGGAAAGGGGTGAAGGGATCCCCCGCCCGCCTTTAAAACTGTAGCTGGCCCAGCTCCAAAGCGAGGCGGTTACAAAGCGGCCGTCGGGAAGGGTGAGCCCCAGGTGATAGCCTTTGGCCAACCTGCTGAGGCGCAGGCCGGCGGCCCGCATATCCCGGTCATCAGACTCTTGAAAATAATCTGCAATCCTGCAGAGGCGCCTTTGCAGGTAGCGTTGCTGGCTGTCTTCAAAAATACTGTGGGCCGAAAAAGTGTGCATGCCCCAGTGCCCTTCGATGCTGTTAAGCACCATATCTGCAAAGTCTTTGCGGTTGGGGGCAAAGGATTTCCAGATGCGGCCAAACTGTTCGGCATCGATAATGCTTTTTAGGATCGTGGTCAGCAAACGTGTTTTGGGGAATTCCCCGCCGCTGCCGGGCCTTAAGTTGCTGAGCACCACCCGGCTGGTCAGGTGGCTGAGTACCGGTGTTTCTTTGACGCTGGAAAGACCCGGGAAATCGCGGTAATGAACCACCAGCGGTTTAATTTGCGAAGCCCCGAAGTCTTCCGGTTTTAAATTATCCCGCAACCAGTCGTTAATCTGGGTGGAATACTTTACCTCCTCAGACCATAAGGTCAGGGCCAAAACATCAAGGGCGCTGCGTTCCTGCAGCAGTTGATCGATATCCCGGTAACCCCACAGGGTTAGCAGGCTGCGCGGGGGAAATTCTTTTAAAATGGCCGCTGCTGCTTCTTCCTTCAGGGAAAAGCTGCAGACGGTGGGCACCAGTTTGAACAGCTGTTCCACCAAGGCCTGCATCCCGGAACGGGTGTGTGTATCACCCGGCAGCAGCAGTTCGTTAAAATCCTCCTCCACCTGCTGCATCAGTTCATGGATGCCGTCCCCAATCTTTTCTGAGCCGTCCTGCGGCCTAAGCCCCAAAGTTTCCTGGATGAAATTTTCAAAGGACTGCTTTCTTTCGTTGAGCAGTTGTTCATAAATGGCGGAAACGTCCTTTGTTTTACCTGCAGCGGAGGTAACCGTTAGCGGCAAAACAATGGGCACGCCGGGAATGTACTCGAAATAGGCAATTTCCGGTAAAAAGGGCTGCAGCTCTTCCCTTTGGTATTTACACCTTTGCAGGAAATGCTGCTTTCTGGCTATAAATGCTTCCAGGTGAACGTCGGTACGGTTAAGGGCATAAAAGGGGCAGAATATTTCCCGCCGTACAGCAGGCTGAACCGCACACCTTTCCCGCACGGCAATTTCATTCAAGAAACCGGCCAGACGGCCTTCAAAGAGAGGGGATAAGCTGTAGGCGATGTCCTCCTTTTCCAGCTCGGGCAGGAAATGATAAGCCAGTAGCGAATCGTAGACGATCTGCGACCACAGGGCTGCAGAAAAAGTGAAGCTTTCTTCCGGCTGGGCGGCAATTTCCCGCAGCTGGGCAATCAATTCGGCGGGAAAAATACGCGACCAGACCGCCTCATCGAAACGGGAAAAACCCCGGCGGAAGTTTTCAATGTAGCCCCTTAGTTCGGGCACTGTTTCATCATGAAAGTAGATACTGTCCCGAAAACCAAAGGAAAGCGGCGTCCGCAAAGCCGCCGGTTTTTCCCGCCAGGACTGGGCCGAAGGTTTTTTGCCAAATGCTTCAAAGAGCACCTCCACATATTGGGCAAAAAGGTAGTTTAGACCTACCGGCTGTGTAATCCGAGGCTTTTGCCCCATAAAAACTTCGGCCACTTCTGCGCCCTGCTCCAGGGCCAAGGTTAGAATCCAGGCATCGATCCCGTATTCCAAGGCGCCCAGGGGCCAGTCTGCAGCACCGGCCAAACAGCCGGACAACAAGTCGTGGCTGATAGCCAGGCCGGTGCTCGAACAGGCGCGCAGCTCTAAGTTGTAGAGTGCCGCCAACAAGGGGAAAATAAACAGTTCGGCGACTAAGTTTTCCATAATAGAAACCCTGAAACTGGGAAATACCAGTTGGGCGTGATCATCTAAAATAGGCTGGCAAAGCAGTTTGATCCAGTCAGCACTGAGGCCCACAGCGTAACCGTTGGGTTTGGAGGTAAAAAGCCCCGGTTCCAGTAGAACCAAGTTGGCCCCCAAGGCCATGGATAGTTCCATCATACCGCGTACAGCCCAACCTTTTCTAAAAAGCTGGGGCTCATCAAAGGCAAAGGAAAGAAAATTATCTGATAAAAAGGGTTGTCCTTTTTGAAAATCCTCTTTTTCTGCTGGGGAAGCCGCGCAAAAAACCGTCAGGGTCTTTAAGTTGGGGAAATAAGTTGCCAGGCCGGTTTGAATTGTTTTCAGCACGTGTTCAGGATCAAGGCCGACCAAATTAGAAACCCCCACTACCAGATCTGCCCTGCCGATCTTTTCAGCTTCAGCTAAGGCTGCAGCAAGACTTTCCTTATAGTTTTTTTCTAATTCTAACATAATTCCCTCCTAAGTATATTTACCCAAATTTTTATTTAGTCTTAATATTTTATTCTCTTTCGGTCTCCGTTACACCTTTTAAAGGGATACATCTTTTTATATTACTTTTATAGGTTACGCACGGGGCCGGAAGCAGGGGCAAAAACCCGGGCGAAAACGGCGTTCATCTTGAAAACCTCCCATAATTATGTTATAATTTTATAAAATAAGCATAACATGTAAAAGTGTATTGGTGATTTCGGCCTTTACAGTTTTTTATTTTTAATTACCTAAAAATTACCTAAACTGTTTCCCCAACCCCGTTTCAACAAAAAACCTAACTCATAGCTCACCTTGTTTGCTGCCATGTCTGCGCACCATACTTCATAAGATGAATACGTAGGGAAAATTTAAAAAATTACTAAGTAATTAAAAAAATTTTAAAAACACACTTTTGGAGCACTTTTTTTCTATTCACTGCAACCCTGCCTAAAATGCCCTGAAATTCAGGCAAAAACGCTAAAACTGTCCCCTTAATTGTTTTAATTGTTTTAATGTAGTTGCATTTTGCAATAAACTTGAAATTATTCCTTGTTTCGACAAGAAAGGAGCGGATATATTGTCTGCATTAACGACAAAAATTAACAACCTTAGTGCCCTGCACAAAAGACTGCGGGTGGCCTATGTAGGCAGCTGTTTGCCCCGCCGCTGTGGCATTGCCACTTTTACTGCCAACCTGAACAAAGCTGTTGAAGAACATCTGGGTAAAAATTCTGGTGTTTATATTGCTTTAAATGATACCACAGAAGACTATGTATACACAACCCGGGTGCTGGGCCAGATTGAACAGGACAAGCTGACCGATTACCATGCAGCAGCAGCCTTGCTCAACAGTGCCGATGTAGACGTGGTTTCCCTGCAGCATGAATTTGGGCTTTTTGGCGGGGCCGCCGGCAATTATATCACCGAATTTTTAAGCCGGGTGGAAAAACCGGTGGTCACTACTTTACACACGGTCTTGGAAAAACCCACACCCGAACAGCGAAAAGCACTGATTGAAATTGCGGCTTTTTCCCATAGCCTGGTGGTGATGAACAGGTTGGCCATTGATATTCTTATTAATGTATATCAGATTAACGCCGCAAAAATTCAGTTAATCCCCCACGGGGTACCGGCTACACCTTATCTGGATCCTCTTTTTTATAAACACCAGCTGGGCTTTGCCGGCAGGGAAATAATTCTCACTTTTGGTTTCCTAAGCCCCAATAAGGGCCTGGAGGTAATGCTGCGGGCCTTGCCGCCTGTTGTAAAGAGGCATCCCCAGGTTCTCTACATTATCTTAGGGGTCACCCATCCGGTCGTTAAAAAGCAGCACGGGGAGGCCTACCGGAAATCCCTAAAAAAAATTGTAGATGAATTAAATTTACATAAACATGTCCTTTTTCATAATGAATTTGTGGATGATGAAACCCTGGATCGCTATTTGGGGGCGGCAGATTTGGTGGTCTGCCCCTACCATTCCGGGGAACAGATTACCAGCGGCGTGCTCAGCATTGCTTTGGGCAGGGGCAAGGCAGTCATTTCCACCCCCTACCTGCATGCCCGGGAAGTCCTGGCCAACGGCAGAGGCAGGCTGGTAAATTTTAAAGACCACGCCGGTTTCAGCGCCGCCCTGTGCGAACTGCTGGCAGATAAGGCGGCCAGGGAGGCCGCCGCTAAAAGTGCGCTGGCCTTGGGCCAGAAAATGACCTGGGATAAGGTGGCCCGGCAGTACACCCTGCTTTTCGAAGATGCAGTCCAGGCGGCTGCAGCCACCGGCCCCCGGGCCTGGAAATATTTAACTCCCACCCTGCCGGCGGTTAACCTGCAGTTTTTGCGGGATTTAACAGATGACACGGGCATCATTCAACATTCCCTGTACAGCGTGGCCCTGTATGCCCATGGCTATACAACAGATGATGCTGCCCGGGCGCTGGTGGCCTGTACCCATTATCACAACCTTTTTTATGCAGAACCGGTGCTCCCGCTCATAGACAGATACCTGGCCTTTATCCTCCATGCCCAGCAAAAGGACGGCTGGTTTGCCAATTTTATGGACTACCGGCGGGAATTTATCGATCTGGAAGATGATAGGGAACACCTGGAGGATACCTTGGGGCGCAGCCTTTGGGGTTTGGGGGCGGCCGTCCGCCTGTGCCAAAGCGATGAACAAAACCTGTTGGCCCAGAAAATATTTGAAAAATCACTGCCCCTGGTTGAACGGCTGTCCTACACCCGCGCACTGGCCTACGCCGCGCTGGGACTCAGCTCGTACCTGCAAAGTTTTCCACGGGCACAGCAGGCCCGTGAGGGACTGGCTCTAATTGCTGAACGGCTCCTGGTTTTTTACCGGGAACACGCCGTTCCGGAATGGAATTGGTTTGAACCTTTTTTAACCTATGACAACGCCCGGCTTACGCAGGCGCTGCTACTGGCCTCCCACCATCTTTCCCGGGAGGATTACCTTGCAACCTCCCTGGAAACCCTAAATTTTTTAACAAAGGCCCTTTACCATGAAGGCTATTTCGATCTGGTCGGCAACCAGGGCTGGTTCTTTAAAGGGGGCCAGAAGGCAAATTTTGGCCAGCAGCCTTTGGACGCCGGGGCCCTGGTAGAAACCTATCTTCTGGCCTACCTGCTCAGCAATAAAAAGGAATATCTTGAACTTTGCACCGCCTCTTTTCAGTGGTTCCTGGGCCGCAATAGACTGGGTAAAACCCTGTATTTCCCAGAATCAGGCGCCTGCGCTGACGGGCTGGACAAACATGGCGTAAGTAAAAACAGGGGTGCAGAATCGACGATCACCTTTTTAACCGCCTTGTTACACCTATACTATTGGGAACTACGCAACCGTTCACCATATTTGTAGGTTGTTAAAGGCTACAGCAAAAATTTACTTCAGCATTTATTTATTTATATTTTTTTATTTTAAATGAACAAAATGTGTGTGGAAAATGCGTAAAAAATATGCCTATAATTAAAGTTGTGAATAAAAATATTCAGCATGTGGGGGTTACCAAATTGTCAAATAAACCGTTGGAACAAGCCTCTCCCCCCTGGGGGCGCTGGGAAGTGCTTTTGGAGGCGGAAGATTATAAAGTAAAAAGGATTATTGTTTCCCCCGGGCAGATGCTCAGCTACCAAAAACATGCCCACCGCTCTGAACATTGGGTTGCAGTTAAAGGGCAGGGCTTAATTACCCTGGACGGGCGCAAGGTAGAGCTGCGCCCCGGGGAGGCCGTTGATATCCCGGCCGGCTGTGCCCACCGGGCTGCCAACGAAAGCCGGGAACCCTTTGTTTTTATTGAAATTCAGCGCGGCAGTTATTTGGGGGAAGATGACATTGTGCGCCTGGAAGACAGCTACGGCCGGGTTTAAATTAACTTTAAAGGGGAAGATTAGATAATGAACAAGTACGCGTTGATACTCGCAGGGGGAAAAGGAGAACGTTTCTGGCCCTGGAGCAGGCGCGAATTGCCTAAACAATTTTTAACATTGACAGGCAAGCGTTCTTTAATCCAGCAGACCTGGGATCGTTTACAAGAAATCTTTCCGGCAGAAAATATTCTCGTGGCTACCGGTGACGACTATGTACCCTTGGTCAGCAAACAACTGCCCCACCTCACGCCGGCAAATATCCTTGTGGAGCCGGTGGGCCGGAACACGGCCCCGTGTATCGGTTTGGCGGCTTTGCGTTTGCACAAGGCAGACCCGCAGTCAACCATGCTTGTTTTGCCGGCCGATCACCTGGTGCGCAAGCAAGATGCCTTTCAGCACAGCCTGCAGCAGTGCCTGAAACTGGCCGCTGAAAATGATTCCCTGATCACAATTGGCATTACCCCTTCCCGGCCGGAAACAGGCTACGGCTATATTGAAATTAATAAAAAACGCCGGGATGGAAAGCCGGGGAGCTATAAGGTAAACCGGTTTGTTGAAAAGCCGGACCGGCAAAAAGCCGCACAGTTCCTTGCTGCCGGAAACTTTTTTTGGAACAGCGGCATTTTTGCCTGGAAAACTGCCCTGATTTTAAATAAAATTCGCGAATATCTGCCTGCATTGGCGCAAGGTTTGCAAGAAATGGCCCCCTCTCTGGGAACGCCGGCCGAAAAAGAAACCCTGGCCAGGCTGTTTCCCACGCTACCCAGCATTTCCATTGACTATGGGGTGCTGGAAAAAGACAGGGATACCCTGATGGTACAGGGAGATTTTGATTGGGATGACCTGGGAAGCTGGACAGCCTTGGCCAAACAATTCAGTACCGCAGGCCAGAAAAATGTCAGCAAGGGCCGGCATCTAGGCCTCGCCACGGAAAACTGCCTTGTTTACGCCCAGGACGCCCTTGTGGCCACCTTGGGTGTTTCAGACCTGGTAATCGTCCAGACTGAAGATGTAGTTTTGGTCTGTTCTATGGAGCGCGCCCAGGAAGTGAAAGAACTGGTTGAAAAATTAAAAACAGAAGGTTTAGAACAATATCTTTAGCAGGGTAAAGGAAGGAGGAGGTTTTAGTTGGATTACCGGCAAAAATACAATCAATGGTTGGCACACCCCGGCATGGATGAGGAATTAAAAGAGGAACTGCAGAGCATTGCTACTGATGAACAGGAGATCGCCTCCCGCTTTGACCAGGAATTAAAATTTGGCACCGGGGGCATCCGCGGGCGCATGGGGGCAGGCCCCTCCCGCATCAATATTTATATGGTCCGCAAAATTACCGCCGGGCTGGCCCGCTTTATAGAAAAGACTGCAACCGGTGAGGACAGGCCGGAACCGAGTGTGGTTATTGCCTATGACACCCGGTATAATTCGGAACGTTTTGCCCGGGAGGCAGCCGGGGTTTTGGCCCGTTGGAAAATCAAGGTCTATTTGTTTACAAAACCTGAATCCACGCCGCTGCTTTCTTTTGCCGTGAGGGAATTAAATGCCACCGCCGGCATTGTGATTACCGCCAGCCACAACCCGGCCGGCGACAACGGTTATAAAGTTTACTGGTCGGACGGCGGCCAGATTACCGACCGGCTGGCCAACGCCATTACAGCCGAAATTGATGCCGTGGGCGACGCTTTGCTTGTCGATTGCGGCCGCCTTGACGATGCACAAAGGGCCGGGCTGCTAATATTGCTGGATGATCAGATTACCGCCAGCTACCTGGAACACCTGCAAAAACTGCGCCTGTTCACCGAAAAGGAAGCCCTTGCTGCATTAAAGGTTGTCTATACCCCCCTCCACGGGGCCGGGTATGAAATCATTCCCCGGGCCCTGCGGGCCGCCGATTTTTCAAACCTGATCGTAGTTCCCGAACAAGCTGCCATCGATCCGGCCTCCTGGACTGTTTATTCCCCCAACCCGGAAGACTGGTCTGTTTTTGACCAAGCTATTGAATATGGGGAAAAAATTGACGCCGATCTCTTATTGGCTACCGACTTAGATGCTGACCGGGTGGGCGTGGCTGCTAGAGATCAGGAAAACCGGTTTTCCCCCCTCACCGGCAACCAGTTGGGTAGCCTGCTTCTGGAATATATCCTTTCCCGCAAAAAAGAAGCCGGAGACCTGCCCTTAAACGGCATTGTCATCAAAACTGTAGTCACCTCTGAAATAGGCCGGGCGATCGCCGCTTTTTACGACCAGGAGATCTTGGATACGCTGACCGGTTTTAAATACATCGGCGAAAAGATCAAAGCGTTTGCTGATACCGGTAAAAAAACTTTTCTTTTTGGTTGTGAGGAAAGCTGTGGCTACCTGCTGGGGGATTTTGTGCGTGATAAAGACGCCGTTCAAGCCTGCCAGGTCACGGCTGAAATGGCCGCCTATTATAAAAAGCAGGGCTTAACCCTGCATGCCGCCCTGGAACGGCTTTTCCAAAAATATGGGTACTTTGCCGAAAAATTAATTAATATCGAGCTGGCCGCCGCTGAAATGGATCGTGTTCAAGAAATTATGGATTTTTTCCGGCAGGCCGGGTTAACCAAAATTGGAAAACGAAGTATCCAGCGCCGTGCAGATTACCTTTCCCAGAAAGAATTTGATCTACAGCAAAACACAGAAAAGCCAACAAATTTACCGGCCGCTAATTCCTTGAAATATTTTCTGGAAAGGGATGCCTGGTTCTGCGTACGCCCTTCCGGCACTGAACCCAAGCTAAAGATTTATTTAGGGGTCCAGGAAGCGAGCAGCGAACAAGCCCAAAAAGAACTAAAAGACCTAAAAAAAGCCGTCCTGGAACTGCTGGAAAAAGGCTCAACAGCCTCCTGAGCAGACAGCTTTCCGGTACAGCAGCCTCCAGGCAAGGTGTCAGGGGACGGATCTATTGACACCTTCTTAGCGCAAATTATCTGGTGTCAGGAGACGGTTCTATTGACACCTCGAATCGTGCCATAGCTTTCAGCCGGATGATCGCCCATCGGTTTACTGGTTAATGGACGGGGGTGTCAGGGGACGGATCCCTTGTCACTTTTACTTTCTTAAAAAGCCCCGTGGAAAACTTAATTGCTTGTTTTCCCCACGGGGCTTTTTCCATTAACCATGCTTAAATAAATGATTGAGGGTGTCGGGGGACAGATCCCTTGACACCCGCAGATAAGTATAAAATGATCAAATGAATGCTTTCTTAAATTCTGATGTTTGCCCGCCTTTAAAGCTGTTGCCTCCCCACTTTGAAAACCTGTTGCCTTTAAAGCCTAGACCTATTGGACATCTGCGCTCCAGTCAAAAAGCTGGGCGCTGTATTGCTGCCCGCTGTCCAACCAGGTTACTTCAACATAGGAATTCGCGGCAAAATCTTCTTTTAGGTTTTGGGCAGAGGTTCCTGCAGAAATCAGTTCTTGCCAACCGGGTAGCTCGAAAAAGAGGTTGTATGCAATGGTGTCACCTGGTTGAATCGTGCCGTAGCTTTCAACCGGGTGATCGCCCATTAGTTTACTGGTTAATGGACTGCTGATGATAACCTGTACATTTTCTGCCGGTTTTTCACCCCGGTAATCTAGGGAACAGTGAGCATTAA
>JAAYRR010000093.1 GCA_012518675.1 Bacillota bacterium
CTTTTTAATTAAATTCCTCATGGAAAAAGGGGTGGAAAGATGATCGCCCAAAACTGGAATTTCACTTTACTGGACACTTGTTTTTTCCGTACCGGACAACCCTTCCACGCCGGTGAAGGGGGCTACAACCGTATCACCAGCTTTTTCCCCCCACCGATGAGTACGCTTCAAGGCGCCATCCGCAGCGCCCTGGCCGCTACATGGGGATGGCATCCAGGTAAAAACACTAAATGGCCCAAAGAACTCGGCGATGCCACAAATTTAGGCCAGTTGTTTTTCAGAGGGCCGTATCTGATTAAAACAGACAAAGACAGGGCAGGAAAATATCTTTTCCCAGCGCCGTTGCATTTGCTGGTAAAGGAAACCCCGGGCACCAACCCTGAAATATTAACCGCCTTTCTGGTTCCTGGGGAAATGACAAGCTGCGATCTGGGTCCCACAGTTTGCCTGCCCCGTATAAAAAAAGAAACAAAACTGGAGGGAGCACGCCTGGCAGATAATTTTTATTTGACTCGCGAAGGCTATGCTGCAGCAATAAAAGGTAAAAACCCCCCTACCAAAGAAATATTCAAAAAAAAGAGCCTTTGGCAGGGGGAACCACGCACAGGACTAAAATGCAACCCAGATACCCGTACCGCCGAAGATCATAATCTATATCGAATAGAGCATATCCGCCCGGATTACCACCTGAAAATAGGTGTAATTGTAGGTGGTTTGCCTGCCAAGCAACCTTCTTTATTGCAAAAAATTGTACCATTGGGCGGGGAAGGGCGCCTGGCAGCCGTAGAAATAAATTCTACCACACCTGATAAATATTTGGATTTACTTCCTTCATGCCCCCCATTGGAGCAATCAAAAGACGGAAAAATTCGTTTTACCCTTTCCTTAATTACACCCTGTCCCGCTAATAATATGGAAAAGCTCGTTAAGGAAGGCCCTGACGATATACCCGGAAAATGCATTAGTGCCTGTATCGGTAAATCGCAGCTTTATGGCGGCTGGGACTTAAAAAACAATAAACCACGTCCTCTACAACCGTATCTACCGCCCGGCAGCACCTGGTTTTTTGAGGCTGTCGCAGAGGAAAAAAAGGAAGTTAAAGCCCTGCATGGAAAATGCATCAGCGACAAAGCAGTGCAACCTTATGGTTACGGTCAAGTATTAATAGGAAAATGGGAGGTTGATTAAAGATGTTTAGTACAATTATGGGTATGTTGGCGGAAACTAATTTACACCCGGGAACAGGACAGGCAGCCGGTACAATCGATCTTCCGGTTGCCCGTGAGAAAATTACCGACTACCCGGTGATTGTTGGCTCCAGCCTGAAAGGTGCGCTGTTAGATGCAGCAAAACAACACCAAGAAATGGGGTCTGCAGAAATAACAATTGAAAAGGTGTTTGGTAGCACCGAACAGGCCGGTGCTATTGCCGTCACCGATGGCCGTCTACTACTGCTACCAGTCCGCTCCCTCAACAGCCATTACAAGTGGATAACCTGCCCTTATCTACTGGAACGCTACCAACGGGAC
>JAAYRR010000094.1 GCA_012518675.1 Bacillota bacterium
CCTAAAGTTTCAAAGGAAAAAGTCTGTTCCCGGGTAAGATCCCGTTCCCAAACGTATTTGGCCAGGCAGCGGATAGCATTGCCACACATTTCAGCCTCACTGCCATCTGCATTAAAAATACGCATTTCAAAAGCAGCCGCGCGGGAACCGTTTAAAAGAACCAGGCCATCAGCCCCCACCCCAAAGTTCCTTTGACAAAGCCGGGCGGCCAGCCCCTGCAAAAAAGCAGGTTCCCATTGGTTTTGCAAATTATTGACAATAATAAAATCATTTCCCAGCCCGTGCATCTTGACAAATTCCATCGCTTTTCCCGCCTTTGCAAACATAAATGAAATATTAACTTTGGTGCAAAGCAATCAGATCTGCATAGGTTTCCCGGCGCACAACAAGGCGGCTTTTACCATTGCGGACAAAAACCACGGCCGGCCGGGGATGACAGTTGTAATTGCTGGCCAGGGCATAACAGTAGGCACCGGTACTTAATACAGCAAGCAGATCATCTTTTTCCACCGGGGGCAGGTTAATATGTTCAATAAGCAAATCCCCCGATTCACAGGCTTTGCCGGCTACCGTCACTTTTTGGGTTGCTTCCCGGGCAGCCTTATTGGCCAACACGGCTGCATAACGGGCCTGGTAAAGAGCCGGGCGGATGTTGTCCATCATACCGCCATCCACAGCAACATAGCGCCTGATACCGGGCAGATCTTTAATGACCCCCACCCGGTAAAGGGTAAGGCCCGCCTCACCGACAATTGAACGGCCCGGTTCCAACAGCAGATCCGGCAAAGGGTAACCCTCTTCTGTAGCAGCCTCCTTTACTGCCCGGGCTACAGTCTGGACAAAATCTTCAATAGAAGGAGGGTTGTCCACCTGTAGATAGCGGATACCCAGGCCCCCACCCATATCCAGTTCGCAGGCCAGAAAACCCGTTTCTTTTTTTACGGCCGACATTAAACGCAACATCGACCGGGCCGCCAAAGCAAAGGATTCCAACTGAAAAATTTGGGACCCGATATGGCAATGAAAACCTTTCAGTTCAAGAAACGGTGCGGCATGAAGCGCTATACGTACAGCCTGCAGGATTTCAGCAAAACCCAGCCCAAATTTGGAATCATCCTGCCCTGTTTGAATATAATCATGGGTATGGGCTTCTATGCCCGGTTTGAACCGTAACAAAACTGCTGTTTTCTGCTGTTGGGACTGCACCAGTGCACACAGCTCCTGTAGCTCAACCAGGCTGTCGACCACAATCCTGCCCACCCCAGCCCGCAGAGCCTCCTGCAGTTCTACCCCGGACTTGTTGTTGCCATGAAAACAAATATCTTTGGCCGGAAAGCCGGCTTTTAAAGCAAGATACAGCTCCCCCCCGGAAACAACATCCAGCCCCAGCCCTGCCTCCTTAACCAAGTCAGCCATGGCCAGGGTCAGAAAAGCCTTACCGGCATAAAGAACCCTGCCGTGGGGATAACACAGCTGCAAAGCTTGTCGGTAGCGGCGGCAATTTTCCCTGATTAACCCTTCATCCATCACATAAAGCGGTGTTCCATATTCAGCAGCCAAGTCTACTGTATCGCACCCGCCTATTTTTAGATGTTGTTTACTGTTTATTTGTAAGCTTCCACTGTGAATCACCTCAAAGCCCCCCCGAGAAAAAGTAAAAAACGACTAACAGGTTTATACCGCCAGCCGTTTGTAAAAACAGCCCCGCAAACCTCTACGCCCTGCATGAGATAGCGCTCCACCGGTAAAAAGGGCTTCTTTTACCGGTGACAGTCCGCCAGTTATTCACTGGTGGACCAGCTTTTAGCCTTGGGGCGGCTAAAAACTTCGGCGGCGGAACCTTTCCCCACAGTTCATCAAACCCCATTTTCCCTGTGTATACTCATTTCCTGCCGCACCTCTACCTCACCCCGGGTTAAGAGATGAGGCAAATATATTATTTACCTTACCAGCGGCTATTCACTTTTACCGACAACTGCAGTTATAACCGCTTTAAAACGCTTGCCGGCCTGAAACTTTTTTTCCTGCCCTCTTAAAATTAAAAAAACAAAAACCATGGCCAGCAATCCCAAGGCCAGCCCCCCTAAATCGGGGCTAATATGCAGACCATAGCCGCTAGCTAAACTTCTGCCGGCAAAAAGACCTGCCAATAGAGCCAAAACCGGCAGGATATAAAGAAGAAATGCAGCATAAAGTATTTCCTGCGATTGTGTTTCCAGGCGGACTACTTCCCCTTTTTGGGCGCCAACGGGGTTCATTACTTCTACCAGCAGATGTCCTTTTTCTGCCGGATCACCGAAAAAACCCACACAGGCGCCACAGCCGGTGCAGGCAGAATGTTGGTGCACCCTAACCAGCGCCCTGTTATTTTCCACAAGCTCCATGACCAACCCCAATTGTTCCATGGCTTTGACCTGCTCCTTTTCTTCAGTATAAACGCATTTCACCCGAAAATCAAGGCATCATTAAGTTTACCCCAAAACCAGCTTACTACCCTGGGGGGCCAGCCGCCGCCGTTAACGCCGGCACCGGGATCAATAAAATTTCCCCCCATAAAATACCAGGGTGTTTCCGGGGTGCAGGCTGGGGAAGATGAGAGAAAAACTGGAGCACACCCCGTTCCACAACCCAACCTCTTAGGGGATACTGCAGGCCCGGCAATAAAGGAAAGTCATGCAACATTTCACTGTGCCCCAAACAGGTCAAGGCAGAACGCCACCCGGTCAAAATAAAGCGTCACCTGGTCAAAGGGGGAATAAACCCTCAACAACCAGGCGACGCTTAATTTTGCTTTTAACTAATACTTATTCCCTTATTCAGGCAAATATGCTTAGGCAAAGGCCTCCGGAATGCTTTTTAAGGTAGCATAACTGAAAACCGGCCCGTCCTTGCAGACGTAAAGATGGGCCACGTTACAGCGGCCGCATTTGCCGATGCCGCATTTCATCCTATTTTCAAGGGTAGTGTAGATCTGCTCATCGGTAAAGTTCAGCTCTTTCAGGTTTTGCAGAACAAAGTTAATCATCACCGGCGGTCCACAGGTGATCGCAATCGTGTTTTCCGGCGAAGGATCCACTTCCATGAGCAATGAAGGAACAAAACCTACGTAATGTTCCCAGCCTTCTTCTTCAATGTCAATGGAAAGATGATAGTTAACATCATCCCGTTCATCCAATGCTTTAAATTCATCTTTAAAGCAAAGGTCTGCAGAAGTCCGGGCCCCATAGATCAGGCTTAACCCTTTATAATCTGCCCGGTTGGCCTTGACGTATTCAATAATCGGACGCAGGGGAGCCTGCCCGATACCACCACCGATTGTTAGGATATTTTTTCCCTTCCAATCATCAACGGGAAAGCTGTTGCCGTAAGGGCCGCGGACAGTCATCTTATCACCGGGTTCAAGCTCATGCAAAGCCTGGGTAACCTTGCCCGCACGCATCACTGAAAACCGCAGGAATTTACCCTCTGTAGGGGAACAGGAGATCGAAATCATGCTCTCTCCCACTCCTAAAATTCCAATCATGGCACATTGGCCCGGACGGTGTGACCAGTTTTCCCTTATTTCTTCATCATCGAGGACAACTTTAAAGGTTTTAATGGCACGATCGCCGTATGTTTCCTGCCAGGTATCCTCAATGGTTGCTATTTCAGGTTTATAGGGATTAGCTATCTCTTTCATATTGCCTCCTTAATAACCTCTGCTAAAATGTTGAGGATATCAATATTAACCGGACAAAGGTTAATACACCGGCCACAGCCTACACAAGCGATCTTACCGAACTTGGTTGCAAAATAGGAATACTTATGGTTAACCCGGTTACGTGTACGCTCGCGAACGGTAGGCCGGGGGTTATGTCCTGACGCATGCAGCGTGTACTCCGCAAACATACAGGAATCCCATACCCGGCATCTACGGCCCTCCAGCCCTTCCGCCTCATCTTGAATATCAAAACAATAGCAGGTTGGGCAGAGGAAGGTACAGGTTCCACATCCCAAGCAGGCTCTGGAAAGATCCTGCCAGAGAGAATGATCCCAAAGTTCCATCAGTTTTTCTGTAACTCCTTCGGTATCAACCTTGCGGACAATTTTGCCGGCAGCCTCCTGGTGCAGCTTTTCGGCAGCGGCTGCGTCTTCCTCTGTCGCCTGTTCCAGCACCTCTGCCGCCTCCCGGCAAAGATTGTTCCCTTTTTCCGTCAGGGGCTGTAAAAGATATACCTCCCCCAGATCCGTAAGCAATAAATCCAGCCCTTCTGTAGAGGCCGGGCCGCCGCCGACAGAGGTACAAAAACAATTTACCTCCGGATCGGAACAGGCCAAACCAACCACCGTCGTTTTTTCCCGCTTGCCCTGGTAGTAGGGATCGTTATAATCCCAGGAAAAAAGGTCATCAACAATGGCCATAGCCCGGGCATCACAGGGTCTTACCCCTAGCAGCACCTTTTCAGCTTCATCATCCGGTAAATTCAGATCTGTTTTTCCCAGTTCATACCGGTATAAAGTTTCTGTTTGCGGAAAAAGGACGCTTTTCGGTGGAACAGTCGTGTTGGAAAACTCCAGATCAAGCTTATCCTCCGGGGTAATGGGAACAAACCGGAGGGTTTCCCCCACTTTCTGGGGGGCATACAGCTGTTTATCCAGAGCTGCTAAAAAGTCACCAAACTTCTCTTTACCTATTTTCATCCTTTCCATAGTACCCACCCCTAGAGAATGAAGTCTTCCTTATCGTCAGGACGATAGCTGGATTGCAACGGTTTAGCTTCGGGATCGATCCCGGGCCTGTACCCATATTTTTCTTCAACTTCTTTTGAAAACTTCTGGTTGAGTTTCATCAACGGTATATCAACCGGGCAGACCCTTTCACATTCACCGCATTCAATACAGCGCCCGGCAAGGTGAAACGCACGGGACAGATGAAAAGCCGTATTTTCTGAAATATTGGTAGAACGATAGATCCAGCTGGGATTAAGCCGATCCAAGATACAGTCCTTGCAATAACACATGGGGCAAACGTTGCGGCAGGAGTAACACCTAATACAGCTGCTAAATTTGTCCTCCCAAAACGCCCAGCGTTCTTCCGCACTTTTTGCCTCTAATTCTTTAACATCCTGATATTCCCCGTTTCCCCAGGCTTCGATCTCCTCACCCAATGTTATATCCGCTATAACAGGGTTGGGATCACGGCAGTCCAAACATTTCTGGGCCAGCACTTCTTCCCTGGGGACCTCTACAACACCTTCCGGCAGTTGAAAAATAATTTTATCCTTTCCCCACTGGGCCGCTACCGGATCCAGAATATGGGGAAACTTTGCCTCCACCTTTTTTAAATCTAGCACTCCCTCACAGGGACAGCCGATAATGTACAGCTCTTCCCTTTTAATGCCCTGTTCAATTAACTGCTGGACAACAGCGCGGCTGTCACAGCCTTTAACCATGACGGCAACTTTGCGCGTATCAGGTTTTTCTCCCCGGGGGAGCGGCAGTTTTTCCGTTACAATGAGATAGGATGCCAGGTTATTGGTACAAAGAGGTGAAAAGATCAACTGCTCTGCCTCTCCCGGCTCCTCTATAAAACATGGAGTTACCCTAAAGCCATAGGTTCCCTGTCTCCAACCGATCAGATATTTAACGTCGTCCCGGGAGATGGTCTCTTTGGCTACAGTTCTGAGTTTTTCCAGGTCTACCAAGCGATCCCCCTCCTCTACCAATTGATCTTGTTGCGCCGGAATTGTTCAAAAGGCCCGGCTTCTTTGGCATTTTCAACAACTTCTTCCACCACATCTTTCCACTTGGCACCTTCAGAGGCGGAAACCCAGCTCATATTAAAACGCTTGGCATCCACACCCACATAATTTAGCAACTCGTTCATCAATGTAAACCGGCGGCGGGCGTAGAAGTTACCTTCCATATAGTGACAGTCGCCCGGATGGCAGCCGGAAACCAGGACACCATCAGCGCCCTGCTGTAAAGCATTGACAATAAAAAGGGGGTTAACCCTGCCGCTGCACATAACCCTGATAATGTCCAGGTTAGTAGGATATTGTATCCTGCTGGTTCCTGCCAAATCAGCACCGGCATAGGAGCACCAGTTACATAAAAAAGCGATGACACTCGGTTCAAATTGTTGTTCGCTCATCTCATAACCCCCAATGCAGCAATTTGTGGCAATATCTGGCCATCCATAAAAGATTTCTGCTGGGCAGAACCGGAGAAACAGCCGGCAACACAAGCGCCGCACCCCTTACACAAGGCGTCGTTGACCCTGGCCACCAAGGCCTCGTGTCCAAATTGGTTCACTGTTACCAGTTCAATAGCACTGTAAGGACAGATCTCCACACAGTAGCCACAGCCCCGGCAGGTATCTTCGTTAATATGTGAAACCTGGGCCTGAACCTTGACTTTGCCACTGGAAAGCAAAACCAGTGCTGATGAAGCGGCCCCTTTGGCCTGGGCAACAGTATCCGGAATGTCCTTGGGGCCCTGGGCACAACCCGCCAGGAAAACACCGTCAGTAGCCGTGTCTACAGGGGCCAACTTGGGGTGGGCCTCCATATAGAAACGGTCCCCTGATTGGGACAACCGTAAAATATCGATTATTTCCCGGGCATCCCTGCGGGGTTCCAGTCCTACTGCCAGGACGACCAGATCGACTTCATCTTCTACCGGGGTAGAGGTCAGTGTATTTTCCGCTTTGACAACGAGCTTGTCGCCACGCTTAAATACTTCCGAGGGATTGCCGCGGATATAGCGGACCCCTTCCCGCCGGACACGGTCATAAAATTCCTCAAACCCCTTGCCAAAAGCCCGGACATCCATATAATAAACCCTGACATTGGCATCTGGAATTTTTTCTGTCAGTAAATGTGCCAGTTTGGCTGTATACATACAGCAGACACGGGAACAATATTCGTTGCCTACACTCTTGTCCCGCGAGCCGACACATTTAATAAAAGCAATATCCTTGGGCACATACGCATCGTCACCCTTACCGATCAGGATATCGCCTCCGGTGGGGCCGGAGGCGGAAACCAGCCGCTCCAACTCCAGGCCGGTGATGACATTTTCATAGTCGTTGTAACCATATTCCGGTTTCCGGGAGGCATCGAACACATCGAAACCAGTAGCAACAATGATCGAACCAACCTTAAATTCTACGATTTCATCCTCTTGTTCGAAATTAATGGCCCCGGTACCACAGGCATCCACACATTTGGGAGATTTCCCGCATTTACCCCGGGTCAGCATCAGGCAACGTTCCGGGTCAATGGTATACTTGGCCGGCACGGCTTGAGGGAAAGGAAGGTAGATTGCGGCCCTTTTACCCATACCTTCATCAAATTCGCTGGGAATTCGCCCCGTTAAACGGCACTCCTGGGCACAAACCCCGCAACCGGTACACTTGTCCATATCCACATAGCGAGCCTTTTTGCGCACCTTGACATCAAAATTACCCACATAGCCGGAGACATCCTCCACCTGGGAATAGGTTAACAGTTCAATATTGGGATGGCTGGCCACATCCACCATTTTTGGTGTCAGAATACAGGCCGAGCAGTCCAATGTCGGGAATGTTTTATCCAGCTGGGACATCCTGCCCCCGACAGAGGGGGTTTTTTCAACCAGGTAAACTTTAAAACCGGCTTCGGCAATATCCAAAGCCGCCTGTATACCGGCAATACCCGCGCCGATGATCAAGGAGGCCGGTTCAACATCCACCTCTTTTTCCTGTAAGGGTTCCAGCAAGCGTGCCTTGACCGCAGCCGCAGCCACCAGCCTTTTGGCCTTGGCTGTAGCTTTTTCGCGATCCCCGTGGACCCAGGAACAGTGTTCCCTGATGTTGGCCATTTCCAGATAATAAGGATTCAACCCTGCTTCTGCAAGGGTTTTGCGAAAAGTCAGCTCGTGCATGCGGGGGGAACAGGAGGCTACCACGACGCGGTTTAAGCCCTCATTTTTAATATCTTCCCGGATCAGCGCCTGTCCGGGGTCAGAACACATGTAGGAATATTCGCGTGCCACCCTTACATTCGGTAACTGGGAGGCAAACTCCGCTACGGCTTCAACATCCACCGTATGGGAAATGTTGATTCCGCAGTGACAGACATACACACCTATTTTGGGCTTGTTGTTCATTGCATCTTTCATCCTCCAACCAAGAATAACTGATCATGCCTATCTGCAAAAAACATTTTTTTCCCGATTAACCCCGCAGTTCTTTCAGCTTTTCCGCCATCTTGGGAACTACCTTAAAAAGATCATCAACGATAGCAAAATCAGCTACAGTAAAGATAGGTGCATCGGGGTCCCTGTTAATGGCCACGATGGTTTTCGATCCCTTGATACCGGCAATATGCTGGAAAGCACCGGAAATACCAATAGCGATGTAGAGTTTGGGCTTGACCGTTTTACCGGAGGTGCCCACCTGACGATCGTGAGGCAGCCAGCCAGCATCAGTTGCAGCACGCGAGCCGCAAAGATCGGCGTTAATGGCTGCAGCCAGCTCTTCGATCATCGCCATATTCTTGTCTTCCTTAACTCCCCGTCCCACCGCAATGAGAATTTCCGACTGGGTAATATCAACATCGCCCACTTCGGCCTCTAAATATTCCACAAAACGGCGATATTCAATATCTTCCTTCAAGGGAGAATCGATTTTTTCGATCTGGCCTTCCTTGGAGGGTTCAGCTGCTTCAAGACTGGCCTCCCGGAAGGTGATTAAGTAAGGTGCCTCTCCTTTAAAGGCAAAGTTGGCGTTGACCTTGCCCTGGTAATATTGACGTATCGGTTGCAGTTTGCCGTCTGCAACCTGCACATCGAACACGTCGGCAATGAAAGGCATTTTCATTTCCACAGCCAGCGCCGGGGCCAAATCCACACCCTGCGTTGTATGGCCAATCATAAAAAGTTCGGGCTTATACTGGTTAATCAGTTCCACCAAAACCTTCTGATATTTTTCGGAGTTGTAGTCTGCAAAAAGAGGATCATCGACATAAAGAACTTTATCGCTGTAACCGGCCAATGTTTCCGCAAAGGAGTCCACGCCGCTGCCCAGAAGGACCGCCACCGTGGAACCACCTAATTCTGCAGCCAACGCGGAAGCCTTGGTCAGCATTTCCTGCGAAACTTCCCGTAATGCTCCTTGGCGATGTTCAGCTAAAACAAATACGTCACCCATTTAGAGCAGTCCTCCTTTCACTAATTTTGTAGCCATAATTTCTGCTTTTTCTTCCGGTTCACCTTCGATAATCTCCGCCGTGGAGACCACCTCGGGGATATAAAATTCTTTCATCTCAATCAGAGAGCCGGCAGCACCAACCTCTTCTTCGCTGAGATTCAGATCTTCTATTTTCAACACCTTCAGTTCTTTCTTCTGTGCCTGCCGAATACCCCTGATGGGAGCATAGCGGGGTTCGTTGATCCCGGTCTGGATAGTAACAACAGCCGGCAGGGTAACCTCCACAACCTCTATGACTCCCCCTTCCAATTCCCGGTGAGCCTTGATCTTGCCGTCTTCAACTTCTACCTTTTTAACCATGGCGGCATGGGGTATACCCAATTCTTCGGCCAATGCCACCCCGGTGGACATGTTGCCGTCATCGTTGGACATACATCCGGTTAATACCAGATCAAATTCCTGCCCTTTAATCGCTGCAGCAAGGGCCTTGGCTGACTGCAAGGGATCACGGGCATTAATCCGTGGATCGTCGATACGCATTGCGCTGTCGCCACCTTTGGCTAAAGCCATGCGGATCATTACATCAGCATCTGCCGGCCCCATACAAATAACCTGGACCGTCCCTCCCTTAGCTTCCTTGATCAATACTGCTTCTTCAACCGCATAGTTGTCAGCATCGTTGATATCAAAAGAAAACTTGCTGCTGTCAACATCCTTGCCTGTTGCATCCACCTTTACTTCTGCCTCTGATGTATCCGGCACTCTTTTGATACAGACAAACGTTTTCATGAAAGCTCCACCTCCTGTAGACAGTTATTTTTCAAAAGATGGGCCCTTAAAAACCCAGAAGAAAAAATTTTAAAGTATCCCCCCTTTAAACTGGAAGCATCATCGTCTGAATGCAATCCACATAATTTCAATAATAACAGTATAAGGACACTATTCGATAAGTTTTCCAGCAATTTCAAGTATCTCCATAACCTGCATTTCTTCTTCAAAGCCCTTCGCCTTAACAGCATCGTCCAAAGTTAAAACACAGAAGGGACAGGCAACAGCCAGGATGGTAGCACCCAGCTCCTTGGCATCGCGGACCCTTTCTTCCGCCAGGCGTTCCTTGTGGGATTCAGTTTCCGCCCACATCTTGCCCCCGCCCCCCTCGCAGCAAAGGCTGCGCTCCCTATTGCGTGAAAATTCAACTTGTTCTGCGCCGGGAATCTGGTTTAGTATATAGCGCGGTTCATCATAAACATCGTTCCGCTTGCCCAAATAACAGGGATCATGAAAAACAATCTTCTGGGCAAATTCTTTTGTGAACACCAGTTTTTCATCTTCCAGAATTTCCTTCAACAGATGTGTGTAGTGTATTACCTCTGCCTGCAAATCAGGATACTGATTTTTAAGGGCATCATAACAGTGGGGGGAAAGAGTTACAATCCTGGTGGTATCAAAGCTGTTTAACAGCTCTGTGCCATCTTCGACCATCATTTCAAAAAGGCCGTCCTCCCCAACTTCCCCCATGTTGTATATTTCACTGGCACAACAGACTTCGTCATCCCCTACAAAACCATAATCAATACCGGCTTTATTAAGTACTTTTACAAAGTTTTGGGCGATAACCTGAACCTTGGGATCATAGGCGATAGTACAACAAACAAAGATGAGGTTTTCCACTTTTTCCCCGGGTACAGCAATTTTAACATCCAATCCCTGCATCCAGTCACTGCGTGTCGCCTTGGGTTTGCTCCAGGGGTTACCCTCCCGAAAAGCGCTTTCCAAAGCATCCCTGACTGTCGGCTGAATTACACCGCTTTCTACAAGGATATTTCTAAGGCCAATCAGCACCTCCATAGGCTTAAGGCCTTTGGGACACCTGATGGCACAGGTTTCACAAGTGGTACAATCCCACACTTCCGGTAATTTTGCCAATTCATCAAGCATACTTTCGTCAAGGGCATCGTAAACAATGCGCCTTACGTTTAAATCAGTCCGTGTATTAACCGGGCAGCCTCCGGTACATCTTCCGCACTGGATGCACCCCAACAAATCATGTTTTTGAATAAAACTCTGAACTTCTGTATTCATCTTCATACCTCGCTAGAGATGTAATTTTATCTACCATCCCTTCAAGATTGCTTGCAACCGCCCACCAAATATTCCCCAATAAATAGAAAACTGCAGATTAGCTAAATTACTGTTAAAAAACCCTGTTAAAAAAATTTATCGTTGGCGGTAATTATTATCAAATTGTTCCCCTGCAAAGCACCTCCCCTTTAACCAAAATTTCGTTCAAAATCCGGACACCTGACCACATAACTTTATCCAGCATTAAATATATTTACCGCCCATTTTGAATTCGACATCAGAAAGAAAAAACCCTTCTTATTAACTTAAACTTTTAAGCATTCTGGAATAGTTTAAAAAATTGGACGCTTTAGCCTATTCCCTTCCTATTGAAACCAAAATCAACCTTTTCCAGAAGGTGATCAAACGTAAGCAGTCACGCCACTTCCGCCAGAATAAAACCAAATTAGACTAATATTGACATTATTTTCAACCAAAGGAATAGTTAGAAATAATATGTATTAATTTTTCTTAATATAGAGGATTTGAGGTTTACATGTCGAAAAAAGTTTTTAGGATTTAATTCCTTTAGTTAAATATATTACCAGAATGTAACTTCTTGTGTAAATTTGGACAACCATACAATGCGTGCGCCGGAAAGTTTCATTTTTAGTCGGCGGGTCAGCGGTTGTTTTGCATTAAGAAAGCCAGGAACACGTGGTCCGGTCTCCGGTACTTCAGCCAACCACAAAAATCTAAGGCTGTTTAAAAGGGCAACTACGCTATTGTGCGAAAGGGGGCAGGCGTTTCCTTCCATCATTTAATTGGCAGGTTTTCACGCCTAAATTTTTCATGAAACAAGAAGATGAAAAGAAGCTGCTTGCGGATATTGAAAAACTTCGCATAAAATTAAACAAAGAATTAGATCCGGAAAGGAATGCCCCAAAAAACAGCCAACAAACTTATTTTTTAAGTTGTGAACTGGACAAGCTGATTAACAAGTACATGAAATTAACACAAACAAAAGAACTCGTAAAATGAAACACTTAGTTAATCTGTAAGGGGGGCAAAGAGAAGAGGCAAAGTATTGGCATCCCGGAAACCTGCCCCGCCGTTTCTCAGACCAACTTCCGGGCCACTCTTTCATCCCCCAGGCGGCGGGTATATTTGCAGCTGTCAAAATGTTCAAGCAGCGCCTGTGCATATTTGCGGGAGGTCTGCAGCAGATCACGGTATTGAGCAAGGTTTATCCGGGGGTTTTTTTGTAAATAGTCCTTTAAAACCTGCAGGCAGTGTTCATAGACCTTGCTTTGCAGGTAAATTTCTGCAGCAATTTTTACCAAAACCCCCCTGTAAGCAAGGTAATCCAGCAGATCTACAGCCTCCCCCTTTCCAAGGCCCAGGTCAATGCATAAATCCTTGGGCGCCGGAGGCGTGAGACCGCTTTTCTTAAAGAGGTTTTCGATTGCTGCCAGTTTTTTTTCCTGGCCCGGAGTAGGCCGGGGAATAAAGCCTTTTTTGGTAATTACATCCCCGCTGCTAATAAGCAAACCTTTACTTTTCAAATGTTCCAAAAAGGCATCATAGGCGGGGCCGGCAATTTTGCGGGGCAGGTATCTGCCAATCCTTGATTTTGGTGCACCCGGTAACAAAGGTTTTTCTGTATGGAAATGTTCCAGTTCTTTCATTATTTCCTTTTCCCATTTTCCCCTGTCTGCAGCAGTAACGTATAGGTCACCGAACAAAGCCACCTTGCCCTCCGCGGCAGCCCTTTGTAACAGCGCTTCCAGCCGCTGGGGGGTCATTTTCGTCAGATGCGATAAGTCAGACAAAGGGGCAGCCTGGACAGCTGTTATTTTTTGTAGCACGAAGGGAAGCGGGTCACCTTTTTCAAGTTCCTGTAACCTTTCCAATACATCCCGGTGAAACCGTTTGTGGCGCAAAGGGCGCTCATCAAGCACCTTCCCCCCGCCAATAGTGACAACCGGTGAATAGGAACGAATAATAAAGCGGTCACCGCGTTGGGCAATCAGGGGTTTATCAAGCCGGCATTGTACAAAACACTCTTTTCCCGGCAGCAGTTCTGTGTTCTCCAGCAAATACAAGGAGGCCACAGCCCGGGCCGTTCCCAAATAAAAATGAACCGGAACCATATTGGTTAGCGGACGGGGGGCTGTGGAAAGCAATTTTAACTTGGCATCCAGGCGCCGGGTAGTATGAAAATAACCGGGGGCAGCCACTACCGACCCTCTTAGGACCCCTTCCTTTTCCAAGCCGGCCAGGTTCAAGGCTGTCCTCTGCCCTGCAAAGGCCTCCGCAACCCCCTCCCCATGGACCTGTATCCCCCGGACCCTGAAATTTCGGCCGGGAGGGGTTACTTCAACCGTTTCACCCGTTTTAACCGTACCGTTTAAAATTGTGCCTGTAACAACGGTTCCGAATCCGGAAAGGGAAAAAACCCGGTCCACAGGCAGGCGCAAAGGAGCGTCTCTGTCACCGGCAGTTATTTTTTCTGCCATTAGGGCCACTGTCTCCCTTAAGTTTTCAATACCCTGTTTAGTAATTGCGGAAACAAGATGCAGGGGGCTGTTCGCCAAAAAGGTACCGGTAAAGGCCTCCTTTATTTCCTCTATAATCAGTTCCAACCATTCCTTGTCCACCAGATCAATTTTGGTTACAACAATTATGCCTTTTTTTATTTGCAGCAATTCCAGAATGTCAAGATGTTCTTTTGTCTGGGGCATAACACCTTCTGTGGCGTCTACCACCATCAAAACAAGGTCGATTCCCCCCACCCCGGCCAGCATGTTATGAATAAACCTTTCATGCCCGGGGACATCAACTATCCCTGCCAGACGGCCGCTGGGAAGCTGAAAGGGGGCAAACCCAAGATCGATGGAAATACCCCGTTTTTTTTCTTCTTTTAACCGATCTGTATCTGTGCCCGTCAGGGCCTTAATCAATTCTGTTTTACCGTGATCCACATGCCCGGCTGTCCCAATAATCATGGCTCAAAACCCCCCCCGGTTTCTTCCTCTGCAGACCGCGGAAAAGTCTGCACAATCGTTTCTATTAACAGTTCATCAGCTTCTTCCAAAAGAGAACGCAAATCCAGCAAAATTTTATTTTTCAGCACCCGGGATATAACAGGATACCTGGTTCCCCGCAGTTTTTTAACCAGTTCGTTCACGCTCGTCCCTGTGCGTTCCAGGGTTACCTGGTAGCTGGGCAGGAAAGCAAGAGGCAATGAACCGCCCCCCACCCGGGCCTTTTCCCGGGAAATGCCGATAGTCCAGCCCGGGCCCAGCCTGGCAGCTAACTTTGCAGCCAAAACTTCTGCCCGTGCCTTCAAAACTGTGCTGGGAACGGTGAGCATGCGTAAGACGGGGATTTCCCTGAAAGCTTTTTCTTCATCCAAGTAAAGGCGCAAAGTGCTTTCCAAAGCAGCCAGGGTCATTTTACCCACTCGCAAGGCCCTGGTTAGCTGATTACTTTTTATACTTTCCAGGTATTTTTTCTTGCCGATGATTAGACCGCTTTGAGGCCCCCCCAGCAGCTTATCCCCACTAAAGGTTACAACATCAACCCCAGCCTTTATAGAATCCTGAACCCGGGGTTCATAGGGCAGGCCGTAGCGGGTGAGATCGACCAGGACCCCACTGCCCAAGTCTTCCATAACCGGCAAACAGCACTTCCGGCCCAGCCCTGCAAGCGAAGCAGCGTCTACTGAGGATGTAAAACCCATAATTTTAAAGTTGCTGCTGTGCACCTTCAACAGCAGGGCTGTTTTTTCGTTAATGGCCCCTTCATAATCCCGCAGGTAGCTTTTATTAGTGGTCCCTACCTCGGCAAGCAGTGCCCCGCTGGCAGTCATCACCTCCGGCAGACGAAAAGAGCCCCCAATCTCTACCAGTTCACCGCGGGAAACAACAACCTCCCGCCCTGCCGCAAGGGTATTTAAAGCCAGGAAAACCGCCCCCGCGTTGTTGTTGACCACCAACGCCGCTTCTGCCCCCGTAATCCGGCAAATAAGTTCTTCCACATGTTCATAACGATAGGCCCGGCGGCCGGTTTGCAGTGAAAGTTCCAGATTGCAAAAAGAGCTGCTTATCCTCTGCAGCATCGCTGCTGCAACTGCAGCCAATGGGGCCCGTCCCAAATTTGTATGCAAGAGCACACCGGTAGCATTAAAAACAGGCTGAAAATTGGCCCTGGATCTTTCATCAACCTTCTGCCTGGCTTCTAAAGCAAGGGCAGCAGGGGAAAGGGTCATACCTTCCAGTTGCCGACCCGTTAAAGCCCTTTGAATAACAGCCCGTTTTTCAGCCACTACTTCCTGCACAGCTTCCACAATAAGGTCACGTGGTATTTCCCTTTCCACCCCCTTCAACTCTGTTTCCTGTAAAATCTTATCTACAGCCGGCAAAAGACGTAAATACTTTTGCCGGAGCTGTTTATAATCCAGGGACAATTTTTTTCCCCCTTCCTTTCTCTGCTTAATTATAGCCTGAAGAAGGTTTATTGGACAAGGAACGGACCAGAAAAGCAGGGGTCCGTAAGAAACGTTACCGATCTATACTTTATAGACAACATCACCCCCTTTTACCCTGTTGTCCACTTTCAGGCCGACCGCCTGCCCCGCCTGGGCGGTTTCAATATCTTCATGATCGATTTGCATGGATGCAACTACCTGTTCAAAATCGCTGTTACTGCCCTTAAAAGCAATCCTATCCCCAACACTGATTGTAGCCGTCAGTTCCACCACTGCCACCGACACCTTGCCAAAATAATGGGTCACCTTGCCAATTTCATCCATACTGTATACCCCTTCCTGAAGTATAATATATTTTTTACCAATTATAACAGACAACCTGCAAAAAAAAGATTGGGTTGCTATATTTTCCCTGTATTTATTTTGCCTGATTACCAAAAATTTCATTCTTTTACAACCCTTAAACCGAACCAGGCGTACCATTTCAGCAGCACCCCTGCGGTTACCCGCCAGGTAGGAAATGACACAGTGAAACCGGAAGTTAGTTTGTGGGTATCCAACTTTATACTATATAATAGAAATATCAGACAAGTTTTAAGGGATAGGATGGAGGAATTTCAAAGTTTATGCTGCAGTCAAAGCGTGGGTTGGTTTTCGGTGTTTTATGTTTAATTTTTGTTTCTGCCCTTTTTTTACGTACCTGCACGGCTGTCATTGCTGAAGATCTGTTAAGAGACTTTGCCATACCGCCCACCTCTTTGGGACTGATGGCTTCAGTTTTCTTTTATGCCTACGCCAGCGCCCAGATACCCGTAGGCATTCTTGCGGATCGATTTGGTGTAGGGTGCACTGTTTTTGGTTTTGGGCTGCTGGGTGTTGCAGCCTCCTTATCCTTCGCCTATGCACCGAACATACAAATTGCCACCTGGACCAGGATGCTTACCGGGGCAGGTACAGCCGGCATCTTTATCCCGACGTTAAAATTTCTTTCCCTTACCTACCCACCACAAAAATTTGCCACCATGAGCAGTGTCATCAACGCTGCAGGCAGCATGGGAAGCATGCTTTCCACACTGCCCATGGCCCTGTTGGTAGAAAAAATAGGCTGGCGCCATTCCCTGGTCATACCGACAGCGGTTATGTTTGTGTTGCTCCTGTTCGTCTGGTTTTTAATGAAACCGCTCACAAAAACAACGGGTAGGACCATAAAAGCAATAAACGAAGGAACAGAAAACCCTCAGGCGTCAACATCCAGTCAAAAAACTGCCGTTGCTTTTTGGCGCCAACCGGTATTCTGGCCCTTTGCCATCTGGGCGTTTCTTGTTTATGGTGTCTTACTCAGTTTTTCCAGCCTTTGGGGGGCAACGTACTTGCAGGAAGTCTTTCATGTAAGCAGAAAAACCGCCGGCGGTCATTTAATGTTTGTTTTTATCGGTATGATCGCCGGGGGGGTGCTTTGGGGGGTGCTGTCTGATCGCGTTTTCAAGGCCCGCCGCCCCATTATGTTTATCGCAACGCTGGGCCAGCTTCTTTTATGGCTGGTCATGGTTCTTCTTTCCACCTACCCCGGCCCCTTTTTTACATCTCTAATCTATTTGGCGATCGGCACCTGCAGCGTCGTTTTTCTCATCAACCTAAGCTGCGTAAAAGAACTTTTTCCTGCCAACGTTGCCGCTACAGCCATGGGAACGGTAGATGCTTTTATGTTTTTTGGTGTTGCCTTTTTTCAGGGAATTACCGGGTATCTCTTGGATATAACCACAAAAAATCATTCTTTTGGGAAGGCTTTTCACTATATTTTCATCCTTTACCTTGTCAGCATTATTTTTGCTTTTTTGCTGATCTTATTGATGCCCGAAACCTTCCCTGTAAACAAAAAAACCAGCTAATCCCAAGGATTTTTGCAAACCACTTAAACGGATTACCCGGCTATGGAACCATACCCCACCCTGTGGGGGTTAAAATTTCTGAAAGAACAAGATTTTAATCTTTACCTACAGTCTTTACCTAATCAAAGCTCAAACGTTCTTTATGCTTGCAACCTATACAGATTAAATCCACGTCGCCGTCATTCCAAATCAGAACAACCCCCTGATTTCCATCACAAACCGGGCATTTAACGATATGGCTGTCAATTACCTGTGCCTCAAAAGTTTCATATTCCTTTTCCATTACTAACCTCCTGAACAAAATCACACTTTAATATCCTGTAATTTTTGGCGGGAGTAGATGGGAATCGAACCCACCATGGGCCTCGTCAGCCCATCATTGGATTTGAAGTCCAAGGCGCCCACCAGGTGCACAACTACCCCCATATACCGCGGGAAACCTTATTCTGTCGTGCTTCCCTCGCTCAATTATAAGCCTTTTATTATTTTAAAGCAAGTAAATTTTACTTTCACAGGGCTGTTGTTTTCCATATATATTTCATTTATTTCCTGCTATTAACAGAAAAGTTGTTGCCAGAAACATTACATTCCCAAATTAAAAAGGCGGTTTTTGTTCACCGCCTTTTAGAAAGATATTTTACATCCTCTAAAATTTACAAATTAAAAGGGACAAAGTGACTCAGGGTTTCAGGGTTTTCCAAACATGCTGGTAAACTTTTTTTAGGGGTACGTTGTGCTTGCCGGCAATTTGGGAACAATCATCATATTCGGGGGCGATGTTGTGGTAATCTGGGGGTTGGCCGGCAACCACTACCCGGACCGGTCCCCAAGGGGTTTCTACAACAGACTGTTCCCGGGGCAACATGATTTTTTCGGCAGAATGCCGTCTAAAACCCAGCGTCGTCGTTTCCTGAAGTAATATCCGGCCTAACTGGTAGGATTTTTGGGGACTTGCCAAAATGGTAATTTTAACAGCAGGCCTGTTTTTTTTCATTTGGATCGGGGTGAAATAAACATCTAAGGCCCCGGCGGATAACAGTTTCTTCAAAACATAATCGTAGATTTCCGGGTTAAGATCATCTACGTTGGCCTCAATAATTTCCAGCGGTTCGGTAAGCAGTTTTCCCGGCAATAAATTTTCACCAGCCGGAAACTGCCCCGCTGCTGTAAGTTTACCCACGAAAGCCCGGACAACGTTGGGACGATCAAAGTCTTTAGTGCCTGCACCATAGCCAATTTTTTCAATGATCATCGGGGGCAGAGGTATAAACCCTGAACTCAGGGTGCCCAGCAGGGCCGCCCCGGTAGGGGTTACCGTTTCTTCTTCCAAGGAAATACCATAACAGGGTATGCCCCGTTCTCTAATTATTTCTGCCGCAGCCGGGGCGGGCAGGGGTATCCAACCATGGCTGGCCTTGATCCAGCCTTTTCCTAAGGGCAGGGGTGACGAAAAAATTTGTTCAACCCCGAGCATTTCCAATGCAATGACACTGCCAACAATATCAACAATAGCGTCCACGGCCCCTACCTCGTGAAAGTGGACCTTGTCGGCAGAAATACCATGGATTTTGGCCTCTGCGCGCGCCAGGGTTTGGAAAACAGCAATACTTTTTTCTTTTACAGCCGTTGAAAGAGCAGCCCCTTTGATAATAGCTGTAATTTCAGGAAGGTTACGTGCAGGCTGCTTTTCAGTGACATGAATTTTGATCTGGAGGGCGCTCAGGCTTTTTTTATTTGTACGTTCGCTTGCAAAAACATAGCCCTTTACAGGCAAAAGTTGCAGCTGTTTTTTAAATTCCTTCATTTCCAGCCCACAATCATGCAGTGCAGCTAAAATCATATCACCTGCTGCACCGGCAGTACATTCTAAATACAGTCCCCGCATTAACTTTAACCCCTTTCCTATAACAGCATAAGGTTTATTTTTGCCCTTCTATTACCTGTTTATTTGATTTATCTGCTAGAATTTCATCCATACTACCTGAACGAAATCCCTTTAAATCGAGTGTTACATAAACATAACCTATTTCATTTAATTTATTTGAAAGCTTCGGGAGCAAAGCCAAAATTTTTTCAAATTCAGCGGGGGCAACCTCCAGGCGGGCCAGGTTGCCATGGTGCCGCACCCTAAAAACTTTAAAACCTTGAAATTGAAGATATTCCTCAGCTCGCCTAACCATAGCCAGCTTTTCTTTGGTAATCTGTTCCCCATAAGGAAAACGGGTTAGCAGGCAGGCTTGTGAAGGTTTATTCCAGGTGGGCAGCTTCATTTTTTGGGATAGTTTTCGGATATCATCTTTTGTCAGCCCTGCTTTTAGTAAGGGGCTTTTGACCCCCAATTCCCGTGCTGCAAGCGTTCCTGGCCGGTGTTCACCCCGATCATCATAATTTGTTCCATCAAGGACACAGGGCAGCCTGTATTCCTTTGCTATCGCAAAAAGCCTTTCAAATAAGTTTTTCTTACAAAAATAACAGCGTTCTGGGGAGTTGGCGGCAAACTGCCAGTTGGTAAGATTGTTTGTAAAAATAACCTTGTGTTGCAGGGCCAACTGCTGAGCCACCTGTAAGGCGTCCTTTTTTTCCCTTGGTGCGTGTATTTCATCTAATGCGGTCACAGCCAGTAAACGATCCTTCATTTCCTCCCGGGCGACCTTAGCCAAAAAAGAGCTGTCCACCCCGCCGGAAAAGGCCAGAACAGCGCCCCCATAGCCCCTTAACAGATCTCTGAGTTTTGAAATTTTATCCTTGATATCTTTCATTTTATTATTCCCTGCTATCCTTGAATTTCATTAAAATATCCTCATACAAAACATCTGTCCCTTTTAAACGTTACTCAGGGCTTGGTGTGGTTCTACCCTTCTTTCTGTGACACTGGGTGCAGCAAAGACATTTCCCCTTATTTTGCTTGCCCGCAAACTGCTGCGGATGATTTTATCTGCCAAAGTCGCTGCACCAAAACCATTGTCGATGTTGACCACACCTATACCGCTGGCACAGCTGTTTAACATAGTCAATAAAGCTGAAAGGCCATTAAAATTGGCGCCGTAGCCGACACTGGTCGGCACTGCAACAATGGGAACGTCAACCAGTCCCCCCACCACACTGGGCAAGGCCCCCTCCATGCCTGCCACAGCAATGATCACCGCAGCACTGCGCAGTTTATTTACATGGGCTAAAAGCCTGTGGATGCCGGCCACCCCGGCGTCATAAATTTTTTCCACCCTATAACCTATAGCCTCTGCTGTTACAGCAGCTTCTTCTGCTACCGGTATATCTGCTGTGCCTGCCGTGAGTATAACAATTTTACATGGAAATTTTTTTGTTTTTACTGCTGAAAGGCTGACTATCCGGGCCGTTTCATGGTACACCGCCTGGGGACAGTACAGATGTACAGCTTCATAAACCTCACGGGAAGCACGGGTACCGAGTACATTTTTGTTGCATTTGGCCAGGCTTCTAAAAATTTCAACAACCTGTTCTGTCGTCTTCCCCTGGCAAAATATTACCTCGGGAAAACCCTGCCTCAGGGCCCGGTGATGATCAATTTTGGCAAAGTGGAGATCTTCGTAGGGTAGTTTTTGCAGTTCAGTTAAAATTTCTTCCAAGTCCCTTTTACCGCCCTTATAATCTGTTAACATTTTTTCTAAATGATCAAAATCCATAATTTCACTGCTGCCTCCTTACCTGCCTTAAGGTTGTGTCCCGGGCATATACAATACATTTTTCATCTTGGGGAGAATTCTCTTACAGGTTCAAAATTGGAGACCAGCTCCAACTGAAGGTATATGTTGATATCCTCTTTTGAAACATTCCAAAGTTGCGCTTCCAAAACAGTGCGCAGGGTGCTGGTTGAAAAGTGGTAATCTATCGCCTCCAGCCTTTTTTTAAGATCTATCAGAAAATCGTGTTCAATCTTGATGGAAAGCAAATGTCCTGCATTGGAAATATATTTAACATTAAAGGGAATCTTTCCTTCATTAACACCATTCCTTGTCAGATAAAGCATCTTTTCCCTGAAGGTAATATCAAAATGAACGTGGGCGCTGTCCATGATATGATAACCCCAGATGCCGAGCTCTTCTGCCAGAAAAAGGGCGACAAGTTCTAGTTTATCCGGGGGCAAATCAATTAGCAAAAGGTATCCGGGCCGGTTTTTTTTAGTAGCAGTCTGCAAAAGCTGGACATTTTTGGCCCCAAGTTCGAAAAGCTTATCCAGGGCAAAACCAACCGTTTCACCGGAGACATGATCAACCTGCGCTAAAACAAGCTTTCCTTTTTTCATTTTTTTAACACCTTATAATTATTATTAAATTAATAAGCATCTCACGGACGCTGTTAAATTTATCTTCACAAAAATTGCCCTGCATCCTGGCAGGAATCAACAGTACAGCTTTCACTCCAAAAGAATCTTCCTTCTGCATTAAGATATGCAGGAAAAGCAACCGCCTGTTCTTGAAGCTTTTCTTTAAAAGCACCAAAAACAGCTATGATTGCTTTGCGGGCAGATTCTTCAGATCCCAGCATTTTCCTTAACATAGCCCTCAGGGAGGGGGTTTCATTTTTCCTGGTGGAATCTGTATAGGGAAACGTTTTTTCCCAAAGCAGATTCAGGCCCTGGGGGAACAGTAAGGTTATCTGTTCCCCCTCTGTGGGCCTAAGGGCTGCCTTTAAACACTGGAAAACAGCCTGCACAGCCAGGGCAGCGTCGGAATAGGTTACATACCCGCCAATCCCTCTTACATAATTAATAAATTCGCGTTCGCTTACTGGCCGCATAAAAACATCTGCCTTCTTAACTAAGTTTTAAATAGACCATTTGTTTGAAACAATTTTTTTAGTGCTATTGACTGTATATTTCGGGACGCTTTTTTAAAAAACGTTCAATGGCCTGTTCTACATATTCGGTTGTTACAATGCCTCCCATAATACAACAGTCTGCACACTTACCACAACCGCTGCACAAAAACGGATCCAAAATCCAGGGGACGAAAACACCCTTAGCGTTTGTTTCCGTCATTTTAAGGCATTCCCTTGGGCAGTGGTTTACGCAATCACCACAGCCCTCACAGCTGCCCGGCAGAACCCAAGGCATTTTTTTGGGGAGTTTTCGCGGTTTTTTATCATTTAGATTACGTTGCAGTTCCTCATCCATGGGTTCCTTACCCCCTTCTTTAATGCAATCCACTGCATAACTGTCTATAGTTCTTTGGAAATCAACGCTGCTAAATTAACAGCTTCTTTAATTTTGGGAACCGGGATACTCATACTGATAGTAGCCCCTTCTGTAGCCTGATTAACAGCTTCTTCAGGGTCCATGCCCCTGGCTGCTGCCACCGCGGCAGGAACAACAATATCCATAGCTACAGCTCCGGCATTGAGCAGATCAACAGCCCCGGCAGCAAAACACTGGATAATATCCAACTTTTCCAAGTCTGATTCCAAAAGGGCATCGGGAATAGCCTCGGCTAAGATATTTTTAAAGTTGTAAACCTTGCCGTCCACCTTAACCTCACAGTCAACATAGCCGTCGAATGCAAAATATTTTTTGGCCAGGCGGTGTGTGCGGCGCCCGGCACCGGGCCTAACGTTGTAATACTTTACATATTCAATGTTTCGGTTCAGGGCTTTGCTAAACAGGCGGGCGACACCTTTGCCCAAATCCTCCAGGCGTAGGGCCTCCAGTTTTTCTGTTATCGCGGTTAGGTTTTTACCTTTTTCAAGTTCAGCATATACAAATTCAGCACGTTTGACTAAAGACTTTGCCATGCGTGGTTCAGTGGCTTTAATAATGATGCGGGTTACAGGGCCCCGTTCAATAAAATTGGCATGGCGGGCCAGGATATTGGTGGCAACGTTGGCATGTTCCGGCTGGAAATAACTGTCCATGGTCTTTTTCAGAGCTTCTACAATTTCATCCTCATCTAGCCCTTTACCCAAGAGATAGAGCGTAAGCGCCGGCGAAGTACACCAGTGTGTCAAGGGAAGAAGCAGGGGACCGCCGCTACGCCCCACCCCCAGTGCCGGGCCTTCTTGAATTAAGGCACAGGTTTCATTAAACATTATCATACCTACAACAGTAGGGGTACCGCAATCTTTCAGGATCATAGCCAAGTCACCGATGACGCGAGCCGTTTCCAGCGCTTCCCCTGTACCCCTGATATGAATTTTTTCCGGCATTTTGGCTGCCTCAACTGCAGCAAGACCACAGACGTAGGGTGTGCGGGTCTGCAAGAAAGGCCCGTATTCTTCACCAATATAAGCGTCCGGGTGTAAAATCTCCAGGGCTGCAGCACAGGAAAAAAGGCTGGCCATCCAACGGCATGGTTTCATTCCCACAGAGTTATAGGCACGCAGCATGGCGTCAACACCAATTTTTACAAGTTTTTTGGCCAGTTCCGGGAAAAGTATATCTTCCCCAACACGGGTATGACCCGTAACCGGACTTCCCGCTACACCTAAGGGAACAATTTCACCCTTCCAGGGGGCCAGGGTTTCTTTTTGCATAGCTTCGTACATAGCCTGAACGGCAGCAAAACCGGATATTTTATTATTCAGTTTTTCCGTGGGGATACTGGAAATGCTTCCAGAAGGCGCCCCGGCTGCCAAGCGTGTCACGGCCCCCAGTTTACGGTTTGGGGCGGGGATACCGGCTGTAACATTACAACCAGCCCAGTAAAGCAGGGTAGCTGCAATCAGCGAGGCGTTGGAGGCATCTGCCCCGTTGTCCATCAGCACCTTTACAGCCTTGGCAGCAATGTCATCTATTTCTGTACGCCGTTCATTGCTGACACCAACCCTGACCTTTTTCCCTTTTTGTAATTCATTGGCAATCACGTTCGCTGCTGCCCACACGGCAAAGTTAAAAGAACCAAAACCACCTAGAACAGCATCAAATTTTTCTGTGGTTAAATAATCCGGCTGAACTGTAACAGCACGATACGCTGCCATAATCTCTTTTTGCATAATGGTTCTCCCTCCTGAATAGAGTTCCCAATTTAAATTTTTCTGAATAAATTTTGAGGGGCCCAGAAAAAGATTCGTGCCCCTTTTTATACTGTTTTAATCTTAAGCCCGGGGGGGTTTCAGATCTTTCCAGCGTTCCTCCTCAAAACCTTTCATTTTTTCATAACCCAAAACGTCAAGGCGTAGGCCGGCTTCTGCACCAGGCCTGGTACAGTAAATTTCACTTACCTTTACAACTAAATTGTTGTTTTGTAACGCCCCCTTACCTTTAAACTGGTAAGGGGCCCTTACAGATCCCAGCTGACCGGGGCCTAAGGCCACCAAGGGGGGTTCCGCAAAAAGATCCTTTACCTGCCCGATCTGAGCCCTTGAAAGAGGAATTTTAACCGTATCGCTTTCTACTTCACAGCCGTAGGAAACTAGAACCACAGGCAACCGGTCCCTTGTAGCAACGGCTGCATGGACGCCAAATTTTTCAATCCAATTTTTCATACGTGGCGTCAAAGGCACAGTCATCATGAAAACCTCCTTTTTTAAACCGTTATGATGAAAGAACTTTACCGGCTTCCTGCGGTTCCCAGCTATAAATTTCCTCTACCTTCAGGGCAATGATTCCCCTTTGGGCAAGCTTGGGGGGAGCAATATCCGGGGGAACTTCATCAGGCGGTTCTTTTTCGGCCCAGTTGCCCCATTCTGCAAGAACCTCTTTGGCCCTAATCCCGTGCCACCTGTAATTTGGGGAAGCAGCGTGGGAAATAATTGTACAGGGACCGCGAAAGACCCAAGTTTTACCTTTAGAGGGGTGGGCTACAGAGATGCAACCCTGTTCATTTTCGTTAAGGTTAACCTTAGTTTTTTGGGCAAACATCTCGGCAATTAAAATATACTCATCTTTATAGTGGGTGATAAAACGTTCTGCAACAATATTGGGTTTACCGTCCTTGCTGCAGGTGCTTAAAAAGACAACTGCACCACCTTTGCCCACTACCTTTAAAACCTGCTTCATTTCTGGTGTCAATTTGGCCATCAGGCTATAGTACCTCCTTTCTGACAAGGTATATACAGAATTTAAATGACTTTGGGCATTTTAATTAATTTACTTGTTTTTATGTTTTACCCAAACTGATCATTTAAATTCGTTATTATAAGATTTCATTATTGCAGAAAGGAAGGCCTTTTCATATTTTTTGTTTAATATAGGACAATCTTGTGGTGTTTATTTTTTTGGCGGGTTGTTCCGGGATATACGGGCCATAGCCCTTTAAAAAATACAACTTATAAAAATAATACAATGGAAAGCCCTCTCAAGAGGAGAGGGCTTTTTGCATGCCTGTTTTTTTTTGGCGGTATTCACCGGGCGTTAGCCCGGTAAATTTCTTAAAAACGCGGGAAAAATAGCATGCATCTGAAAAACCTATTTTTTGGGCAATATAACGCTGTGTCAAGGACCCTTTGGCCAGCATCACTTTTGCTTTTTTAATCCTGATCCTATTTACATAGCTGGAGAAATTTTCCCCCTTTTCCTGTTTAAAAAGGGTGCTGAAATATGCAGGACTTAAATAAATGTGTTGCGCTACGTCTGCCAAGGTGAGCGGTTCCTTGATATTTTCATTGATATACTGTTCCACTTTCCTGATAATATGGCTGTTACGGGATTCCTCTTCTTGGGGAACGCTGGAGGCTAGTACATAAACTGTTTTTTTCAAAGTTTGTAGCAGGTCTTCTTCATTTTTTGCCTGGAATATCTTACACAAGGCTTGATGCTTGCAATCTGTAACTAAAAGTTTTTCCGCACCGGCCTCCAACGCAGCGCGTAAAAGCACCAAGAGCAGTTCTGTAGCCAACGCTGAAAGTGCCGGTAAAGCCTCCCCTTGCTGGCTAAACCCCTGCAGAATGGCCTTCAGTTCATAACAAATTGCTAAAGCCTCCCCCTGTTGCATCAATGCCTGAAGTTTATCTTCTTGGCAGGGGGTGTAGCCTGAAATATCAGTCCGGGAAGGAAATTTTTGGTGTGCATAGCTGGGATCACCGCTTTTTCCCCCGTTATTTTTCTGTTTAAATTCTTTTAAACAACGGCAGACAACCTTTACTATCCCTTCAGGTTGCACAGGTTTCACCAGGTAATCAAACGCACCATAACGGAGGGCCTCCTGTGCATATTCGAAGTAATTATATGCTGAAAGAATAATAATTTTACTGTCTGGTAAGGTTTGGCGTATAAATTTCATTGCTTCCAGGCCACTACAGCCCGGCATTTTAATATCAAGGATAACTACCTGGGGTGAATAACGCTTAGCAAGCTGTATAGCCTCCCGCCCGTTGGCAGCCTCGATAATATTATGCACTGGGACATGGGAATTTTTTAAAATTATATTTAAACCTTGGCGAACAATCGGTTCATCATCGGCAATTAGAATATTGATCATCTATTATACACCTGCAAATTCGTTTCTTGGTGCCCCCTGCTATCATACACCGGTGTTTTCAGCCCTGAGGGCAGAACAAGTAAAACCTTCGTTCCTTTTCCAAGTGTACTGCTGATTTGTAAACCATATGCTGGCCCATATAGTAATTGACATCGTTTGTGAACATTATAAAGGCCCATACTTTCGTTGTTTCCCTCTGTAGATACAATATACTTTTGCACTTCTGCAAGCCTTAGGTTATCCATACCTACACCGTTGTCCTCTATGCTGAAACAAACAAGATCTTCTTCCAGCCATCCCATTATTTTTAGAAGTCCTGCTTCTTCTTTAGGTTCAATCCCATGGACGACAGCATTTTCTACCAAAGGCTGCAATATCAGCAATGGAACCTCTACCTGCAAAAGAGCCGGATCAACTTTTTTTCTAATCTGCAGCCTTTCCCCAAACCGGGTGCGCTGGATTAACAGATAGTCATCTACTGCTGCCAGTTCTTCCCCCAAGGTCACCATGCTGCGCCCTTTTTGCAAATTATTTTTTAGTAAACCAGAAAGGGCCCTGATAAGCTTCTGGGTTTCGTTTGCCTCCTCCATTAAAGATAGCATATAAATAATATTTAATGCATTGAGCAAAAAATGGGGATTTATTTGCAACTGTAAAGCTTTAAGTTCCGCCACCTTCAGTGCTTTTTCCGCCTTGAGTTTTTCTGCTTTTAACCTGCTGTTATAGATCTGCATCATAAAGTCAACAATTGTTTCCAACAGGCGGCCGACCAACCGAACCTTACCTGTGCCTAGAACTGGTATCTCTGCATAGGCCCGTTCAAGCTCCGGGGGCGCAAGTTTCAATTTGGCAGCCAACTTTAAAATATCATATTTTTGCTGCTGGGTTGGACAGTTTTCCAATATTTCCCCGCAAATTAGGGCACCAAGGGGTTCACCGTCAAAAAATATGGGCACCGTCACCTGGGTTAACCCTGCATGGCAGGTATAGTTACTGGCCTTTATGCAAGGATCCATTGTCTTTAAAATGTTTTGTGCAGAAGCGTGACACATTCTTGCCCCTTCCGGGCTTTTGCGTATCAAGCTGCAAAAGTTACAAGGTTGCTTACGGTGGCTGGTAAGAATTCTTTCTCCGGAGTGATCTATAAATTTCAGCCAAAGGTTGTCCATTTCACTGATAATATTCAAAACAGGCTGTAACCCTGTAATATTAAAAAGACTTTTTACCATTATTCAGGTGCCCCTCCTGCATCAATAAAGATATATTTTTTTGCCAATTGTTTGCTAGTAGAAAATATGATGAAAATCTCCACCATGAAAATTTTCGACATAAAATACTGAATTTCCTTTTAAAACAGATTTAAATATTTTTCCATAAAGAGTCCCCTTATTATACGATGGATGATTCTGGGAACACTGGGAAGGCCAAACTAAAGAATGGCAGATTTCACCCCTGAGGGATCTTAAAAGAAACAGTTCAGTAGCGTTTGTAACGCCTGCTGGTTCAGGGATGCAGATTTCATTTTCACTTTCTTTTACCGGACAGCTTTCCTTTTTCATAACGGCCTTGATTACAGTACCTTTGACGCAAGGCAGAAACACCGCTACTGCCTCCCTTGTTTTTTAACAAACCCTGTGCTAAAATGCTTAAACTGGAACCACAGCGTTAAAATACAAATTGATTTATTATTGCTTTCATCAAATGTTTACATGTCCCCTGCACCTGCTACAAAGACATGCTGTGCCCATCAAACACCACAGGAGGCTATCTTGGTAAAAAAACATTTATTTTTACAAGGTAACATTACCATCGGCAAATCAACATTACTGCGGGAAGCCCTGTTACCATATTTGGATCAGGTTGGGGGTTTCTATGTGCAAAGAATCTACAAAAATAATGAACATATTGGTTTTCAATTAAAGCCCCTTCACAAGGCCGAGGGTTATCAATTAAACAAACAGGTTGCCGACCTGCAAAAAAATAATTATTTTATTTACCGTGATGAAAAAAGGAAAATGCAAGTCCAGCTGTCCATCTTTGAAAACGATGGAGTACATTTTCTGGAAAAAGCGCAAGAAAACAAGAAAAAAATTATCCTGATGGATGAAATAGGCGGGATCGACCTTTATTGCCCTGCCTTTGTACAGTCTATATTGCAAATCCTTGGCGGTCCCTGGTCTGCGGTCGGCGTGTTAAAATTGGCGCGCAACAGAAAAAGGCTGAGCAGCAACTTTGTAAATCCTGAGGAAAAGGAAAAAGAGGTCATGGGTAAATATTCCCGTATTAAAGAGCACCCTTTGGTCAAAATATTGAAACTAAGGCTTGATAACTACCAGGAGGTGCGCACTGAAGTACAGGCCTTTATAAAAAACGTTTTGCGGGTTCACAGGTAGCCGCTGTTTTTTCCAAACAGCAATTTTTACACAGACAAACACCTATCACCCTACGCCCCATCACCCTACATGCCCCGGCCTTGTGGTAAAATGCGGCTACACAATAAATTATCAGCGGTCTGCGGCAGAGTTGTTTTCCTGTTTTTCCCCAGAAGAGTCTGCCTCATTGTAATGCAGCAGGTAGCGTTGTGCCTCTGCTGCCAGGGGGGAATCTTTTTCCACCAATTGCAGGACTTTTTCCCAGTGTTTCAGCGCCACTTCCACCTCGTCCCGGGAAGACAGAAAAACCCCGTAATAAAAATGCGCTTCCGGATTGTCCGCTTGCAGCTTAAGGGTATTTTGAAAATATTCTTCTGCAAGGCTTTCATTATTTAATATAAAAGCAGCAAGCAGTGCAATTTTTAATGTCACTGCAGGTTCCCGGGAACCCCCTTGGCAAACCTGCAGTAAATGTTTTTTGCTTTTTAGGGCATAGTTTTCTTTATCCTGCAGACCTTGGCTCCAATAATACATAGCCAATTCATAATAAATACCGCCAAGAACTGTTTCCTTTTCCAGATCGCCGGGGGCCTCTGCCAGGGCTTGCTCCCAAAAATCAGCCTGTTGTATAAGGCCTAAAATGTATTCATCATCGCCCGGGGAAGAAGCCATATTTCTTCCCCCCCCCCAAAAATCAAAAAACCCGACTGTCGCACTTAAAAGCAGACCGCCAACCAACAGCGAAACGACAACTATGGATAATAGCTTTCTGCGGTTGTTTTTACCCTTTTTGAACATGTTGCATTCACCTTTCTATGCTTTAACAATCCCCGGGAACGAGCAAAGATCCGCAGTTTTCACAAAAAACATACTGCCCGGGCGTAAGCATACGCGCCCGGAAGGAAGAAGGCAATGAAACGTTGCAGATACCGCAAAGACCTTGCTGCACGCGGGAAATACAGCGCCCCCCACGGCGGGACATTTCAGTATATTTCTTTAACAGGGCCCCGTCAATTTCTTGCCTTAAAGCTGCATGTCGCCCGTTCAGATCATGCAGCTTTCCCCGGGCATTAACAGTATCCTTTTGCGCCCTTGCTTTCAAACGTTGCAGTTTTTCATACTCCTCTTTCTGAAGTTTCTGCAAAATCAGGACTGCCTGTTCCTTCCCTTCTATACTTTCCATAAGCAGGAGAATATCATCTTCCAATTTGGATTTTTCTTTCTGCTTAACCTGAACTTTTTTCTCCAAGCCCTCCAGTTCCCTGATATTTTTGATTTCACCGCTGTAAAGCTTCTGCTGCAACCTTGCCAGTAGCTCCATGGTTGTTTGCAGCTCCAGTTCCTTACGCCGTTGTCTTTTTTTTGCTGCCGCCAGTTCTTCTTCATCCTTTTTCAGATTTTCCTGGAAGGCCTGATAGTCCTGTTTTTTTTGCCGGTAATCTTTTGTGCTGGCAATATTTTGCAGCCCCTGCTCCTGCTGTAAAATCTTTTGTTCCAGTTCTTGCAGCTGCCAAAGTTTTTGCAACTGTGCCACGTGTTGTTTCATTGTCATGAAATCTCCTTTATAATATCAATATTATATAAAAAAGGATAGGATTTTAACCTATCCTTTTTTAAGAGATTGCCAGAGGTTATTTTGTTCCTGAAAAACAACTACCTTTGTTTTTAGCCCTGCCAATTTAATTTTCTCTTCTAGAAACCTGGCCAAGACCGGCAATACAGGCCTTTCGGTAGCAGCATGTCCGGCATCGATAAGCGCCAAACCGGCCCGCACAGCTTCCTGGGCGGCATGAAATTTAAGATCCCCGGTAATAAAAACCTGTGCTCCGCTTTGCAATGCAGCCGGGATATAATCTGCCCCGCTGCCGCCCAAAACCGCAATTTTTTCTACAGGCATCTTTAAATCGCCGGCAACATTGAGATAATCGGGTTGAAGAAGCGCATCGCAACGTTGGGCCAGCTTTTCTAGCGTTGTTTTTTCTGCAAGGTAACCCGTTCTTCCCAGACCCCAGGACGTCCCCCCAGAAGCCAGGGGGTAAAGATCATAGGCTACCTCCTCATAAGGATGGGCTGCATAAAGAGCTTCTAAAACCTGCCGCCGGCAGCGGCGGTAAAGAACTGTTTCCAGGCGGTATTCCCGTACTTTTTCCAGGGTGCCGTGTGCGCCAATAAAAGGGGTAGTGCCCTTTAACGGCAAAAAGGTTCCCGTCCCTGAAAGCTGGAAGGTGCAATGGCTATAGTTTCCTATCCAACCGGCCCCAGCCGCCGCAAGTGCTTCCCGCACCTTGTTTTCATGGCCTTCAGGAACAAAGACAACCAGTTTTTCCAGTTCATCCCTGCCGGTGAGAAAAAGGGGTTGCATTTTTTTTAAACAGAGGACTTCACCAAGGGCCTGGCTAACCCCCCGAGGAGCAACATCCAAGTTGGTATGGGCGGTAAAAAGGGTAATATCGGCCTTAATAGCCCGCATAACCAAGGCTTCCCGCTTGTTTTGGCCGTCCAACTGTTGCAACGGCCGGTAAAGAAAAGGATGATGGGTAAAGATAAAAGAAATCCCCCTGGTCAAAGCCGCCGCCAGCACCTCTTCATTAAAGTCGAGCGCCAACAACATTGCCGGCTCTTCCCGGGACAGATCCCCCCATTGTAAACCGCTGGCGTCCTCTGGCAAGGTGAGGCGGGCGGGGGCAAACTCTTCTAAAATAGCAACCAAATCAGTCCCCGTGGCAAACATCTCTTAAAACCCCCTTTAAGGTGGCATATTGCATATGGTAATAGCGCCAGCGGGGATCTTTTTTACCCCGTCTGGAGCGAAGCAAACCCTGCAATATCTTTTCATAACGCTGTATTTTATATTCAAGCCAAGGAATGAACAAAGGGTCATGCCCCTTGTAGAGCGTGGGCCCCAATTCCCAAACAAAGGGTTCTTTAACGTCTAACCAGCCCTTTTCAGCGGCAATAATTTCATAAAAATATCCATTTTCCAGTGCCAACCTTTCCTGGGGAAAATAGTATCCCTGCGCTGCCAGCCAGCGTCTTACAAGGGCAGCGTCCCCCATCGGCTGTAAAACAAAACGCCTGTATTGCCCGAGTTGATGAACTGCAGCCTGGAGCAAACTGCAAATAGTCTTGCCCCCCAATCCTGCAATCACAACCACCTCTACACCGTCGTTTTTATTTAATGCCTGCAACCCATCGCCGGTGCGGACCTCCACTTTTTGTTCAAGGTTAAAAAAATGCACCGTTTCCCTGGCGGTTTTGCTGTTCAAAGATGATTTTTCTACTGCAATAACCCGGGAACAAGCCTTTTTTTTGACCAGATAAAGCGGTAAATAGGCATGATCTGTACCAATATCTGCCACCACGCTTTTAGCAGGAACCAGGGAGGCCACCCCGGCCAGACGTGGTTTTAATTTGATCGGCATACTGGAAATATCAACCCTTTTGGACCCGATTTTCATACATAAACACAGTTATCTCAAAATAATCCGAAAACTCTTCTCTAATAATATTTACAAGTTCCATAAAAATTATGAAAACCCTTTAATTAATGTGTCCCCTGTAGTATTATTAAACGCAACCGGAATTTTGCTGTATTTTTTACGAAAAACGCCTTTTCCAATTATTCCGGCAAGAAGAAAAAAGAATATACAACATAATTTAACATTTCAATATTGCAATTATTTTAAAATAAGTTTTAAAAATGATCTATTTCCTAAACATTTTTTTAAAGCTACCCAATATTTAAAAATTTCAAAGATTACGCCCCCATCGTGCTTTGCATGCATTTTAAAATGAATTTCGTCAATTTGGCATCCATTTTGCATAATAATGTAACACAAGAAATGGAATTTTTAACTAAGGAGGTGGTTTTCCCCCTGCACAAAGACCCGCAATTGTTCAGCTTGCATGTATTTGATGTCTTGTTTATTTGTTTCCAAGGTAAAAGTAAAGGCAAAAATGACTCAATATTCGAAAGTATTGGTATTAAAACATTTATCCTTTGATTCAGTCACGAAGATGATCAAACCGCAAAGGTTTGGCAACAAAAAAACTTATTAAGGAGGGTTAATAAAAATGACTGAACATACTGTTAAGCGAACTTTTAATTCTCAACTGGGGACCGGCATCGCCTCTTTTGTTCTTTGTTTTATTTTAGCCTGTATCCTTTGGCCTATTTGGTCCCTGATTATGAAGTCTATTTTCAGTTCCTTGGCTGCAGCCGGTTTGGCAGCAGTTGAACCGGGAACGGCAGGTGAACTGATGGGGGTCATGGTGGAAGGCAGTTTTTTCTGGATGGTAATCAACCCTTGGATTTGGATGACCATTATTATGGGGAACTATGGTAAAACACACTATACCACCAAACAACCGCATGCCGGGCTCTGGTATTCTGTAGTAGCCCTGATTGCGGGCCTGCTAGCTTTCTTTGTCATTATCGGGTTTATCGGCATCTGGTGGAAGCCGTTTAACCTGGCCCTGTTGTTAACACCTAAAACAGCAGCAGAGGTGGAGTTGGCCATTATGGGTTGGGGAGCCGCCAACTTTCTTGCTTTACCGGTCATCATGACCCAAATTCCTTTCGCGGCACTGTTCCATAAGTGGCCTTTTGCCGGCACATCCAAACAGCCGACCGAAGGCTGGGGTGTTTTCTTCTTCAGCACACTTGCGGTCGTTATTGTCTGGATAGCCACAGTTATACCCCACTTTATACCCTTTTCGGTTAACGGCCAGTCTGTTGTCAACCCACCAATGGGTTCCTGGGCTACCTGGGTTGCTTTCTGTCAGGCGTTCATTTTCGTTTTCCTGATTCCCGCCGAAGGCGGGGAAGGCTATCCGATGAAGCTTTTTACCCAAAAGCAGCCCTATATGGGAATCGTTGGCTTTGTGATAGCCCTTGCTGCCGGGTTGATTGTGCCCCCCATTGTGCGGGGAATAATTGCTCCCTTGGATCTGCTGCCCGGAGCCCCGGTTGATTTGGCAGTGGCCTCCATCATTTTAACAGGGGTTATCAGCATGTTATTCTGGCACCACCTGTTTGATGACTACCCCAGTGCCCAGCTTGTGCCCAACACTGCAGCCCGCGTCTTAATCCGTTTGGCCATTTGGGTTGTCCTGGGCGCTGTGCTAGGCGTTATTTGGCTTAAGATTTTTACTATCGTGCCCTTTGGGGCCAACAACTTAGGTATGGGTTACCCCACGATGGGTGTCTTGGCCGGTCAGTTCGCCTTTTTAATGACACTGCTGTTCTATAACACCTTCTTTGATAAATGGCCCTTGGTCTATAAGGAACGGGTCAGGGTCGGTTACAAAGAAACGGTTGCCAATTTAAAAGAAGATCTGCCGTAAATCCCCTTCACTTTCCCCCCGGGACGGGGCAAAAACTGCCCCAGCCCGGGGTTTTTTTTTAAATGTACATAAAAAAAGAAGGATAAACATCCATAGATTTATCCTTCCTCTTGGTTGATATTATTTTGGTTAAGCTGCTACTTAACTTTTTTACAAAGAACCCCTGGAGGAACCTGTTTATATAAACCTACTAACAACCTGATTATTTTTGAAACGTTTTTTTCTTCCTGGACAACTGTTCCAACAGGTAGGGGTTGAGCACCTTGATATAGGTTCCCTTCATTCCCAGGGAACGTGATTCTATCACACCGGCGCTTTCAAATTTACGTAAAGCATTCACAATAACAGATCTGGTAATACCAAGCTGATCGGCTATTTTACTGGCAACAAGCAGGCCTTCTTCACCGTCCAGTTCTTCAAAAATGTGTTCGACCGCTTCCAGTTCGGAATAGGACAGCGTGCCTACAGCCAGCTGAACAACCGCTTTATTCCTGGCTTCCTCTTCAATCTTTTCAGCCCTGGAACGCAGGATCTCCATGCCTACAACAGTAGCCCCAATTTCAGCCAAAATTAAATCTTCCGCCTCCAGGGCTTCGGCGAAACGGGCCAGCAACAACGAACCCAGTCTTTTGCCACCGCCCATAATCGGCACTACAGTAGTCAGTTTGTTTGTAAAAAGGCAGCTTTCTTCCTGAATAAAAGCGCAAACATTCCTTTTTTGTTTTAGGTTTACCCTTGTACCGTCATCACGCAGCAGGAAACTGTTGTATCGTTCAGGAAATTCTGATGCTTTGAGGACCTGGCTGACCATAATATCGCATTCAAATTCATCAACCAGGGCATATCCCAAAATTTTGCCTTCGCGATCAGCAATATAAACATTGGCATGAATAACATTCTTTAAAACCTCTGATACCTCCGTAAAATCGACCCTTTGCCCAGCCGTTTTTTGCAGAATTTTATTAATACGGCGGGTCTTCTCTAGTAAAGGAGAAGTAATCACACCTGGCCACCTCTTTCTCATTTTTTCATTTTTTATGATCAAGAACCTTAAAAAGGTTCATAAATGGTAATTCTGAAATTATAAAATATATCTGCTTAAATCTTTATTTTTTACAATATTCTTTAATTTATTCTTAACATACTCCTGATTTACAACAAATTTTTGGCCCCCAAGATCAGGAGCCTCAAAGGAAATATCTTCAAGCAGTTTTTCCATAATGGTATGCAAACGCCGGGCCCCAATGTTTTCAAGCTCACTGTTAAGGGCATAGGCCATTTCAGCAATCTGTGCAATGCCATCTGCAGTAAATTCAAGTTCTACTTTTTCAGTACCGAGCAAAGCCGTATACTGTTTAATTAAAGCATTTTCAGGTTCGGTTAAAATCCGCTTAAAGTCCTTACTGGACAAATTTTGCAACTCGACTCTAATCGGGAACCTACCCTGTAGCTCCGGTATTAAATCAGCCGGTTTGGTAAAATGAAAGGCCCCTGCTGCAATAAAAAGCATATAATCGGTTTTTACAGGGCCATGCTTCGTAATAATGGTAGAGCCCTCTACAATCGGCAAGATATCCCTTTGAACACCCTCCCTGGAAACATCGGGCCCCCCCTGTGCAATATCCTTGCCCACTATTTTGTCTATTTCATCCAAAAAAACAATTCCTTCCTGTTCGGCCCTTTCGATGGCCTCATTGACAACCTCATCCATGTCAATCAGCCTTTCCCCTTCTTCCTGCTGCAATATTTTGCGGGCCTGCCTGAGAGGAAGTTTTTTTCTTTTCTTCCGCGCGGACAAAATATTGCCAAAAAAATCTTGAAAATTAACACCCATTTCTTCCATACCGAGCCCGGAAAACATTTCTACCATCGACGGCAAACGATCATCCACTTCCACCTCTACAATTTCTTCCTCTAAATCACCCCTTCTTAGTTTCTGCTGCATGAACCGACGCTTCTCCTGATGTCGATCCCGTTCATTTTTTTGATCGTCAGGAGCAAATCCGGCGTCTGTTATTTCTGTAGGAGGCTGAAATAATAAATCAAAGGGGTTACGTTTGTTAACATTTTTTATAGTGCGGGGCAGAAGCAGATCCAGCAACCGTTCTTCTGCCAATTCAACAGCCTTAGCCTCTACAATTTTCATTTTTTCCGTTTTCACAATCCTCACGGAAGTTTCCACCAGTTCCCTGACAATGGAGTCGACATCTCTGCCTACATAACCAACTTCTGTAAATTTGGTGGCTTCAACTTTAATAAAAGGAGCATTGACCAAACGGGCCAGTCTCCTTGCTATTTCTGTTTTACCTACGCCGGTAGGGCCAATCATCAGAATATTTTTGGGCATAATCTCTTCCTTGATCTTACCTTCCAATTTCCGGCGGCGGTATCTATTGCGCAGGGCAACAGCCACACATTTTTTAGCTTCTTGCTGGCCGATAATATATTTATCCAGTTTTAATACAATCTCTTTAGGCTTTAATTCATCTTTGATATCCAACATTTTTATTTTTACCGGCACCTCCCGTTCCCAAAAGGGAACCTTGGGGTAGAATTTCGAGATTGTACACACAAAAAAATAGCAACCATGGAACTGTATTAAAAATAAATTTTATATTTCTTCACAGGTGACATTTTGATTGGTATAGACACAAATTTCGGCGGCAATTAACAAAGCCTGATGGGCGATTTCCTTTGCCGTTAAATCTGTATTGCCGGCCAGGGCCTTGGCAGCTGCAAGGGCAAACCCTCCCCCAGAACCGATCGCAGCTATCCCGTCATCGGGTTCAATGACCTCACCATTACCGGAAATAAGCAGCAATGCATCTTTGGAAGCAACAAGCAACAGTGCCTCCAGCCTTCTTAAAAAACGATCTGTTCTCCATTCCTTGGCCAGTTCCACAGCAGCACGGCGCAGGTTGCCATGATAATTTTCCAATTGTTTTTCAAATTTCTCAAATAAGGTAAAGGCATCTGCCACTGTGCCGGCAAAACCGGCGACAACCTGATCATTGTAAAGCTTTCTTACTTTCCTGGCCTTTTGTTTTATAACCATGTTTCCAGAAAAGGTAACTTGCCCGTCCCCGGCAATAGCCACCTTTTCTTCTTTTTTTACTGCAATAATTGTTGTTGCTTTAAACATTTTAGACTTCCACCTACAATTACCATAATTTATTAATTTTTTTGATAACTTTTCACGCCCGGGGGTGCACCCTTAAATAAGTTCTCTTTAATTCTTCCTTGGTAATATGGGTATAAAGTTGGGTTGTTGAAACAGAAGCATGCCCCAGCAGTTCTTGAACTGCCCGTAGATCAGCCCCGGCATTTAATAGGTGACTGGCAAAAGAGTGGCGTAAAACATGCGGACTTAAACTAAAACTTGCACCGATTTTCTGTGAATACTTCTTTAAAAGGCGTCTGATACTGCGATCGGAAAGCCTTTGACCGAACCTGTTTAAAAATAAGGCCGGGCTTTTTTTCCCTTCTTTAGCCCGTGCTGACAATAAAGATCTGCCTTTGTGGAGGTAGTTAACAATAGCCTGTAAGGCATAAGACCCTAAAGGAACTATTCTTTCTTTGGAACCTTTTCCCCAGACCTTCAAGTTTCCTTCTTCTATATCCACCGACGATGTACTCAAGACCACAAGTTCACCTACCCTGATTCCTGTTCCATAGAGAACCTCCAGGATGGCCCTGTCCCGGCAACCAAGAATTGAATTCCGGGGTGGAGCATCCAAAAGTTCCAGCACTTCATCAACATAAAGAAACTTTGGCAATTTCTTTTCCTTTTTGGGGGTAGATACTACCTCCCATGAAACATCCTGCAATAGGTTTTCTCTCTTTAGAAAACGCAAAAATCCCCTTATCGCTGACATTTTTCGTGCAATACTGCTGCGGGCATAAGCATGTTCTTTTAGAAGGGCTAAATATTGGCGTAAGATTAAATAATTTAACTGTAATAGATCCAAGCCCTCAACATCGAGAAAACGCAAAAATTGTCGAATATCCCTTTTATAGTTGACTAGCGTCAAATTTGCAAGATTTTTTTCAATTTCAGCAAATTGCAGGTAATTTCTTAGATAACTGTCCACTAACACTTTTTCACTTCTTTTCAATATTAACATAACAAAATTTTTAAAGCAAGAAGTATGCAAAAATATTTTGCGAAATCTCGACAAGGTTCAATCAGGGTTGACTTTCACCGGCATTTTTATTCTGTGCGGGTTCATTTTCCCTAAAGCCGCACTCCTTGTTTGCACACAAAAGTACTTTATAGGGCGGACGGCGGTAGTTTTTTTCAACCATATAAGCACCGCATTGGGGACATTTTTTTTCTATGGGTTTATCCCAGGAGACAAATTTACATTCGGGAAAACGTGTACAGCCAAAAAATTTCCTCCCCTTCTTGCTCCGGCGTTCAATAACCATGCCTTCACAGGAGGGGCACTTAACCCCAATTTCCACCTTAAGCTGTTCTGTGTGCCGGCATTCAGGAAACCCGGGGCAAGCCAGAAACTGGCCGTACCGACCAAATTTTTTCACAAGGTTTTTCCCGCACAACGGACAGATTTTGTCTGTTTCTTCATCTTTAATTTTTATTTTTTTCATTTCTTTTTTAGCTACATCCAGGCGGTTTTTAAATGGCGCATAAAAGTCACTTAAAACCTTCTGGCGGGAAATTTCCCCCGCTTCAACCCTATCCAGTTTGTTTTCCAGTTGGGCTGTAAAATTGATATCAACTATTTCAGGAAAATAGCTTTTTAAAAGATCGGCGATGATAAAACCAAGTTCTGCCGGTTTGAAAACCCTGTCTTCTTTTAACACATACCCCCGGCTTAAAATGGTTTCAATCGTCGGGGAATAGGTGCTGGGCCTGCCAATACCCTTATTTTCCATAGCTTTTACCAAAGAGGCTTCTGAAAAACGTGGGGGAGGCTGTGTAAAATGCTGTTCGGGGTTTAATTTTAAAAGTTTTAGTTGTTGGCCTTCCTCCAGGTGGGGAAGCTGTTTTTCTTTGTCCTTTTCTGTTTCTTCATCTTTTCCCTCAGTATAGATCTCCATAAAGCCGGAAAATTTTACACTGGAACCGCTGGCCCTGAAAAGATATTCGCCCGCTAAAATATCGGCTCTAACCTGTTCGATCAGCGCTGCTGCCATCTGACTGGCCAGAAAACGTTCCCAAATCAGTTTATAAAGCCGCTGTTGATCCCTGCTTAGAAAATTTTTAATGACACTGGGTTCCTTTAAAATGGCTGTAGGCCGAATCGCTTCATGCGCTTCCTGAGCACTTTTGGAGACTGCAAATTTCCGGGGCTTGGCAGGCAAGTACTTTTCCCCATATTTTAAACCAATGTATTCCCTGGCTTCTTTTTGTGCCTGCGGGGAAACTGTTGTGGCGTCCGTACGCATATAGGTAATCAAACCTTCTGCCTCACCCTTTTGGCCAACCTTAATGCCTTCATATAGCTGTTGGGCAATCATCATCGTTTTCTTGGTTGTAAAGCGCAGTTTTCGGGAGGCCTCCTGCTGCAAGGTGCTGGTCGTAAAAGGGGCAGCCGGGTTACGCCTTCTTTGCTGCAGGCGAACCTTCTGAACCACATAATTTTGGTCCTTTAAACCCTTTAGAATCCCCGCAACCTCTTTTTCGGTAGCAAGGTTAATTTTTTTACCCTGTTGGCTGTGAAACCTTGCCGTAAAGGTGTTTCCCTGGGCCAATTCTTTAAAATCCCCGTCAATTGTCCAATATTCTTCCTTTACAAAGGCCTCAATTTCTCTTTCCCGGTCACAGATCAGCCGCAGCGCCACCGATTGCACCCGGCCGGCACTAAGCCCTTTACGCACTTTTTCCCAAAGCAAAGGGCTGATCGTATAGCCTACCAGGCGATCAAGAATACGCCGGGCTTGCTGGGCTTCAATTTTATCCAGGTTGAGGTAACGCGGCTTGGCAAAAGCATTTTTTACAGCTGTTTTTGTAATTTCATGAAATTCTACCCTGCAGGGTTCGCTGTTATTTAGCTTCAGTGAATTGCTTAGATGCCAGCTGATAGCCTCGCCTTCCCTGTCCGGATCAGTTGCCAGGTAAACCCGTTCGGCCTTTTTACTGGCTGTTCTTAGCTCCTGCAATATTTTACCTTTTCCCCTGATGGTAATATATTTGGGTTTAAAATTATTTTCCAAATCAATACCAAGCTGGCTCCTGGGCAGATCGATGAGATGACCGATAGAAGCTTTAACCTTATATTTTTTACCTAAAAATTTACTAATCGTCCTGGCCTTGGCAGGGGATTCCACAATGACAAGGTACATTTAGACACCTCCGGCTCAGCTTTTCATAAAATATTTTCCCGGCAGCTGTTTAATAGCCCCTTTTAATTCCAGCTCCAGCAGGAGCGCATTTAGCGTAGCAGGAGGCATTTTGCTAAAAACAACAAGCTCCTCCAGCGCTAAGGGTTCAAAAGGGATATACTGCAGCAGTTTTTTTTCTTCCGGGCTAAAATCCTGCTTTTCTTGCGGGGGAGAAACATCTTTTACCGACTTTGTAACAGAAATCTCCTCCAAAATATCTTCAATTTTTTCTACCAGCTTGGCACCTTCCTTAATCAGTTTATGGCAACCCCGGCTATAAGGGCTGGCAATTCCCCCGGGGATGGCAAACACTTCTCTCCCTTGTTCCAGGGCGAAGTCAGCAGTTATCAATGCACCGCTTTTTTCCCCTGCTTCTATGACCAGGGTTCCCAAAGAAAGACCGCTGATAATTCTGTTCCGACGGGGAAAATTTGAAGGCAAAGGTTTGTAACCCGGGGGGAACTCACTGACCAGCACACCAAAATTTTCAATATTTTTCTTTACAGCTTTATTTTCAGGGGGATAGCAGATATCCAAACCACAACCTAAAATAGCCGCCGTTTTACCCCGGGCCTCGAAAACCCCCTTGTGTGCCCAGGTATCAATACCCCGGGCCATGCCGCTGACAATGGTTAAACCATGTTTTGACAGCCCATAAGCAAATTTATAAGCGTTTTCCCTGCCGTAAACAGTATGCCGCCTGCTACCAACAACAGCTAAACAGCTGTTGTTCAAAATATCAATGTTCCCCCTGTAATATAGCAAGGGAGGGGGATCATAGATTTCGCGCAAAAGTAAAGGGTAACGGCTGTCTTCCCAGACAATAAAAGAATATCCCTGCTGAATAATTTTTTCCCACGCTTGCACGGGATCTACCTTTTGCCATTCCCGGCTTATTTTTTCCCGTAAAGCGGCTGTAAAACCTTCAACCCCCGCTAAATCCCGGGGCACTGCCTGCCAAACCTGTTCCGGGGTGCCAAAACGTTGGACCAGCCTTTTTATTCGCACCGGACCCAAGGAAGGAAGCAGGTTTAAAGCGTGGTAATATTTTGCTTGAAAAGCCCTGTCCCGGGACATGCTTCGATTTCCCCTTTCCAATTACACCATATTTTATCCTATTTGCAATAATAAACCAACACCTACCATAAATTACAACAATTAAGTAAAATGCTGCCATCCCGGTAAAATAAATTTTTCAAAAAAATCTTCGCCTCCTGCTGCATGACAAGGGCGAAGATTCGACAAAGTATATTTACCCAAAAACGTGATTACTGTGCTGCCACTGAAAATCTTTTTACTCCGCCTTTGAGGTACCGGAAACCCTGGTAACACTCTTTTCCCATCTTCCCAAAAGTAATAAAGTTATTAATTACAAACAATAATTACAATGATTATAACACATAGGCCTGTGAATGTAAAAGAATAAAGGTTTTATTTTCATAATATTTTGAAAGCACCCTTTTACATGCTATTCTAAAAAAGTGGCAGCCAAGACGTTCTTTTTATTTTTATTCTCCAACATCAAAGCGCGCTATTGTATTTTTTTCATCAACAAAAACTAATTTGGGTTTAAAATCCTGCAGTTCTTCCGGGGAATACTGCGCATAACTGATAATGATAATAACATCTCCGGGCTGGACAAGGCGCGCCGCCGCACCGTTAAGGCAAATAATTCCACTACCACGCTCTCCGCGAATAACATAAGTTTCCAACCGGGCACCATTATGGTTGTTTACAACCTGCACCTTTTCATAAGCTAAAATATCAGCTTTTTCCATAAGTTCCGCATCTATTGTAATGCTACCCTCATAATTCAAATTGGCATCGGTAACAGTAGCTCTGTGAATTTTAGATTTACACATTGTCCGCCACATTTGTTCACACCTCCACAATAACGTTGTCTATCAGTCTGGTTTGGCCAAACCTAACTGCAACAGCAATCAGGCACTTTCCTGATATGAGGAGAACAGGACACAGTTCTGTAGTATCTACAATTTCAACATAATCCAGACAAGCGCCTTTAATTGCAGAAATTCTTTGACTGATGGCCTGCTTAAGTACTTCTGCTTCCCTTTCCCCGGCGGCAATACTCTGTTCTGCCTCCTGCAAACTTTTATAAAGCGTCACTGCTTCTTTTCTTTGTGCAGGCGTCAGGTATTTATTACGTGAACTCATAGCCAACCCGTCAGCTTCCCGGATGGTAGGCCCAATTATTAGCTGCAGGTCCATATTCAGATCGGCCACCATTTTTTGAAGAACAAAGGCTTGTTGGGCATCCTTTTGTCCAAAGTAGGCACGATCAGGGCAAACTAAGTTAAACAACTTGGCAACCACAGTGGTAACACCACGAAAATGTCCCGGTCGGGAAAGCCCACAAAGGCTGTTGGTCAGTCTTTCCACTTCTACAAAGGTTGCGTAACCACGGGGGTACATTTCTCTGACTGAAGGGGAAAAAAGCAGATCGCATCCTGCAGCCGCCGCCAGCTTTTTATCCCCTTCTAAGTCCCGGGGGTATTCTACATAGTCCTCTCCCACACCAAACTGTAAAGGATTAACAAAAATACTGACGACCATGCAATCATTTTCAGCTTTGGCCGCCCGCATCAGGGAAAGATGTCCCTCATGTAAAAAACCCATAGTCGGTACCAGGCCGATGCGCAGTCCCTTTTTCTTTTTTTTCCCAATAACATCCTTAAGAGCAGTAATATTGTCTATAACCTGCAAAATAGATCCCCTCCCCCCTGCCAGGAAACCTAGGTCTCCAAGGCCTTTGCCAAAGCTTCTTCGGACATGGTAAAGATATGTTTTTCTTCGGGAAAAATGCTTTGCCTGACTTCAGAAATATAGGCTTGCATACCTTTCATCATTTCGTTTCGAGCTTCTGCATATTGCTTTACAAATTTGGGACGTTTGCCGGTATAAAGCCCCATCACGTCATGATAAACCAGAACCTGTCCATCACAGAATTTTCCTGCGCCGATGCCGATCACCGGTATGGAAAGTTTCTCTGTAATCACTTTAGCCAGTTGCCAGGGAACGCATTCGAGCACCAAGGAAAAGGCCCCCGCCTCCTCCAGCGCTAAAGAATCTTCGATCATTTTTTTGGCAACCCGGGGATCTTTCCCCTGAACTTTAAAACCACCCAACTGCCCCGCGGACTGCGGTGTCAAGCCCAGATGGCCAACAAGGGGAATACCGGAGCCAGTGATACTTTTTACTGCATCAATAATTTCCAGACCGCCTTCCAACTTTACACCTTGCGCACCGGTTTCCTGGATGATCCTGCCGGCGTTTAGCAGGGCCTTTTCACTGCTGACCTCATAAGTTAAAAAGGGCATATCCACTACCACAAAGGCATTTTTACTCCCCCGGACCACTGCCTTTCCGTGATGAATCATATCGTCCAATGTCACGGCCAAGGTATCCTCATAGCCTAGCACAACCATTCCCAAGGAATCACCCACAAGGATAAATTCAGCTCCCGCCTCATCAACCAGCTGGGCGGTAGGATGATCATAGGCGGTAATCATCGTTATTTTCTCTTTTTTTTGCTTCATTTCTATAAAATCCAAGGTGGAAAAACGTCCTGCGCTCATTCTTTTACCCTCCTAACAAATTTTTTAATTGCTTGACCTGGTCTTCAGTCAGTGTTTCCTTCCTGTAAGCAAGATCTGCAGTATAAATCCCCATACATTTGTAGGCGGCAAGCAGTTCCGGCACCAACTTGCCAATAATTTCAAGATGGGAATTAATCGTAGGCAGATCACCCCGGGCAACCGGCCCGGTTAACGCCTTTTCCGGACCCATTTCCCCAATGTTTTTAAGGGTGCCGTAGATAAGCGGTGCCAAGGACTCAAAGGCCTGTTCGCTGCCAATACCCATTACCTGATACATTTTTAGGGCTACATCCATCAGGGTAGACAGATAGTTGCACGCCACACAGGCCGCAGCATGGTACAGCGGTTTCATTTCTGTGGGGATAGTCAACATCTTACCCCCTAAGGCTGCAACCATTTCTTCAGCCACCCAAAAAGCTTCCTGCTCGCCTTCAACAGCAAAAAATGTACCCGGCAAAGCACGTAAGCCTGCCTCCACCCCGGGGAATGTTTGTAGAGGGTGGAAGGAAAAAACATTGGCACCGGCTTCCCGTGCCGTTGAAAGTATTTCTGAGCTGTGGGCCCCGCTTGTATGCAACACCACCTGCCCCCGGTGAAAAACGCCCTTCAAAGCTAAAGCATCGCATACCTCCTTAATTACCCGATCAGGGGTGGTTAAAAAAACTATATCCGCCTGCTGTGCAGCCTTTTCCGGTTCACTGTAAACAGGACACTGTAATAAAGCAGCCGCTGTTTTACGCGACGCTGCAGTGCGCGCCGTAGCAGCCACCGGCACATAACCCTTTTGCTTTAAAGCATAACCAAGCACCTTGCCGACGTTGCCGGCGCCAATAATCGCTATTTTTTTTACAGCTTTTGTTGTATGCATAGGCTGGCTCTCTCCCTAAAAAATTAAAACCTTCCTGCCGGGCAGGAAGGCACAGTAACAGCGTTCTTTCTTCAATGTACCTTAGTCCCGGTCCTTTTTGGCTCCAGGCAAAATACAGCTGCTTTTTTGTCATTAAAAACTTAAACATTAAAGGCTGGTGCAGGTAAGATCCTACCCGGATTAATTTTATCATCTTTAACGGTTAAAAACAATTAAATTAACCCGTTTTTAAGCTTTTTTACAAATATTTTTACCACTGTTCACATTTTAATAGTTCCTGCAGTAGGGCGATGCCGTTTTCCACGTCATCTAAGTCCACCATTTCTGCCGGGGTATGAATATAACGACAGGGAATGGACAAGGCACCGGTGGGGATGCCGTCCCGTGAAAGATGTATAGCCCCGGCATCGGTACCACCTCTTTCCAATACCTCCGGCTGGTAGGGAATATTATTTTTTTCGGCAACATCCATCATTAAATTTGTCACCTTTGGGTGGCAGATTACGGCAGAATCCATCACCTTCACAGTGGGCCCTTTCCCCAGGGAAACGTTTGTTTTGAATTCAGGTTCAGGTGTATCGCCCACCCGGGTGACATCAACAGCCAGGCCGTAGTGGGGTTTGGTCCGGTAAGCGATGGTCTGGGCCCCCCGCAGGCCCACCTCCTCCTGCACAGTGAAAACAAAAAACACCTCCCCGGGCAACGTTGCCGCAGAAAGCCTGCTTAATGTTTCTAAGAGGACAGCACAACCAACGCGGTTATCGAGCGACTTGGCGGTAAGGCGCTTTCCCTCCTGGTGCAGTGGTGCAAGATAAACTGCGGCATCACCGATTTTTACCTTAGCCAACGCTGTTTCCCGGTTTTCTGCGCCAATATCCAGGTAGTACTTGCTTAAACCGGGTTCCCGGGTTTCTTTGTTTTTTTCCTGCCCGATTACACCAACAGTGCCATTTTCAAAAAACACCCTGGTCCCCGGCAAAGTCTGTTGCATAATGCCGCCTAAATTGGTAAAACGCAGGTAACCGTTTTCCTCAATATAAGTAACCATTAAACCGATTTCGTCCATATGGGCTGCCACCAAAATTTTTTTTCCACCGGCAGGGCCCTTACGCACGACCAAATTTCCCAGTGTATCAACAAAATATTCTTCTTTTAATTTTTCAATTTCCGCAGCAATAACGGCGCGTATCTGCCCCTCACGGCCGGCAGGGCCAAAGGAGGCGCATAATTTCTGGATTAATTCTTTCATACCTCCAACCCCTTTTCATCTATTGATCTGATAAAACCGTCAACTATCTCGACAAGGTGATGCCAATCTTTTTGATTTAACATGGACAGCGGGGAATGAATATAGCGGCAGGGTGTGGAGATCACCCCGGCAGCAACGCCGCCCCGCGAAGTTGTAACGGCCCCCGCGTCGGTAAAACTGCCGCCATAACGGCGAAACTGGTAGGGCCTTTGCTGTTTTTCCGCCACCTGTATCAAGCGCTCCAAGAGACGTGGATGGGCTATTACAGAGTCATCCTTGACGGTAAAGGCCGGGCCATCCCCCAAGACGGTGGACTGTTCATATTCCTTAATTCCGGGGGTATCTGCAGCGATAGTGGTTTCCAGGACAAGCGCCATCCGGGGATTTACCCTGTAGGCAGCAACCCGCGCGCCCCTGATGCCAACTTCTTCTTGCACAGTAAAAACAGCCGTAAAGGAACAGGGAAAATCCCGCTGCAGGATTTCCAGCAAAGCGGCGCAGCCGGCTCTGTTGTCCAGCGCTTTACCACGCACCAAATTTTTATAGCAGCTGGCCTCACTGTAAAAAGAAACGTAATCACCGATTTTAACTGCTTTTTCAGCATCATCTTTATTTTTGGCACCGATATCTATGTAAAGATTTTCCGGGCCCAAGGCCTTTTTCCTTTCTTCTGCTTTTTGCAAATGAATTGCTTTGGCACCGATTACACCATAGACATCGTCCGGGCCAATTTTTACGGGTTTGGAAATCAGGGCCGGTTCATACACCCCCCCCACCTTATAAAAACGCAGGTGCCCGCTTTTTTCAATTGACGAAACCATCAAGCCAACTTCATCCATATGGGCGCAGAGCATCAGCCCTGGATCTTCACCCTTCCCCCGGCCTTCTTTCGAAACATAGAGGTTCCCCAAGGCATCTGTATAGTTTTTCAGCCCCCGGGCTGCCAACTTTTCCCGGATAAAATTTCTAATCCTGGTTTCATCGCCGGAAACCCCGGGTATTGCAGAAAGCTCTTTTATAAGCACACCAATCCCTCCACAAAAGCACGGTCCACTGCAGCTACGAAACGGGCCAGCAACAGACCGGCAACCTTGATATCCTCCAAATCCACCAGCTCCACAGAAGTATGCATATAGCGCAGCGGTATAGAAAGTAACCCCGTCGGCACGCCCTCCATAGTGATCTGGATAGCACGGGCGTCAGTGCCTGTCGGCCCCGGGGAAACGTCCCTTTGATAGGGCAAATGATATTCAGCCGCGACATGCAACAGCTTTTCAGCAATAAAAGGGTGAATATTAGGGCCGCTGGTAACCACAGGCCCCTTTGTTAAAGGTGAGGTTTCCTGTTCAAGCGCCCCGGGGAAATCACCGTGGCAGACGTCAACAGCAATCCCCAAGTCCGGGGAAATACCAAAGGTGGATACAACCGCGCCCCGGGTGCCAACTTCCTCCTGGACGGTAGCCACCAGGTAGAGATCGGCCTCATGCCTGATTTTATGCAGTTCCCGGGCGCACTGCCAAAGTGCAACTATGCCGGCACGATCGTCAAACGCTTTACCGGCACGGGAGTTATGCTGCAAGGTCAAATATTTTCTTTCGATTGCAGCCACTGAACCCACCGCAATAGTTTCCCGCACAACCTCCGGCGTCAGAGCGGTATCCAGGAAAAGATCCTCCATTTTAACACCCTGCCCCTTTTCCTGTTCCGTGTATAAAGGGGGCAACTTGAAACCGATGATCCCGGGAACTTTATCCCGTCCATAGATATTCACTGCCTGCCCCGGCAGGGTACGGGCGTCAAATCCCCCCAGGGAAGTAAAGCGCAAAAAACCATTTTCTTCTACCTTGGTAACAATCAGCCCGATCTCATCCATATGGGCACAAATAAGTAACCGGGGTGGGGAATTTCCCTGTCCTTTTTTTAGAAAAATAAGGTTACCCAGATTATCAGTTCTTGTATCATCAACATACGGTGAAAAGGCCCCGGCAGCTATCCCTGCAACTTTTTTTTCATAGCCGGAAACCCCGTCCTCTTCAGTCAGTTTTCTTAATAGACCTTCCATATCCACGCCGGACACCTCCTTCTTAGACTTAAAAATATCAACCCGGGTGGCCTTGCAGTAATTTTTGCAGATCAAAGGTTAGGCTGTAAACCTGGGAACACTGGGCAACAGACAAGGTACCTGTGCCACAGCTGGGGGTCAATAGGTATTGCCTGGCCAGGAGCCCTTCATTAACGCCCTGACGGGCAAGCCTTTGGATACCTTTCCAAAACTTTTCTTTTAAAGAAGCCGCCCCCTCCGCCTTCAGGTCCTCCCCCGTCGTGGGAATCAGCCCCCAGGCCAAACAGCCGCCTTTATTTAAAAAAGACTGCACCTGCTCCCCATAAACCAACAGGGAATCAAAATAGGCGTAGGCATCAAAGCTGACAATGTGGGGCGAAACCTCAAAAATTATAGACCAGTCGGCACCGGAACAACAGTGCACCCCGGCATAGGCGCCTTCTTGCTTGATAGCTGAAACCAGTTCCGCCAGGCTTTGCACAATTTGTTCCCGGGACAATGAAATTCCTGCCAGCTGACCATAAAAAAACAGCAGCGGTTCATCGATCATGATGACCACCGGCAGGGAAAACTTTTTTAAGAAATGTATTTGAAAACGGGCATTTAAAGTCAGGGCCTTGGTAATGATTTCACGCGTTTCTGTGTGGTAAAAGGCAGAAGTCTGATCCCCGGCGTTAACCTGCAAACCCAGGGAAAGCGGACCGCAAACCTGCCCCTTCAAAAAATGCGGCTTTAAAGGCAAGGCATCCCATTTTACATCCAGAAATTTATAAAAACCGGCCGCTGCAGCCGGCGGAAAAGCAAAAAGGGAAAGCACCTCCTCTTTTTGCTTCCCCTCCTGAAAAGCCAGATAAAGTTCATAGAACCGGGCTGCTTTTTCCAGCCAGGAATAATTATCATTAACAAAAAAAGGGGGGATCCCCTTTTCCCAGTCAAGCAATTCCAGTTTTAATAACGGGCCCAGGTACTGTTGGATTAAACCTTCGTCCTTTGAGCGCTGAGGCAACTGCGGCCAGTGCGGCCCCCAGGGCATTGTTTCCTGTATCAGTTCCAAGGCGGCGGTTGCTTCCCGGTGGGGCATGCTGCCGATACCGGTGGCTTTCCCATAAAGAAAATCTGCCCTTCGTTGCATTTTTATCCCTCCCCCGCAAAAACAGGACCCTGCAAGACACCCCCTGCCGGTTTCAGGTGCCAACCAAAGTTAACCAGCAAAATTCAACTGTTCATCCAGATAAAAATAGTCTGCCCGGTCACCGGGTTTTCATGCTGCCGGCCCCTTCTGTAAACAGCCCGGGTAGTTTCCGGCAAAATTCCAATACCTACAGCCGGTTGGTTTTGGCAATATATTCTTCTTCCCAGGCAATTTCACTGATTGCATTTTTAATGCCTTCTACCGCCGGGCTCTGGTCACAAAGCAACCCGTACTCAATACTGTCAACCAAGGCAATCCAGCTGGCTTCGATCACGTTTCCGGAAACCCCGACCGTACCCCATCTTTTGCGTCCGTTTTGTGATGTAATCAACACCCTGACCACCGCACCGGTACCGTCCTTGCCGTCCAGGACACGCACCTTGTAGTCAACAAGTTTTATAGCCTTGATCTCTGGGTAAATTTCTTCCAGGGCCTTGCGCAGGGCATTATCCATGGCGTTGACAGGCCCGTTCCCTTCGGCGGCAGTATGCACAACCCGATCGCCAACCCTTAATTTAATGGTAGCTTCTACATGATAGACATCGCTTCCCCGCCGTTCCTTATCGAGAATGAGACGAAAAGCCTCCAGCTTGAAAAGGGGTTGATAGGTCTGCAACGTTTTCCAAACCAATAGTTCAAATGAACCTTCTGCCCCTTCAAATTGGTAGCCCGCATGTTCCATTTTTTTAAGAACATTGAGCACTTTGATGGCTTCCGGATAATTTTTAATTGATTCCAAATTGTTTTCCAGGCCCTTAAAGAGGATGTTGCTCTTCCCGGAAAGTTCTGAAACCAAAATACGGCGTTTGTTGCCCACTTCTTCCGGAGGGGCATGTTCATAGGTACTGGCATGTTTAACAACTGCATCGACATGAATGCCGCCCTTATGCGTAAAGGCATTCCGGCCTACATAAGGCTGTCCGTCCTGGGGAATCATATTCGCCAGTTCAGCAACAACCTTGGAAATCCTGGTCAGCTCCCGCAACTGTTCCGTTTTAAGCTTGTTAAACTTCAGTTTGAGGTGTATATTGGCGATGATTGCACAAAGATCGGCATTGCCGCATCTTTCCCCATAGCCGTTAATTGTTCCCTGAACCTGGCTAACCCCGCTCTGGACAGCAATAATAGAGTTGGCAACAGCCATACCGCAATCGTTGTGAGCATGAATACCCAACGGGGTGGCAATTTCTTTTTTTACCTCCAGCACAATCCGTTGAACATCCAAAGGCATTGTGCCGCCGTTTGTATCACACAGGGCAATACTGTCAGCACCGCTTTCAGCCGCCGCTTGAATCGTTTTCAGGGCGTAAACAGGATTATATTTGTAACCGTCGAAAAAATGCTCCGCATCATAGATTACCTCTAAACCTTTACTTTTTAAATAAGAGACTGTATCGGCAATCATGGCGATATTTTCATCAAGGGTTGTTCCCAGGGCATGGGAAACATGGAAGTCCCAACTTTTCCCAACGACGGCAACCGCCGGCGTGTTAGCTTCCAGCAAGGCGCGCACGTTGCCATCACTTTCAGCACTGACACCGGCGCGTCTGGTGCTGCCAAAAGCGGTAATTTTAGCGTGTTTTAAGGATAAATCCTGCTGGCGCGCAAAAAATTCCATATCCTTGGGGTTGGAACCCGGCCAGCCTCCTTCGATATAATCTACGCCCAGAGCATCAAGCAGCCTAACAATTTCAATTTTATCGCCAACAGAAAAGGAAATACCTTCTCTTTGTGCGCCATCCCTGAGGGTTGTATCGTAAATTTGAATAGATTTCATATAAGGAACCTCCAATGAAGTAAATCAGGATTATTATACTATAAGGCCTAAAGGGTGTCTACTTAAAAAAAGAAATATTTGTGAAAAGAAGTAGTATTTTTTCCCTTTCCTGCTACTGTATAGATAAAATTACAAGGGAAAAACTAAGAAAGAATTTTAGAGAAAGGGGGGACTAAAGAAGATGCCCACAACGGGAATCAACATCAAAAATATCGGCAAGGCCGAATTTATGTCACTTTTCCACCAATACCAGGGTGAATCTCTCTGCGCCAAAAAATTGGGCAACTACGCCCACCAGGTTCAGGATCCGGCCATGAAGGAAATAATCAATCAGATGGGTACTAACTGCCAGGAAAGGGCCAGCCGGCTTTCATCTTTTCTACAAGAAGTTGGTGGCGGTCATCTGCTTAGTTAAAACTCAACAGGTAAAAAAATAAAAAGGAGGTTGTGAAAATGCCCCAAATGAAGATGCCCCAACAGCAACTTACCGACAAGGACATTGCCGGAGACGTACTCACAGGTATTAAGCATATGGCCCAGGGATACATGCACGCTATCCTGGAATCACAAAACCAAACCCTGCATCAAACCTTTAAGGATTTTCATGATCAATATTTAGATGATCACTGGCAGGTTTTTCAGATTATGGAGCAAAACGGTTGGTATAAAGTGCCCATGATTTTGGATGAAGCGCAACAACAATTGCAGCAACAACTTTAGGCAGTTCCCTGTTCTGCCGGGCGGGGGGGCTTTGGCGCTTGGCGATTGAAACATAGCCAGCCTGCCGGCATGCGGTTGCATGGTGCCGGCCGGAAAAACAATATTTTACCATGCCCGGCAGGACAAGATGGATACAGGAGGGTTAACATATTCCCCACGGAAAATTCGGGGGATTCCAGCGTCATGGAAGAATGCTCCCGGCGCAGGTCTTGCAACTTCTCCTTTGAAGGTTGATGTCCCAACCCTGTGTATGTTGATAACGGCGTGAATATCCTTGTCACAGGTAGCGTTACAACCCGGACACATCCACCGGCGGCCTTTGAGCGAAAGCTCTTCATAGACAAGGCCACAGCTGGCACAGGTCTTGCATGGGAAAAAGCAGTCTACCGTTACTAATACTGTACCTGTTTCACCACACTGATGTTCCGGGATCCCTGCAAAAGGAAAGCGCTTGCCTCACAGCCTCCTGCGGGGAAAACACCACTTCCAGCCCGGGCCACTGTAAAAACTGTTCCAGCCAGTGATCCGGTTGCAGCGGCAGCCCCGGTGGCTGCCCTGGAGGCCGTAAAGGCGAATTCAAAACCTGCTGTTTTGCCGGCGGCCGGGAAAAATCCCGCCGCTGTTGTTTTGCTGGCAGTTGCAGCAACCCCTGCTGTTGTTTCCGGGACTGTGGACCGGCTCTTTTGCGGGTTTGTTCTTTACCGGCGGGCCGTCCCGGCAGCCGGTTAGCGCCTTGTACCTGCTCCTGAAATTTTTCACAAGATTGTTGGCCTGTAGATGGCATTAAGGACGGGAAAAGGGCAAATACCTTTTTACCTTCCTTTAAAGCAATAGCCATTTCAGAAAGTGTGCCGTATTCCCCGGGAAGGGCAATTAAAGCGTCACTGCAGCGCACAACTAAAAAATTGCGCAGGGCACCCAGCCCGGTAGTTAAAACATAACTGACATAGGGGTTGGCCTCCTGACGTTTAAAGCCGGGTAAAATACCGATGCTGACACCACCATAATCCTTACAGCCCCGGCAGGCAGCCTTCATTACGCCGCCCCGGCCACCACAAATTAAAGTTGCGCCTCCCAAAGCGGTTTCCCTGCCCACCTCATAGGCAGCTGCAGCCGTCTGTTCATCACATTTGCCGGCACCGATAACCCCTAAATAAACCAAAATTCAATCTCCTTTGGCAGAAATAAATTTTTATTGCCACCCCTTTCGGGTTTTTTCCCCTAATTCTGCGGTATAGGCGGCAGGCCCCTGCAGACGGCCTTAATTGTTTTGAAACAGCGGACTATAAACTGTCCCACCGGGCCCGCAGTTCACGGCGCAGTAATTTCCCGGAAGAGCTTTTGGGTATTTCTTCTACAACACGCACTGTTTGCGGGCATTTAAAATCAGCCAGGTGCTGCCGGCAAAAAGCGATCAGCTCTTCTACCG